>CAMAWM010000012.1 GCA_945861965.1 Chitinophaga pinensis | reverse complement strand
CCACCAACACAAATCTTATTGGTGTTAATTTTATAAGTTGAGGCATTTGATTTCATAAATCGTACGCAGTTTCTTACATCTTGTAATGCACGGTAAGTAACTTTAATAAGTTGCTCAGCCGCATCTGCCTGAACGGTAGTGGCTGCATTCCAACCAGAACGATAATTCATAGCAACAACAACATATCCTTTTTGTGCAAACCGAGTACACATTTCAACAATGCTGCTATCGTCTTTTGAACCAGTTGTCTGTCTATTAATAATAGGTGGAAGGTAACTGCCCGTTGAAAGCATTATGATTAATGGGCGATTTGTTACTGTGTCTCCAGCTGGCTCATAAATATCGCATTTAAGTTTAAATGTGATAAAAGGTTGGTTACCGATTGGATAAGGTGTTCCGTACAAAATATTGAGGGAACGGTTTGAATCATACTCAATGTTTGATGTTTTATTCACTGAGCTAAATACTGGGTCAAGGTAACGCACTTGCGCTGATGCCTTGTTAACTATTGCAACTGTTGTAACAATAGCAAATACTTGTAATAGTAATTTTTTCATGTTCATTTGGGTTTAAATCTTTGGGCAATTAAGACAAAATTTAGGAAATCCAAAACAAAATGTTGTTTTTTTTTGCTTTTTATTTCCATTTATCAAATTCAAATACTACTGAAATATAAGCTAATCGACCAACAAAAGGGCCTCCACAAACTTGAAAAACCAAATTATCGAGTAGATTATTAGCTCCGATTTTCACCGTGCAATTTACATCAGAAAATTTTTTGTTTACCTGGGCATCTAACATGCTATAAGATGGAACTTCGCCCGTAAATTGTGGCGATCCTTCGTACATAAATCCTTGTTGCCATTTCCAATTTATGCTGTATCCCCAAAATGGTGAATTTCCTAAAGCAATATCTCTTCCATTGATACCAAAATTGTATTTATGTTCGGGTGTGTTAAAGGCAGGAATCAATGGATCTAACGAACCTTGTCTGTCAAGTTTATTCCATGAATAATTTGCAACAAATCCTAAATATTTTTTATAAAAATAATTGATGCCCAAACTAAATCCTTGTGTGGTTACCAAATCAGCTGAATTGGCTGTAACTCGATATACTTTTACATCGTTTACAATTACTCCTGGCCAATCAACTACTGCTCCGATTTTATAGCCAAGAAAATTTTGATACCAACTATAATAATAACTGATATCGGCAAATAATTTTTCTTTGATTGCTACTCGATATCCCAAATCAATCGTTTTTACTTGTTCAGGTTTTACTGCTGCTACACTAAAATAATTCAATGAAGTTTTGTTTCCAGCATTGAATGCAGAAATTAAAGATTCGATAGTAACCAAGCTATCAAACCCATTTAAGTTTCCTAATAATGTTGCTCTACCAACATTTAAATTAATGTATTGATCTGTCAGGGTTGGGTTGCGCAATGCCGATGAAATAGAAACACGAAAAACATGTTCGTTTTTTGAATAAACTGCGGAAATTGCTGGAGACCAAAGCCAAATTGTTGGATCAAGTTGCCTTTGCGATACAGTTGTTTTTGTTTCGTCAAAACTGATGCTTTTGGAATTGAAATTTTCGTTTTTATCCGTTCTGATTGTCATGCTCAACTTCAATTTATTTTCCAAAAACTTTTTTTCTACTCCGACATATATTCCAACTTCGCGATTATAAATTCTTTGATTGACTGCCGTATCTAAAAATATAGTTCCTTTTGAAAAAGGCGCATACAAACGAAAGTTTCCTCCAACTTTAAAATCATAATTTCTATGATTGAATTGATACTCGCTTGCCAAATGATACAAGGCAGATTGATCAAAAAATCTAGATCCGCCTTCGCGATTTGTTCTTGAAGTAACATACGCAAATGCCGAATCAAATTGCGCTGTGCCTGGTATCAATCTTGATAATCCATTTGTTGTTTCAGAGTTTGCTCTTAGCCGAGCTTTGTCGTGGTATTTTACTAAGGAATCGGCAAATATTGTTCTCCAATAATTTTCAATAAATGCAAGCCTTCTATCGCCCGGAATGGTGTCTAATCTCAATCCCGCACCATGGTTTTGCGGATACCAAGTGCTGTTTATATAACTTCCAATAGTTCCAGTTAAATAGCCGCTGTATTCTTTTCCCCAATCAAAATCTTTCTTCACCGAATTTTGTAAAATCAAAGCTGTTGCGTATGCATCGTAGCTTTTTCCCGCATCTTCATTTGTTGCATACAATCGAATAAAATATTTGCCTTCGCGTTTTAATTCAAACTTGTTTTGAAAAAACATAATGTCTTTCAAACTAAAACGATTGTCGCCTTGATAAATTGTAGTTCCACTAGCAAAACTTGAGGTGTAAATAAATTCGTCCTTTTCCGAAATTTTATAATGAAGCGCTCCACTCACTTTTAAGTTTTTCGAATTGTAATCCACCAAATCTTTTTCTTGATAACCATCTCGAAGAAAATATCCTTGTCCAACATACGTTAGGTTTGACAACTGACTGCGAAAAATTGGATTTGAATACTCATCGCCATATTTATTTACCGCATCATACATTCCGGGATTGTTACCAAAAACCGGAGATTGAGCTGTTGGATTGTAATTGGTGGCATTCCAATCATACGCTTTCATGTAGAAAATATTTAACTTGTATGCCATTACATCTTCGCCTTTTTTGTTTTTAAAAACCTGTGCCCAACGAATGGATGTTTCCATTAAATTTCTTTCGCCAACTTTTATTTGAGCACTCAATCCAGGATGAACAAATGGATTTTTGGTTGACATACTAATTACTCCGTTAAACGCATTTGGTCCGTAATACGCTGAACTTGCACCTACAACTAAATCTACTTTTTGGACATCCAATTCTGATGCGCCTAAAAAATTACCCAATGAAAAATTTAAACCCGGACTTTGGTTATCAACTCCGTCAATTAATTGCAAACTGCGCACCGGTGAAGTAGAATTAAATCCACGTGTATTTATAATTTTAAAACCAATGCTTGCTGATGTTAAATCAACTCCTTTTAAGTGTGCAAGTCCTTCGTAAAAATTTGCTGCTGGTGTTTGTTTAATTGCCAAAGCATCCATCGTTTCAACCGTCAATGGATTTTGCCTTTGTCTTTCGCTAATTCTACTGTCTTTTACAATAACTTCTTTAAGTACTTTTTCTGATTTTTGTAATTTAATCTGTGAGGGCGTTTTTACACTCTCAATGCTAATTTCCTTTTCTTGATATCCAATGTATTTGATTAATAAAACAAGCGGCAAATTCTGATTTGTTTTTAATAAAAATTGCCCTTCGTAATCTGTAGTAACTGCGTTGTTAGTTCCTTTAACGTTTACAAAAACACCTATTAATTTTTCGTTGGTTTTGGAGTCTGAAACCACTCCAGTTACAACTGTTTGCGCAAATAAATGGGTTGAAATAAAAAAACAAAAAAACGCTAGTAGGTTTAATTTCATAGGGTATATTTTTTTCGAAAATAGTTTTTTTTTAACTCTATCAAATTTAATCTCAACAATGGAAGGAATTAGTTTTTTGCAAAAGCCAAACTTGCAATACTGACTTTGCATCCTTCAATTTTCAAAATTTCGTTTGCGCAGGATTCAATTGTTGCCCCAGTTGTAATCACATCATCAACTAATAAAATGTGTTTGCTTTTTAGTACGTTTGAATTGGACACACTAAAAATATTGCTTACATTATCTAATCTATCAATTCTTCCTTTTTGCGTTTGTGTTTTGGTTGCTATTACGCGTTTAAGATTCATACTACACGATTCAATTTGCAATACCTCGGCCATGCCTTGTGCTATCAACTCGCTTTGATTGTATCCGCGTTTTCGAATTCTGCTTTTGTGTAATGGAATAGCAGCAACTGCATCTATTTGTTTTTCTTTAACTGTATCCTTCAATATTGTGGCAAAGTACCTACCAAGATAAGTTGAAACATCTTTGTTATCTTGATACTTTATTCCACGAAGAATTTTTTGTACAACACCGCCTTTACGATAATAAAAAAGCGAACAGGCGGATTGAATAATTGTTCTTCCCCAAAAGATTTTGATTAAGTCGTTGTCCAAATTTTTATGATGTTGCGTATATGGCAACCCAACTAAACAATCAGAACAAATATGCTTTTCGGTTTTTACTAAATTCTTATTGCAACAAATGCATATTTCGGGGTAAAATAAATTGAAAATATTTTTGAGCATCTAAGTAAGTTGATAGATTTAAACCATCAGCAAAAATGCCTTAATGAAATTGGGTTAAAAACTTTTTACCAATTTTATTGTTTTAACAATTGAATTATTAATGCTGATTTCAGCAAAATAAATACCCGCTTTCATCCTTTCGGTTGTCAGTGCGATTTGATTAATTCCACTTGTTAAATTCAAATAATTTTGATCCCAAATTTTTTCGCCTAAAATATTTATTAGCGAAATTTTTATATCGGCTTGTTTGCTTAAATTAAATTTAATGCTTGTATTTTCTTCAAATGGATTAGGATAAACAACTGCATCGTTTATACAATTTTCGTCCAAATTATTTACCGCCAAAGCCCACAAATCAATTGAACCAACTGCGGTGTCTGTACAAATGGATTTATACGCGATTAACTTAAATGCAAGCGATCCTGTTCCAGTAAAAGTTACAGTAGGATTTTGTGCCGAAGAAGATTGACTTGCGCCAAATTTCCAGGTTACATAATCTGTATTTGTTGAAGTTGTATTAAAAGTAAATGTATTGCTATCTCCTCTTGAAACTAAATAAGTTGCCGATGGACTTTCAGACACAAGAATTGTTTTTGTTGTAGAATCAAGCACATTGCCAACCGAATCCAAAACATATAAAACAACAGCGTATGAACCTGCTTGTGTAAAAGTATACGATGGATTTTGCTGCGTACTTGTGTTTCCATTTCCAAAATTCCAACGATAATTATTAGCAAAAACAGAGGTATTATTAAATGTAACTTTATAAGGAACACAACCAGAAATCGAAGGAACTGAAAAATCTGCTGATGCAATACTACCGAATGTAAAGGTAATTGAGCTATCGGGGTTTATTGTAATGTTTGAAATTGATACATTGGTTGGTAATCTAATTCCACCTCCCGAAGCAGGATAAAAATTTGAACTTGGAATGCTAGCAGATGTAAAGCTGCGATTGTTGCTGCTTCCGGGATACAAATCGCCAACATCGCCACGGTTAATTTCTCTTTCAAGGTGTCGTTGAGCATCTGCCTGAACTAATCCCACTCCATATTTTGAAGTGTCATTATTAGCACTGTTTCCTTTGGCCGATAACAATCCAGCAGTATTTGTGTTTATATGCCAAATTGCTAATCCTCGTCCAGGAACAAATTTATCAAATCCGCGAGGTTGTTTGTTTTCAAGTAAAAAATATTCGTTGACTTTTGTAGTAGCTATTTTGTAACTAAAATTGCTATCTGCTGCACATTTTTTTATAGTATAGGTTCCGTTTTGAGAAATCAAAGTTGGTGTATGCCACTCTAAAATTATTTTGATAAACGCATCGTGCATGCAAGGTGTTTTTTCGCTATTAAGCCACGGCCCGCCTGCCATGTTCGAAAAATTTCCAGCACCTTCACCATTTCCAGCTACTGAGTATAAATCGGGTGCATCTAACAAATGTCCGAATTCATGTGACATTACACCAATTCCTACAGTTGGGTACAAACCACCGCTGTAGCGTTTTTCGGGAAACATACAATACGAATTTACCTTTACAGTGTCGTTTGTATTTACCGCTTGATTGCCCAAATTTGATCGGTACGACCAAATATAATCTGATGAATTAGGCGCAGAAACTTCTTCAGCACCAATTCCTGAATGCAATATCATTACACCATCCACTTCGCCATTGTTATCGTTGTCGTATTGCGAAAAATCAACGCCTGCCGAATCGGCTTGTGTTACTGCTCTAACTGCCAAACTTCGCGAACTTGAAGCATACGTTTTATATCCATTAACAGAAGTAAACCAACCAAATACATCGATTGAAAGATTGAGTTGCCCGTAGCTTGCTTTTTGATAGTAATCTTTAAAACTTCCTGTGTTATTATAATTTAGTTGATTGAAAAGATTTTCAAATACACTTCTTGAAACCGAAGCAAGTAGATCAGGATATTGAATTAACAATACACACACTTTACGATTTCCTTTTGTAGGAAATCCTTGCGGTCCTGCTTTGCCTAATGATTTTTTTGCGCTAATTTCACTTAACTGAGCAAAGGTTTCGGCTAAAATTGCACGTTGTTGTTTGCTGTATCTTAAGTGTTTTTCTACTGTTGATTTTCCCAATGCTTTTACTCCTGACGCTGCTTTTACTCCGCTAGGAACCAAATTTCCTTTCTCATCGTATTTCGCAAATTCATAAATTCCATTGCTATTTAACAAAACAGTAAATCCTTCAGTTGTTTCTACATAATGTTCCGATTCAGTTCCGTACCCAACTAAAGTAATACTGCTTCCGTCTTTTTGAATGGACGTATTTGGATAAGGATAAACCGAACAATCGCTTCTTTGTGAGAACACATTACTTAAAAGCATTACAAAAATTGTACTGGTAAGAATTCTCTTCATTTGATTTATTTATAATGGTTTGCAATCTAACAATTTGTACTAGTACACCAAAACTATATTTATTGTATTCCAATCCGTTTGGATTGCTGACACAAAAAATCAATTACTCAACTATCAAAATATTTTGTATGATTTTTATTTTATCCACACTTACTGTCTCTTGCTTTATTTTTGTGGTTTACGCACTTTATTTGCAGTCTAACTATTTAACTAGAAATTAATGGGCGCAGCGTCATTACTTGTATTAATAATTTCAGCCATTGTATTTTCTGCAGGAGGAATTTTAGTCGCTAAATTTTTAGTGAAAGGATCTGTAAATAGTCAAAAAGGAGAACCTTACGAGTGTGGAGTTGCAACTAAAGGAACCACTTGGAGTCAATTTAATGTTGGGTATTATTTATTTGCCATTGTTTTTTTAATTTTTGATGTCGAGTTGATTTTTATGTATCCATGGGCTGTAGTTGTAAAACAAATTGGAATGCCGGCACTGATAGAAATATTAATTTTTCTTTTCATACTGTTTATGGGATTTTTATACGCACATAAAATAGGCGCATTGAAGTGGATGTAATCACAAATCAAATTGCTAATTTGGATTTTTAAAAAATGATTGAAGAAAAAAACACGAACAACAAAAATTCATTTCCTGGTCAAATTCACGACACGCCAGGAGGAGGAATTGTTGTAAGTAAATTAGATGAAGTTATTAATTGGGCACGTTCCAATTCGCTTTGGCCTTTAACATTTGCTACAAGTTGTTGCGGAATAGAACTGATGTCAGTAGCATCTGCAAAATATGATTTCTCGCGATTTGGATTTGAAGTAGCAAGGGCAACACCGCGCCAAGCTGATGTAATAATCATTGCCGGAACAATTGTAAATAAAATGGCGCCTGTTTTAAAAAGATTATACGACCAAATGGCCGACCCAAAATATGTAATTGCAATGGGTGCATGTGCCATTAGTGGAGGACCTTTTTTTTACAATACATATTCGGTTGTTAAAGGTGCTGACCATGTGATTCCTGTTGATGTTTACATTGCTGGTTGCCCGCCACGGCCAGAAGCATTGTTACACGCTTTGATTACTTTACAAGAAAAAATTAAAAGCGGATTAACAAGAGAGCAGATTAAAGAAGAATTAAAAATTACAAGTTAAAAACAACTCCAAAAATTAACTGATTTAGTTGAATGGAAATAGAAGATTTAAAAACCAACATAAGCGCATTTTATCCAACAGCAACTTTTGAAGATGGCGAATGGTTAACTATTTTTATTGATGCTAAAGATTGGAAAAAATTTGCACTTCAACTTCGTACTACTTCAGGTTTAGATTTTGATTATTTGTTTTGCTTGACTTGTGTTGATTGGAAAACACATTTAACTATGGTTTTTCATTTAAGTTCAACCTTGCATAGACATTCAATAGTTGTAAAATCAATACTAGATAGAACAAATCCTGAGATTGAAACAGTGTGTGACATTTGGCGAACTGCAGAGTTGCTCGAACGCGAAGTGTTTGATTTGTTTGGTGTGATTTTTTTAAATCACCCCGATTTACGAAGATTATTATTACCCGATGATTGGGTTGGATATCCTTTGAGAAAAGATTACGATGACCCAATTAATATGATAAAATTATAAAACAATTGTAGAATTTGAATCTCAATTAGAAGAGTTTATTAATGTTAGAAACAGCAGAAAAAGTAACCGAAGGCGATTTTATAATAAATATTGGACCACAGCATCCTGCAACTCATGGTGTGTTGCATTTGGTTATTACACTAAATGGTGAGACCATAAAAAAAGTAGAGCCACATCTTGGTTACATTCATCGTTCAATTGAAAAAATGTGTGAGAGTTTATCGTATCGGCAATTTATTTATTCAACAAGCCGCATGGATTATCTTTCGTCTCATATCAATAATCACGGCTGTGCTTTGTGTGTTGAAAAAGGACTTGAAGTTGAAATTCCTTCACGCGCTCAATACATTCGAGTAATTATGGATGAGCTTACTCGCATTGCTTCGCACGAACTTTGGTGGGGAGCCATGGCAATGGATTTGGGTGCATTCACTCCTTTTTTTCATGCCTTTCGCGAAAGAGAATCCATAAACGATATAATGGAGGAAACTTGCGGTGCAAGATTAACAATGAACTACATTGTTCCGGGTGGTGTTATGAATGATTTGCATCCTGATTTTCAAAAAAGCGTAAAAGCTTTTATCAAACTTTTCAAATCGAAAGTTGGCGAATACGATGAGATGGTAACCGGAAATATTATTTTCCAAAACCGAATGAAAAACATCGGAATATTAAGTAAAGAAGACGCTATATCATATGGTTGCACTGGACCAACCGGAAGAGGAAGTGGAGTTAGTTGTGATATTAGAAAACTATATCCATACGAAATTTATAAGCAAATAGAATTTGATGAAGTATTGGAAACAGCCGGAGATTCCTTTGCACGATATATGGTTCGAATAAATGAAATGCATCAATCCATAAAAATTATTGAACAACTAATTGATAATATTCCTGAAGGCGAATTTTTAGCAAAAACAAAAGCAGTTTTAAAGTTACCAAAAGGCGAATTTTACCAACGAGTTGAAACTGCCCGTGGCGAACTTGGCGTTTATATTGTTAGCGAAGGCGGATCGACACCGTATAGAATTAAATTTCGATCACCGGGTTTCTCTAATCTTTCAGCTTTAGATTTTATGTCACGTGGCGGAAAAATTGGAGATTTAGTAGCAATTATGGGGACTTTGGATTTAGTAATTCCTGATATCGACAGATAAAAATGTTTAGTTTAGAAAATATAACAACATCAATTCATCTTTGGCTGAATGAAACATTCAACCCAACAATCGCTTTGCTTAGCGAGTTTTTACTTGTTGGATTATGTGCCATTACATTGTTTGCGATGTTGGGTTTGATTTTAGTGTTTATGGAAAGAAAAGTTTCTGCCTACATGCAAATCAGATTGGGACCAAATCGTGTTGGACCAAAAGGAATTTTTCAAACTTTGGCCGACACTTTAAAATTGGTATTGAAAGAAGGATTAACTCCTGATGGAGCCGATAAATTTTTATTCAATCTTGCACCATTTGTAGTAATGATTGCTGCCATGTTAATTCTTGCGCCCATTGCGTTTGCAAAAAACTTTCAAATCTGGGATATCAATATTGGGGTACTTTATGTTTCTGCCGTTTCATCCATATCTGTAATCGGAATTTTAATGGCGGGTTGGTCTAGCAACAATAAATACTCGTTGCTGGGTGCTATGCGAAGCGGAGCACAAATAGTAAGTTACGAATTGTCTGCAGGTTTTGCAATTATTTCAATAGTTGTATTAACCGGAAGTTTACAAATTTCAGAAATCATCGCATCGCAGCAAAATGGTTGGTGGGTTTTCAAAGGCCACATACCAGTACTCATTTCTTTTGTTATATTTCTTGTTGCAGTAACAGCAGAAACAAATCGCGCTCCGTTTGATTTAGCCGAAGCAGAATCAGAACTTACTGCCGGATTTCATACGGAATATTCAGGAATGAAATTCGCTTTGTTTTTTTTAGCTGAGTATATCAATATTTTTATTGCTTGCGCAATAGGAGCAACTTTATTTTTAGGTGGTTGGATGCCATTTCATATTGGAAACTGGGAAGCGTTTAATCACATCATGGATTTTATTCCTTCCTCGTTATGGTTTTTCGGAAAGACATTTTTTTTAATTTTTGTGATGATGTGGTTTCGTTGGACTTTTCCGCGATTAAGAGTTGATCAATTATTGAATTTAGAATGGAAATATTTGCTACCAATTAGTATGTTTAATTTGCTGTTAATTACACTAACTGCAATAATGGGTTGGCATTTTTAAAATAGATACATGTATATAATTAATTATATAAAAGATATTTTCAATGCTGTAAAATCATTGCTAATTGGTTTGAGAAGAACGATGTATTATTTTTTGCATCACAAAGAAATAATTACACAACAATATCCTGATAACAGAAGCACATTGAAATTGGCCGATCGCTTTCGTGGCGAAGTAGTTTTGTTGCACGATGAAAACAATGAGCATGCCTGTACAGGTTGTTCTGCTTGTGAAATTGCTTGCCCGAACGGAACGATAAAAATCTTAAATAAATTTGAAATAAACGCTGAAGGGAAAAAGAAAAAAGCCATTGATACTTTTGTTTATCACCTAGAGCTTTGTACCATGTGCAACTTGTGTATTGTTGCTTGTCCAACTGACGCAATAAAAATGGCTCAAACATTTGAGCACAGCGTGTTTGATAGAAACAAGCTGTTAAAAAAATTAAATTTCGAAGGTTCAAAATTAAGGGAGGGCGTTGAATGATGAACGCATCAAGCATACTGTTTTATTTAATTTCTGCATTTATTCTAACTACAGGAATTTTGGCTGTAACAAGTCGCAAAATATTTCGTTCGGCAATTTGGCTTTTGTTTTCGTTGATAGGAATTGCAGCATTGTATTTTTGGTTGCAGCTTGAATTTATTGCTGCAGTTCAAATTATAGTTTATGTTGGCGGAATTGTGGTTTTGATAATATTCTCCATTTTTCTTACACAAAAATCGGGAGACGAAATGCCTAAACCAACCAAGGCACGAATTTTCTTTTCTGTATTATCTGTAACATTTGGTTTTGCATTAACTGCATTGCTTATTTATCAAAATAATTTTGCGATTTCTAATGCAAATACATTTGATGCAAGCGTAAAAAATATTGGAATGCAAATGTTAAGTACACAAGAACATGGTTTTATTTTACCCTTTGAAGTAGTGAGTGTTTTATTGTTAGCCGCCATGATTGGTTGTATTGTTATTGCTATGAAATCTAAATCCGGACAACAATGAATCAGATAACAATAACACATATTTTATTTGTAAGCACAGCATTGTTTTTTATTGGCATGTATGGATTATTTACCAGACGAAATATGATCACGATGCTCATGTCGGTAGAACTTATTTTAAATAGTGTAAATATAAATTTTGTTGCATTTAACAAGTATCTATATCCACAAAATTTAGATGGAATATTTTTTACAATTTTCATCATTACAATAGCAGCAGCCGAAGCTGCTGTTGCAATTTCTATAATCATTAATTTATATCGAAGTCATCAATCAATAGATGTTGATGATGCATCAGAAATGAAATATTAAGTACGAATGAGCAATAATAATTACATAGCATTGATTCCACTTTTGCCTTTTGCAAGTTTTGTGCTATTAGGTTTGTTCGGCAAAAAATATTTCAATAAATTATCTGGTATCATTGGCACAACTTCGTTGTTAGCTTCATGCGTTTTATCGCTTTATGCAGCTTATACTTATTTTTTTGTTTTTGGAAAAGTAAATGCCGTTTATCAAAAATTTGAAGTGTTAAAATTTTCCTGGTTGCAGTTTTCAACCACAACAAGTATTGATATGGGATTGTTACTCGATCCAATTTCAATGATGATGGTAGTAGTTGTAACTTTTGTGTCGTTAATGGTTCATATTTTCAGCTTAGGATACATGAAAGGCGAGGAACGATTTGCAACGTATTATGCTTTTCTTTCTTTGTTTACATTTTCAATGTTAGGATTGGTTCTTTCGACAAATATTTTTCAGATATATATTTTCTGGGAATTAGTTGGCGTATCGTCTTATTTATTAATTGGATTTTATTTTACAAAAGCTTCTGCAATTGCAGCAAGTAAAAAAGCATTTGTAGTTACTCGATTTGCCGATTTGGGTTTTTTAATTGGAATATTAATTCTTGGATTTCATGCCGAAACTTTAGATTTCAATACACTTATTTCAACACTAACCAATCCGCAATCAGCACAATTTTTAAGCATTACAAGTGCTTCGTTTTTTGGAATTACTGCACTTACTTGGGCATTGGTTTTAGTGTTTATAGGTGGTGCCGGAAAAAGCGCAATGTTTCCTTTGCACATTTGGCTGCCCGATGCAATGGAAGGACCAACCCCAGTTTCGGCATTAATTCATGCGGCAACAATGGTAGTGGCCGGAGTTTTTTTAGTCGCACGCTTATTTCCTGTTTTTGCATTGGATGTAACTGCATTGGATGCGGTAACGTATACCGGACTTATTTCTGCAGTTATTGCCGCAATTATTGCTTGCACACAAACAGATATAAAACGAGTATTGGCGTATTCAACCATGTCGCAAATTGGGTTTATGATGTTTGCTTTAGGCATTTCAAAAATTGGTGGCGAAGAAGGTTTAGGATACATGGCTTCAATGTTTCATTTGTTTACTCACGCATTTTTTAAATCCTTATTATTTCTTGGTGCTGGTGCTGTAATTCATTTGGTTCATAGCAACGAAATGAAAGACATGGGTGGATTAAGAAAATTGATGCCTATTACACACATTACTTTTCTAATTGCCTGTTTAGCCATTTCTGGAATTCCACCATTTGCAGGTTTTTTTAGCAAAGAAGAAATATTGTTGGCTGCAAGCAACTCCAATAAACTTGTGTTTTATGTTGCATTAATCACCTCGGCATTAACGGCATTTTACATGTTTCGTTTGTACTTTTCTATTTTCTGGAACAAAGAATCTCAAGCTCATTCCGAACATGGCGAAGGAACTTTAACTATGAAAATTCCTTTAATCATATTAGGAATTTGCACATTGGCAGTTGGTTTTGTGCCTTTCTCTGAATTGGTAACTAACAATGGAATTGGGTTTCATTCGCATATCGATTATTTGTTTTCAATCACACCTGTTACATTATCGCTAATTTCAATTTTTGTTGCTTCTGTTTTGTACAAAAAACAAAATTTGGAACCAGAAATCATCTCCAAATCCTTAGGGAAATTTTATACGAGTGCACAAAAAAAGTTTTTTGTTGACGAAGTGTATTTGTTCATCACTCATAAATTTATTTACACCCTCATTGCAAAACCCACAGCTTGGTTTGACAAAAATATTGTGGATGGATTGATGAATTTAATGGCAGAAACAACAGCAAAAATATCTGAATTAATTAAAGGTGTTCAGTCAGGAAAAGTACAAAATTATGCATTGTATTTTTTTGCTGGGATAGCCGCTTTGGCAATTTTGTTTATTTACATATTAAAATAAAATGAATCTATCATTACTTATACTATTCCCATTAATTTTTGCACTTGCAATTCCATTTTGCAATGGCTTAAAACAAATTCGAATGCTTGCATTTATTGGCGCAGTCATTCAACTTCTGCTTTGCTTTGCATTATTATATTTTTATTCTATTAAGCGAAATTTAGGCAACACATCGCAAATGGTTTTTGAAAACAATTTGGTGTGGTTTGCACCCTTAAATATTAATTACCATGTTGGTGTCGATGGAATTTCAATTGCAATGATATTGCTAACTGCATTTGTAGTACTTGCTGGTATTTTAGTTTCGTGGAATGAAGAACGAATGAGCAAAGAATTTTTCTTTTTGCTCATGTTACTTAGTGTTGGCGCATACGGATTTTTTATCTCACTTGATTTATTTACACTTTTCTTTTTTCTTGAAGTTGCAGTTGTACCCAAATACCTGCTGATTGGAATATGGGGAAGCGGCAAAAAAGAATATAGCGCCATGAAACTTGCATTGATGCTAATGGCAGGATCCGCTTTAGTTTTTGTCGGATTGCTTGGAATTTATTTCAATACAGGCACTTTTGATTTGATTCAAATTTCGCAAATGAAACTTTCGTTTGAAGTCCAAAAATTATTTTTCCCTTTTGCTTTTATTGGCTTTGGAATTTTTACTGCGTTGTTTCCTTTTCATACTTGGGTTCCTGACGGACATTCATCAGCACCAACTGCTGCATCTATGTTTCTTGCAGGCATTTCGATGAAACTTGGCGGTTATGGATGTTTGCGTGTAGCTACGTATTTAATGCCCGATGCTGCACATTATTATTCGTCTGCAATCATTTTACTTTCAACCATTGCAATAATTTATGGTGCATTTGCAACCATGATGCAAACCGATTTAAAATACATCAATGCTTACTCTTCGGTTAGCCATTGCGGATTTGTTTTGTTAGGAATTGGAATGTTGAATCAAACCGCAATTAACGGAGCCGTTATGCAAATGGTTTCTCATGGATTAATGACAGCCCTTTTCTTTGCTACTATCGGTATGATTTATTCAAGAACACACACGCGACTTGTTTCGCAATTGGGCGGAATGCTAAAAATAATGCCATTCATTTCATCGGTTTTTGTAATTGCCGGATTGTGCTCGCTTGGCTTGCCTGGATTTAGTGGCTTTGTTGCCGAAATGACTGTGTTTATGGGATCATGGAAGAATTCAGAACTTTGGTATCGAATAGCAACCATACTTTCTTGTGCATCAATTGTTGTAACGGCTGTTTACATTTTGAGTGCCATTGGAAAAGTAGTAATGGGCAATTTAGAAAATAACAAATTCAATGCATTGAAAGATGCAAGCTGGAACGAAAAACTTGCTGCCATATTGTTGATTTTAGGAATTGTAATTATAGGCATAGTTCCATTTTTACTAATCGATTTAATTTCGCCCGGAACAAATTGGATAACAACTAAATTATAAAAAGAAAATGAACGAAATTTTAATATTGATGAAATCGGAGTGGGTGCTTTTGCTCATCATCATTATTTTTCTTTTTATTAAAGTTGGTAGCACCGAATGGAAAAACGAAAACCTCTTGTATCTGGCAAATATTTTACTGCTGATTAATTTTATTTTAGGATTTGTTTTAAATACTGATGGAATCATTTTTGATGAAATGTTTAAAACAAACTCTCTTATTTGTTTAGAGAAAAACATACTAAATTTAGGTACTCTACTAATCTCATTACAATCGTACCATTGGTTAAAAAATCATAAGCATGTTGCAGAATTTTACATGCTATTGCTATCTACTTTGTTGGGAATGTTTTTTATGATTTCATCCAATAACTTGTTGATGTTTTATCTTGGATTAGAGCTTTCAACCATTCCATTGGCAGCCTTAGCAAACTTTGATTTACACAAACGCCAATCGTCAGAAGCTGCTTTTAAACTCATTATTTCCTCTGCACTTTCTTCAGGTTTGCTGTTGTTTGGTATTTCATTGTTGTATGGAACAAGTGGAACATTAAACCTTAGCGAAATTTCACAACATTTAAACGGAAGCAATTTGCAACTGTTTGCATTTATACTTTTACTGGCAGGATTTGCATTTAAAATTTCAGCTGTTCCATTTCATTTGTGGACTGCAGATGTTTACGAAGGCTCGCCTGTTGCGGTTACTTCATACTTGTCGGTAATATCCAAAGGTGCTGTTTTGTTTGTGTTTGTTTCGGTACTTTATACTGTTTTCAAATCCTTAGGAATTGCATGGCAGAACATGCTTATTCTGCTTTCGGTTTTAACCATGATCATTGGAAATTTATTTGCTATTCGACAAAACAATATTAAAAGACTGCTTGCTTATTCATCCATTGCACAAGTCGGATTTATTTTAGCAGGCATTTCGGGGTGTTCGCAATTAGGCACAACATCTGTAATTTATTTTATTTTAATTTATGTGTTTTCAAATCTTGGTGCTTTTGGTGTTGTAAGTATTATAAGCTCAACAACAGGCAAAGAAACAATCAGCGATTATAAAGGATTGTACAAATCAAATCCGTTTTTATCGTGGACCATAACAATAGCATTGTTTTCATTGGCCGGCATTCCCCCAACTGCAGGTTTTTTCGGAAAATTCTTTTTAATAATGTCAGCCGCGCAAAACGGAAATTACCTTTTTATTAGCATCGCAGCTTTAAATATGGTAATATCATTGTATTACTATTTAATACTAGTTAAAGCCATTTTTATGGATAAAAATGAACAAGCGATTGAAAAAATACACGTACCAATTCTACCAAAAATTGCCATGTTAATTTGCACAGCCGGAATAATTATTGTTGGCTTGTATGGCGAAATTTATGAATATATTTTTAAACTCAGTTTTGGCTATTAACCCAGTAGAAATATAAACCAGAAAAATGGCGATCAATCAAAATCATACAGTTGAAGAGTTAAACGGAATAAAGTGCTCAGTGGTCGAAAAAAAAGTTTCAAAAGAAAGAGTTGCTTTTTTGAAAACTATTTTAACTTATAATAATTATGAAGTTCAAATAGCATTAAGTCCACCTGCAAAAATTATAGTTGCTAAACCTGCAACTGAATCCACTGAATCTGAAGAGACAATTCAACCAATAATCGAAGAAGAAACATTTACAGTTGGAGTTACAGATTTAATGTTCAATTCAATCAATGCAATTTTTGGCAGATTGCTAAAAACAAACAGCGGCAAAATAGTTACATTAAATTATTGGGAACAGAAGGAAACGATTTCGAATGACGAAATTCCTTATTACGAAAACAAAAGCTAATTAATCTTTACTAAAATCTTTCGAAAGCTGAGAAGAAAAAACTTGCTTCGCGCTCAGCATTTTCATCGCTATCGCTTCCGTGAATTGCATTTGCATCGATTGATTTTGCGTACAAATTTCTGATTGTTCCGGCTTCCGCTTTTTGAGGATCGGTTGCACCAATTATATTTCTAAAATCTAACACTGCATTTTCTTTTTCCAACACAGCAGCCACTATTGTTCCGCTTGTCATAAAATTCACCAAGTCATTAAAAAATGGACGCTCTTTGTGAATATCATAAAACTCTCCAGCCTTTTCATTGCTTAGTCGAGTAAATTTCAACGCTTTGATTTTGAAACCTGACTGAATAATCTGATCTATAATTTTTCCTGTGTGACCATTCAAAACCGCATCGGGCTTTATCATTGTAAATGTAATAGTGCTCATTTAGTGTATCTTTTTCGATCGCAAAAGTATTTCTTTAAGTCGCAAGCGCACAATTTTGGCACGAATTTTAATAATGAGTATTAGCAGTTTTTTCCTGGTTCATTTATATTTAATAAATAAAATACACATAAAACTTATTATTGCAAAGTGAAAATAATAACAACAATCTGTCTATCATTTCTTACATTTTATGCATCGGCACAAACTGACAAAGAAGCCGAAAAACTTATAGATCGCATAAGCAAGAGGTATAAAAATTTCAAAACCATAAAAGCCGATTTTATTTATGCCATCGAAAGCAAAGCCGAGAAAATAAATGAGAAACAAAAAGGGACAATTATTGTTAAATCAAATAAATTCAGATTGGACATTGCTGACCAAACCATTATTTGCGACAACAAAACCATTTGGACTTATAGCAAAGAAGTAAACGAAGTTCAAATTAACTATTACAAACCTAAAAATGGAGCAATAAAACTCGATGATATTTTTACGATGTACAACAAAGGTTTTATTTGCAAACATTTGGAAAATATAAAAGAAGCCGGACGAGAATTAACAGTCATAGATCTTACTCCAAAAGACAAAAAAAAGTCGTACTTTAAAATAAAATTGTTTGTCGAAAAACACAATCAACAAATACTTAAAAGCATGGTGTTTGACAAAAGTGGGACAATCCATACGTACAGCATTACCAACCAAATACCAAACATTAAATACGCTGATGGTTTTTTTGTATTTAACATTAAAAAACATCCCGGAATTGAATTAATAGATTTAAGAGATCACAAATAATACGTTCATCCAATTCATTATAATTGATAAAAAATTAGTTTAATCAAACATGATTCTTAAAACCGAAAACTTAGTAAAGCGTTACAAAAAAAGAACCGTTGTAAACAATGTAAGTATTGAGGTAAATCAAGGCGAATGTGTTGGTTTGCTTGGACCAAATGGTGCCGGAAAAACAACTACATTTTATATGACTGTTGGATTAATAAAACCTGACGATGGAAGAGTGTTGCTTGACGGAAAAGACATAACCTCACTTCCTATGTACAAAAGAGCTCAAAAAGGTTTGGGATATTTACCACAAGAATCGTCTGTATTCAGAACGCTAAGTGTTGAGGATAACATTAAAGCCGTGATGGAAATGACTAAGATGAGCAAGCAAGAACAATTAGACAGACTTGAAATTTTAATCAATGAATTCAATTTGCATAAAGTACGCAAAAGCTTAGGAAATGTGTTGAGCGGTGGCGAAAGACGAAGAACAGAAATTGCTCGTGCGCTTGCTGTCAATCCAAGTTTTATTTTGCTTGACGAACCCTTTGCAGGCATTGATCCCATTGCAGTAGAAGACATACAACAAATAGTTTCGCAACTGAAACATCGAAACATTGGAATACTAATTACCGACCACAATGTGCACGAAACTCTGTCCATTGTAGATAGAGCTTATCTTTTGTTTGAAGGAAAAATTTTGAAATCTGGAACAGCAGAAGAATTAGCAAACGATGAAATTGTTCGCAAAGTGTATTTAGGCGAAAATTTTTCGTTGAGATAAAATTTACAATCCTGATAAAATATATTTTTGATTACGACATAGCTTTTCATTTATTTGTTGAATGAAAAAATTTCTATTCCTTCAAATCCTAGCAATCCCTTTTTTAGTTAGTGCTCAAGTAAATTACAACTCGTATTTAAAAGACAATGCAAGTTCAAGAGAGCATTCCTTAGACATACTTCACATGAAAGTGGCGCTTAGTTTCAACCCCGAAAAATCCTTGGTGAAGGGCTTGGTTACGCATAGTTTCAAAGTGCTACAACAAAAAGTTGATTCGGTATTTTTTGACGCACCAGGAATCAAAATAATTTCGGCAAAGCTGAATAATCAACCCATCAAATATTCAATAAACAACCAAGGCCTTGTAGTTTATCCTTCAAAAAGTTTGGTATGGGACGAAAATGGAATCATAACTTTTGAATACGAAGCCAGCCCTCGCAAAGGAATTTATTTTATAGGTTGGAATTTACCTGCCGAAAGTTCAGCAATAGCTGGCGAAAAAGAATACAACGAAAGCAATCCTTTTGCCGTAAGAAAACAAATTTGGACTCAAGGACAAGGAATAGACAACCGCTACTGGATACCGATGTACGATGAAATGAACGATAAATTTACAACCGAAACGCTAGTTACTTTTGACAAGAATTACAAAGTTTTATCCAACGGAAGTTTGATAAATAAAACTGAAAACAAAGATGGAACAACTACTTGGAATTACAAAATGAGCAAACCCCATGCAGGCTATTTATTGATGTTAGCCATTGGCAAATATTCTGTTTACTCAAGCAAAAGTTCAGGATCTGTACCACTCAATTATTACTACTACCCAGAGTTTGCAAACAGGATGGAACCAACCTATCGTTATACGCCCGAAATGATTGATTTTTTGGAAAAAGAAACCGGTATTAAATATCCTTGGGAAAGTTACAGTCAGGTAATGGTTCAGGATTTTATTTTTGGCGCAATGGAAAATACCACAGCAACTATTTTTGGCGATTTTTTTAATGTCGATGCTAGGGCTTTTCAAGACAGAAATTATATTGGAGTGAATTGCCACGAAATGACACATCAATGGTTTGGCGATTTTATAACAGCTCGCGATGGAAGAGACACTTGGTTGCAAGAAAGTTTTGCGACCTATTTTCCAAAACAATTTTCGAAAGTAAACGAGGGAATTGACGAATGGAGCTGGCAACGCAGATCGCAACAAAATGCTGCGGTTGAAGCAGGAAAAAAAGATAATTTTCCGGTACGTCATACACAAGGCGGCACTTCACGAGTTTATCCAAAAGGTGCAGCTGTTATTTCGATGCTTGAATATGTTTTGGGCGAAGAGCAATGGAAACGCGCTTTGAATCATTACTTGAAAACGCATGCCTACGCAAATGTTGAAACCAACGATTTGCAACAAGCCATAAAAGACAAATTGGGTTTGAATTTGGATTGGTTTTTTGATGAGTGGGTTTATCGCGGTGGAGAACCAAATTTTCAAATTCATTACGAAGATTTAACCTATCAAGATGGAAGCCGATCAACCGAAATTGCTGTAGAACAAGTGCAGAAAACAGACGAAACTGTTGGCATATTTAAAATGCCTATTTGGTTTGAAGTACATTACGAAGATGGAAGTTTTGACCGAGTTCAGGAAATGATAAATGGACAATTTGAAGTATTGAAAATTGACAATAAAAACAAAAAGAAAATCTCTTTTGTATTGTTCGATGTGAACTCAAATATCATTAAACAAGTAAGTTTTAAAAAGTCGTTTGACGAGTTAAAAGCACAAGCGCTTCACGCTGAAAATTATATTGACAGATATGATGCAGTTGCGGCAATGAAAGAAATAGATTACAACAGCAAACGCGAAATTTTGATTGAAATAAGTTTTAAAGAAAAGCATTATGCCATCATCAATGAACTAGTAAATCAATTGATAAACGACAAAGATCCAAAAAGTATTTCGGCTATTCAAAAATTGAGTCAACACCCAAAAGCAACAGTCCGCGAAAATATTTTAAACAAACTTAGCAGCATCAATTCTGATTGGAAAAACATAGCCATAACTGCATTGTTCGACAGCAGTTACGATGTAGTAAAAGTGGCTTTAGAAAAACTTTGTTATCAGTATCCAGCCGATGCTCCAAATTTTTTGGATGTCAGCAAAAATGTAATGGGAATGAATAATTCAGTAAAAATAAAATGGCTTGAAATTTCAATAAATTTAAACATCAAAAAAGCGGATGCCGCACGCCAAATCAGCTATTTTGCAGGTCCGTTTTACGAATTTAGAACACGCAACAATGCCTTTGCAAGTTTAAAAAACATAAATTATTTGGACGAAGCCGTAATTAAAAATCTGTTTCAGGCAATTTGCAGCACCAATTCACGTTTAGCAAATCCTGCAGCCGAAACAGCAAATTATTTTGCTGCGCAGTTTGCTTACAAAGATTTGATGAAAAATGTATTTGCTAAAAGCAATTTTGATGCTCGCGAAAATGAAATTCTTAGCAAACAATTAGCTTGGTTGAAATAGGATTTTCAAACTAAAAAATTTCAAGAGTTGTACTAAATTATACAACTCTTGAAATTCTGTTTTTACGCAGGAGAGTTTGTATTCTCTTCTTTATTTTCTTCAGCTCTTGGTGTAGATTCAGGTTTTGGCATAAGCACTTTTCTGCTCAAACGATATTTACCGCTTTTCTTATCTACCTCTATCAGTTTTACTTTTACTTCTTCGCCTGTTTGCAACACGCCTTCCATTTTTTCAATGCGTTTCCAGCTAATTTCACTGATGTGAAGCAAGCCTTCTTTGCCAGGCAAAAATTCAACAAATGCACCAAAGTCCATTATGTTTTTTACTTTTCCAGTGTACACTTCGCCAACTAACGGAACAGTAACAATTCCTTTAATCATGGCCATAGCTTTTTGCAAAGCTTCTCTATTGTTGGATGCAATTTCAACCACTCCGTGCGTTTCGCTTTCGCTAATACTTACAACAGCTCCAGTCTCTTTTTGTATGCCTTGAATAATTTTTCCGCCCGGTCCTATCACAGCGCCAATAAATTCTTTATCAATAAAAATAGTTTCTATTCGTGGTGCATGAGGTTTGTAATCTGATGCAGGTTCCGAAATGGTTTTGTTCATCTCGTTCATTATATGCAATCTGCCTTCTCTGGCTTGTAATAATGCCTCTTCCACCATTTCCCATTTCAATCCATTTATTTTTATATCCATTTGGCATGCAACAATTCCTTTGCTCGATCCAACGATTTTAAAATCCATGTCGCCCAAATGATCTTCATCGCCCAAAATATCTGAAAGAATTGCGTATCCGCCTGTTTTTTCGTCTGTAATTAATCCCATTGCAATTCCACTTACTGCAGATTTTAATTTAATTCCTGCATCCATTAATGCCATTGATCCTGCACAAACTGTAGCCATACTTGACGAGCCGTTTGACTCTAAAATATCGCTGACAATTCTAATTGTATAGGGGTTTTCTTGAATACCTGGAAGCACGCGTTTCAAACTACGAAGCGCTAAATTTCCATGTCCAATTTCTCTTCTTGCTGGTCCACGGTTTGGCTTTACTTCGCCTGTACTGAAACCCGGAAAATTATAATGCAATAAAAGTTTTGAGTATCCAAAATTCATTGGAGCATCCAACAATTGTTCGTCTAATTTTGATCCCAATGTTACGCTGGTAAGCGATTGCGTTTCGCCACGAGTAAAAACTGCAGATCCGTGTGCGCCTGGCAAATAATTTACCTCGCTCCAAATTGGGCGAACTTGTGTTAAATTTCTTCCATCCAATCGTTCACGATCGTTAATAATCATTGCGCGAACAGCATCATATTCTACGTGGTGAAAATATTTGTTTGATAAAAACTTATCCAACACAGTTCCTTCTGGCAATCCAGCTTTGTATTCCTCACGAATTTTTTTGAATGCTACAGTTCGCTCGGCTTTTCCCAATTTTGATTTTGCTACTGCATACACTTTATCGTAAGCAAATTCGTGAATGTGTTTTTCCAAAGCTTCATCACTGCGTTCGTGATTGTATTCGCGTGCAGGTTTCCGTCCGCCTAACATTTCGCAAAGTTCCCACTGCGCTTTTATCTGAAGTTTGATAGCCGAATGAGCTACTTTCAATGCCTCTAACATTTCCAACTCGCTAACCTCAGCCATTTCGCCTTCCACCATATTTAAATCGTGTTCGGTTCCTGCTACTATTAAGTCAATATCGGCTTTTTCTAATTCGTCTTTGTATGGATTGATAACATATTTCCCGTCTATTCGCGCAACACGCACTTCAGAAATTGGTCCGTTGAACGGAATATCACTCACCATCAAGGCAGCTGAAGCAGCTAAACCAACCAATGCATCGGGCATTATGTTTTTGTCTGATGATATAAGCGTAAGACTTACCTGTGTGTCGGCATGGTAATTTTCTGGGAAAAGTGGTCTCAATGATCTATCAACCAAACGGCAAATCAATATCTCGTAATCTGTAAGTCTTGCTTCGCGTTTGTGAAAGCTACCTGGAATTCTTCCTACGGCAGCAAATTTTTCTTGATAATCCACCGTTAGTGGCATAAAATCCATATCTTCTTTGGCGTCTTTTGACGATACTGCTGTAGCCAATATCATGGTGTCGCCTTGTTTAATTACTACTGCACCATCTGCCTGACGTGCTAATTTTCCTGTTTCGATTGATATCGTTTTTCCATCAATTTCGAAAGTTTTGATTGTTCCTTGTGTCATAATTTATTTTTTTCAGCCCCATCTTTTACGCTGTTTGTTTTATTGTTTTCCGTGCATCACACGATGGGAATGTGACAGGATTTTTGAGAATTATTTTTTTTGTGTTTTTGTAAAAATACAAAAGCAGGAACTTTTTAAAAGTTTAGCCCTGCTTTTATATTTTTTGTTAAATACGGTTTATTGAAAAAGTATTACTTGCGAATCTCAAGTTCTTTGATAATTGCCCTGTAACGGAAAACATCTTTGCGATTCAGGTAGTTAAGTAAGGCACGCCTTTTTCCAACCAATTTTACCAGACTGGTCTCAGCAGAGAAGTCTTTTTTATTGATTTTTAAATGTTCGGTGATGTGGTTAATCCTCTCTGAAAACAGAGCGATCTGACTCTCAGCCGAGCCCGTGTCGGTTTTCGACTTGGCTTTACCGTGTTGTTCGAAGATCTCTTGCTTCGATTCTTGTGTCAAATGCATGATAGTAAATTATTTATTTGTTAAAAAAATTGAGGCGCGAAGATAGGAGAATTACAATAAAATGCAACCCTTTGCTAAAAAAATCAAATTTTTTTCATTGCTGTTTTTTGTCCGTGCTTTGAACTGTGGCTTTGTCATGCTGAGCTTGACGAAGCAGCTTTCCTCTTTGTCATGCTGAGTGAAGTGAAGCATCTAAATGAAGATTCTTCGCTGCACTCAGAAGGACAGAATACAAAAGTCAGTCTGAGCCTGACGAAGACTAATCAAACAACCCTTCGTCAAGCTCAGGGTGACAGAATACAAAAGCCAAGCTCAGGATGACAGGGTTTTTATCCGTACTTGCTGAGTACAGCTAGCATGTACAATTTACTCTATAAGCTGGCACGTCCACAAATAAAATTCTTTGGTTCTTTCAATGTATTCGTTTGTTGGCGATGCGTCTTCGTTGTATAGTACACATGTTTCGTATTTCGGCTTTTCTGTTTCAAGCTTCGAAAAACACATGATCCATCGTTTTGCAGGTTTGGATGGTTTGGGTTGAATGGAAATTTTTTCAACTAAAAATAATTTTTTATTTTTTGCAATTTGTACAAACTCTTGCGCTTCTGTTTCGGGTAAAATCAAATAAAAAAATCCGTCTATCCTTAATCTATTTACCACTTCATCACACAATGTTTCAAAAGGCAAATCAGTGTCGTGTCTTGCAGTGCTTCGCTGTTCGTTTTTTATTGCTATGTTTTTTTGGGCACGATAGAAAGGCGGATTGCTGACAATGAGTTCATAGCTTTCAATCTCATCTGTTTTGAATTGTTGAATGGAAGAATTAAAACTGTTCAATCGCTCATTCCATTTCGAGTTTTCAAAATTTTGTTTGGCTTGCAGCGATGCGTTTTTGTCTATTTCAACTGCATCAATTTTCGCACTTGATTTTTGTGCCAACATCAAAGCTAAAATGCCAGTTCCTGTGCCAATATCCAATATGGTTTTTACATTTTCGCATTTCACAAATACGCCAAGTAAAATGCTGTCGGTTCCAATTTTCATGGCACATTTGTCTTGCGCAACACTAAATTGTCGAAAATGAAAAACGGAGGATCTCAATTACTTTCCTCCCCAACTTTCTCGGTCCAAACTTCGGTATTGAATTGCCTCGGCAAGGTGTTCTGTTTTTATTTCTTCGCTTCCTGCAAGGTCGCTGATGGTGCGTGCTACTTTTAAAATACGGTCGTAAGCTCTGGCCGAAAGTTGCAGTTTGTTCATCGCAGTTTTTAGCAAATTTTGCGCTATCGTATTAATCTGACACACTTCTCTAACCTGTGTGCTGCTCATTTGCGCATTGCTGTAAATTTCCTTGTTGTTTTCAAAACGCTTGCTTTGAATATCGCGCGCACGAATTACTCGTTCGCGAATGTTTTTGCTTAGTTCCGATTTTCGAGAATCGGTAAGTTGCTCAAAATTTACAGGTGTTACTTCAATATGTATATCAATTCGATCGAGCAAGGGTCCTGATACTTTGCTTAAGTATTTTTGAACCATTCCGGGCGCGCACACACATTCTTTTTCGGGATGGTTAAAATATCCACAGGGACAAGGATTCATACTTGCCACCAACATAAAACTTGTAGGATATTCGATTGAAAATTTTGCTCTGGAAATGGTTACTCGTCTTTCTTCCAAAGGTTGTCGCATAACTTCCAAAACGCTGCGTTTGAACTCGGGCAATTCGTCTAAAAACAAAACTCCATTGTGAGCCAAAGAAATTTCGCCCGGCTGCGGATTGTTTCCACCACCAACCAAAGCAATGTCGCTGATGGTATGATGTGGCGATCGGAAAGGACGGTTGTACAAAAGGGCAGTTTCTTTTTGCAATCGACCAGCTACCGAATGTATTTTTGTTGTTTCCAATGCTTCTTGCAAAGTAAGCGGTGGCAATATGCTTGGAAGTCTTTTGGCGAGCATGGTTTTTCCCGCTCCTGGTGGACCAATTAAAATGACATTGTGCCCTCCGGCTGCTGCAATTTCTAATGCACGTTTTATGTTTTCCTGTCCGCGCACATCCGAAAAATCGTTTTCGATATTGTTTAAATTTGTTTCAAATTCTTTGCGGGTATCAATTTCTATTCGTTCTAATTTACTTTCATCGCCATTAAAAAAATCAATGATTTCGCTGATGTGCGTTGCGCCCAAAACTTTCAGATTATTTACAATGGCAGCTTCGCGGACATTTTCTTTTGGCAAAATAAATCCCTCAAAATTTTCTTTTCGTGCTTGAATTGCAATCGGCAAAGCGCCTTTTATTGGTTTTAAAAATCCGTCCAAACTAAGCTCGCCCATGATGATGTATTTTTCAATTTGCTCTTGCTTTATTTGTTTGGATGCAGCCAAAAATCCAATTGCCAAAGTGGCATCGTAAGCCGAACCTTCTTTACGAATATCAGCCGGAGCCATATTAATTACTACTTTTTGGCGAGGCAATTTGTAGCCGTTGTTTTTTAATGCAGTTTCGATTCGGTGTTGGCTTTCTTTGACTGCATTGTCTGGCAATCCTACCAAAAAATAACCTACTCCATTTCCTTCGCCCATATTTACTTCAATGGTTATGGTTACCGCACTTACTCCGTACACTGCGCTGCCAAAAGTTTTAACCAACATAGTTTGATTGTGTTATTTGTAAAACAAAAAAATAGTGTAGCAATAATAAGCCAAGAATAATTACTTGTAAAAATATTTTATACTTGCTGAAATAATATGAATGATGAAAATAGTTAAAATTGGTTTATGGATTTTATTGGCGCTACTTATCTTTATTCAATTCATACGACCTGAAAAAAACAGCGGTGAAATTTATACCGAATCTTTTATATGCAATGTAGTTGATGTACCCGAAAATGTAGAGCAGATTCTTAGAGTTTCATGCTACGATTGCCATTCTGATAGCACTGTTTACCCTTGGTACGCCAATGTGCAGCCTGTTGCCTGGTGGCTTAACGACCACATAAAGGATGGAAAAGATGAACTTAATTTTTCAACCTTTAAAAAAAGAAACCTAAAAGGACAATTAAAGAAACTGAAAGAAATTGCCAAAATGGTTGAGAAGCGTGAGATGCCTTTAGAATCTTATACCTATATTCATAAAGATGCAATTTTGAACCCGCAACAAATAAAGTTAGTTGCAGATTGGGCGAAAAAAACTTACGATAAATTGTTGGCTGATTCGTTGGCAAAAACTTCAAAAACTGTTGAAGAAAAATAAATCTGTGTAATCTGTGTCGTTCTTAATAAACCCTTTGCAACTTCAATTCTTTGGCTGGGGTAATTAGCAGCGGAACTTTTTCAATTAAAACCGAACTGGTATCCAAACCAAAAGCTTTAGCTTCGGATAAACTTAATTTATCGAGGGTGAAATACATATCCATAATCCAACGTTCCAACCCGGTTAATTCGTTTTCGTGCGAAAGGTGTCGTTGCAAAACCACAAATCGGAAATCGCCTGTAATATTTTGCTCACGCAAGGAAGTGTATCGCGAGGTAACATCCACCTCACCATTTTTTACTAATTCCTCCACCACTTTTCTAAAATAATAATTTACTTTTTGATCAACCCTGAAACCCAATTTAAATTCCACTCTGATAATATCATTTGATACAATATGGTCAACTTTATATTGCCTGGTGTAAGGGTTATCGTCAACATGTACATGAACAAACCAATAAATATCGGCACGCTTGGGTTGTTTTTGCAAAATGGAATACATAATTTTCGATTCAATTTCAGTAAGTGTGTCTGCACTGGTTAAATAAACCAAGTGGGTTGCAAATTTTGCCACCGATTCATCATTGCTTAGTTGGGCAAGAATCGGGATGTAACTTTTAAGTTGTACAAATTCGGTAAGGCGGTTTTTAATTTTTCGCCCCCGATACCAAATCCACATGATTAGCATAAAAATACTGCTTACCAACAGCGTCATCCATCCGCCCGAGGGTATTTTAACAAGATTGGCAATTAAAAAGCAGGTTTCAATGCATAAATAAACGACCAGCAGGGTTACTACCAATATGCGCGAGGCTTTTTGCTGCCGCAAAAAGTTTACAATTAAAATGGTGGTCATTAACATGGTAATAATAATGGCAAGCCCATAGGCAGCGTTCATTTTCGATGATTCCTTAAAGTATAAAACAATACACATGCAGCCCACCCATAAAATAAAATTCATGCTGGGAACGTAGATCTGTCCTTTCAGTTCGCTGGGAAATTTAATGGCAACCTTGGGCCAAACATTTAGCCGAATAGCTTCGGATATAAGTGTAAACGATCCGCTAATCATAGCCTGACTGGCAATAACCGTAGCCATGGTGGCAATTAAAATTCCGGGTAATAAAAACCACTGTGGTATAAGGGCGTAAAAGGTATTGATATGTGAGGCGGTAGAGCCCAAATGATTGAGCAACCATGCGCCCTGCCCAAAATAGTTTAACAGCAAGGTGGTTTTTACAAATGTCCAACTTACCCTGATATTCTTTTTGCCGCAATGCCCCATGTCGGAATACAGAGCCTCAGCCCCGGTGGTGCAAAGAAAAACCGCACCCAGCAGCCAAAATCCGTTGGGGTATTCGGTTAGCAACTGGTAGCCGTAATAGGGGTTTATGGCTTTTAACACGCCCGGATGGTGCATTAAACCAGCTATACCCAAAATGCCCAACATACTAAACCAAACAAACATAATGGGACCAAAAGCTTTTCCAACAATGGAGGTTCCAACCCGCTGAATAACAAACAAAAAGCTAATTACCACCAATACTATTGGAATAATTTTGCCGGTAAAAAACTCAGGCTCAATAATTATTAAACCCTCAATAGCAGCAGTAACCGAAATGGGCGGAGTTATCATGCCATCAGCCAACAGAGCGCAACCGCCAATAATGGCAGGAATAATTAAAAAAGGTTTTCTTCTACGAATTAAAGCAAAAAGAGCAAAAATTCCTCCCTCGCCTTTGTTATCGGCTCGCAGTACAAAAATTACATATTTAATGGTGGTTTGAAGCGTGAGTGTCCATAAAATGCAGGAAAGACTTCCGTAAATTAAAAGTTCGCTAATTGGCTTATCGCCAATAATGGCGTTAAATACGTAGAGGGGGGATGTTCCAATATCACCATAAATAATACCAAGTGTAACAATAAGTCCGGCAACTGTTAACTTATTGTGATGACCGTTTCGATGTTCGCCCAATTTCTTAAATTCTTATAATCGCAGGTGCAAATGTATAGTAGTTTACAAATAAGTAACAAAAAAATATTCGCTTGTTGTAAACATATTTTTATTGAACTGTATTGCGAGAATAATTAGTCGAATTTCGCAAAATTTCCAGGTTCGTAATCGGCCATTGTTTTTACTACCTTTTCAAAAATATCTTCGACTGAAGGTTTGCTAAAATAATCCCCATCGGTACCATAAGCTGGTCTATGTTCTTTTGCCGAAATTGTAATTGGTGCATAGTCCAACCATTGGTATGCGCCTTGTTTTTCGATCACTTGTTGCATCATGTAAGACGAAGCTCCTCCGGGAACATCTTCGTCTAAAAAAATTACTTTGTTGGTTTTTTTTATTGATTGCAAAATATTTTCGGTAACATCAAATGGAAGCAAAGTTTGCACATCAATCAACTCAACACTGATTCCAATTTCTGATAATTGTTTGATGGCTTCTTCGGCCACTCTTACACAACTTCCGTAAGTTACAATTGTTAGGTCAGTACCTTCAATCAATACTTCTGATTTGCCTAATGGAACAGTAAACTCTCCGATGTTTTGCGGCATTTTTTCTTTGATGCGATATCCGTTCAAACATTCAATAACCAAAGCGGGCTCATCGCTTTTTAGTAGCGCATTGTACATTCCAGCAGCTTGCGTCATGTTTCTTGGAACGCAAACATACATGCCTCGAAGAGATCCTAAAATCATTGACATGGGCGATCCACTGTGCCAAATTCCTTCCAATCTGTGACCACGAGTTCGAACAATCAAAGGTGCTTTTTGTCCGCCTTTGCTTCTGTATTGCAAGGTTGCCAAATCATCGCTCAAGGGTTGCAATCCATACAATAAATAATCAAGGTATTGAATTTCGGCAATGGGTCTTAGTCCTCTCATTGCAGTTCCAATTCCTTGTCCAATAATTGTTAGTTCACGAATGCCGGTATCGAAAACTCTTTTCTCGCCATATTTTTCTTGCAAGCCACTAAATCCTTGGTTTACGTCACCAATTTTTCCAACATCTTCGCCAAACGCAAAAACAGTTGGATTGTTTTTCAATGCCTCATCAAAACAGGCATTCATAATTTCAAATCCATTTACACTGTTTGACTCATCAGAATAAATGGGTTTGATTTCCTGCGCTTTCATTGCCGAATATTTTGAGTTGCTATGCAGCAATGAATTGAATCGCTCAAAATTTTCGTTTACACTATCTTTTTTGTATGCAATTAATCTATCGCGTTGTGAAGAGGTTTCGTTATAGCTTAGTCTCAAAGCTTTATTAATTGCAATTGAAATGTCTTTTCGTACAGGTTCTAAAATCTGTTGCAATTCATTTGTGGTTTGAACAATTGCATCGGCATTTTTTGAAACTTTGGACAAATCATTCAGCAATCCAACTACTTCATTTATTTCGTTTTTAATTGGAGTGATGTATTCTTCCCAAGCATTTTTTTTGCTTACATTGACATGAATTTTTGCTTCGTTTTCGATGGCATCTAATTCCGTTTTTGATGCAAAATTATTTGCTTCAATCCACTCGCGAAATTTTTTCAAACAATCCACTTCTATTTCCCAAGCCAAGCGTTTAGGACTTTTATAGCGCTCATGCGATCCACTTGTGCTGTGGCCTTGTGGTTGCGTAAGTTCAACAACATGAATGAGGCAAGGAACATGCTCTTTTCGAGCAATGTTTTCGGCTTTTTCATATACCTTACAAAGTGCTTCGTAATCCCAACCTTTTACTTTAAATATTTCAAATCCTTTTCCCTTTTCATCGCGTTGAAATCCTTTTAATATTTCAGAAATATTTTCTTTTGTGGTTTGATATTTTGCTGGAACTGAAATTCCATAATCATCGTCCCAAACCGAAATGACCATAGGAATTTGCATAACTCCAGCAGCATTTATCGATTCGAAAAAATGTCCTTCGCTTGCGCTTGCATTTCCAATTGTTCCCCAAGCAATTTCATTTCCATTGTTGCTAAAATTATTTTCGCCAATTAATTCGGCATTTTCACGGTAGTATTTTGATGCCAAAGCCAATCCAACTAATCTCAACATTTGTCCTGCTGTTGGAGAAATATCGGTCGAAGAGTTTTTCATTTCTTTTAAGTTTTTCCACTCTCCATTTTCATCCAAACTTCTAGTTCCAAAATGCCCGTTCATCATTCTTCCTGCACCTGCGGGCTCTGCTTCTATGTTGGTATTTGCATACAACTGCGCAAAAAATTCTTGCACTTTTAAGATGTCAGCAGCCATCATAAAAGTTTGATCGCGGTAATAGCCGCTTCTGAAATCTCCGTTCCTAAATACCTTTGCCATGGCTATTTGCGGAAGTTCTTTTCCATCGCCAAAAATTCCAAATTTCGCCTTTCCGGTAAGCACTTCTTTTCGCCCTAACAAACTTGCCTGCCTGCTTTGATAGGCAATTTTATAATCTTGTAAAACGATTGATTTTTTTGCTTCAAACGATAAGTTAGACTGCGTTTCGTTCATTCCTTATTTTTGTTTTGCCAAACATACAATTTTTTATTTTTTATTGCATTAAAAGCTTTAATTTTAAAACAGCTGCAACACTTCATACTATCTGTTATTTCACCATTCATAACCATGTTGAATAATTCATTGAAAGGCAATTTTTTTAAACATAACAATTCTGTATCTTCAGGCTGTGGCTTTTGATGACTTAATCCTTTGGCAACATAAACAATTGCCAGCTCATCACTAACTGAATTACTGAGATGCATTTGTAAAATTTCATTCCATTCTGAAGCAACTAAACCGCATTCTTCTAACAATTCTTGTTTTGCAGATTCTAATGGATCAATACCAAGTTTTCCACCACCTTCAGGAATTTCCCAACTATATTGCTTCAAAGGGTAACGGTATTGACCAACAATCCAAGTATTATTATTTTCATCAAGTGGAATAATTCCCATTGCTATATGTTTATAATGAACCACTCCATAAATACCATTGTTTCCATTCGGATTCAATACATCTTCATGAGACACACAAATCCAATTATTATCGTAAACTGAATTGCTATTTAATGTTTTCCATAAATTAATTTTGCACTCTTCCTCGTTCATCTTACCAATACATTTTTTTAAATTTCATTGCCATTTATAAAAACCCTATCTACAAAATCTACACCGAAACTATATGGAATTAGGGCAAGACTTGAAATTGGTTTTGTAATGAAAAAGTTAGCTTGTTTTCCAATCGTTATACTTCCGTGAGATTTGCTTAATTCCAATGCATAAGCTCCATTTATTGTTGAAGCATTCAAGGCTTCTTCTGGTCTTAGTTTCATTTGAGTACACGCAAGACTGATTATAAAACTCATGCGTCCATTGGGAGATGATCCGGGATTGTAATCACTGGCTAAACAAACAGGCAAACCGGCATCTATCATTTTTCTTACAGGTGCATATGGAATACCCAAAAAGAATGAACAATTGGGCAATGCAACAGGCATTGTATTTGAATTTTTCAAACAATTAATTTCTTCATCTCCTATATATTCCAAATGGTCAACACTCAAAGCGCGATTCTTTACTCCAACCTGAACTCCGCCTGTATAACCTAACTCGTTTGCATGAATTTTTGCTTTCAAACCAAATTTTGCAGCAGCATTTAAAATCACATCGGTTTCTGTTGGATTAAAAAATCCTTTGTCGCAAAAAACATCGCAGTAATCCGCTAATTTTTCAGCGGCAATATTGGGCAACATTTCGTTCAAAATTAATTTAATATAACCCTCGTGATTATTTTTAAATTCGGTTGGAAAAGCATGCGCCCCCAAAAAAGTTGCTTTGATTACAATGGGAGAAGCTTCTTTTAGTCGAGCAATAACTCTCAACATTTTCAATTCATCTTTTACCGTTAATCCATATCCACTTTTAATTTCAATTGCTCCGGTACCAAATTTTATTACTTCATGCAGTCTTATAAGTGTAGAATCAAAAAGTTCATTCTCACTCATTGATTGCAATTTTTTGGCAGAATTTAAAATTCCTCCTCCTGCATCAGCAATTTCTTCGTAGCTTTTTCCATTTATACGCATCACAAATTCTTCTTCTCGCGTTTTGGCAAAAACCAAATGCGTATGCGAATCAACAAACGATGGCAATACAAATCCTCCTTTTGCATCAATGGTTTCAATTGTTGAGAGTTGAATGTTAAAAGTCGAATGATGACCGAATTCCTTGATGATTCCATCTTCAATTAATACGCAGGCATCGTCTATGCTTTTGAATTCACTCATTTGTTTGCCTTTTTTCAAAAGCAAATTTTCTTCGTCAATTCCGGCAAGCGTTTTTATGTTTTTAATTAAAATTGTTTTTGGCATTGCTGCAATATTAGCTTTAAAATTTTAAGCTTACAATTTGGAAATATTTAATCAATTTAAGCATCCTGTTTAGTTTTATTAATACGCTATTATTGCACTCCTTATTACAATTGTCGATACAAAATGGAAGAAAAAAAACAACGATATACAAACAGCTTAATTCATTCTTCAAGTCCTTATTTGTTGCAACATGCATACAATCCAGTTGATTGGATTGAGTGGTCTGATGAAGCATTTGAAAAAGCAAAATCAGAGGATAAATTGGTTTTGGTTAGCATCGGATATTCATCGTGTCATTGGTGTCATGTTATGGCGCACGAAAGTTTTGAAGACGAAGAAACTGCCAAAATAATGAACGAAAATTTCATTTGTATAAAAGTAGACCGCGAAGAAAGACCAGACATAGATCAGATATATATGGATGCCGTTCAAATCATTACTGGGCGTGGCGGTTGGCCATTGAATTGCATTTTGCTTCCTGATGGAAAACCTTTACATGGAGGAACTTATTTTAGAAAAAATGAATGGCAAAAAATTTTGAAATCCTTGGCAGATTTTTACAAAGACAATCGCGAAAAAGCAATTGATTTTACAAATAATTTAACCAATGAAATAAAAAAACTAGATGCTTTTTTGGATGAAACAAATTCAAAAATAAGTTTTGATTCAATAGAAAAAACAATTGAAGCATGGAAACCAAATTTTGATTTGCAACTTGGCGGATATCGATGGTCGCCAAAATTTCCAATGCCGAATAACTGGGAAATGTTTTTGCAATTTCAATACCATGCTGATGATGATTTTATTAAAAATATCGTTTTCAAAACGTTGAATTGCATGGCCGATGGTGGAATATTTGATCATTTAGGAGGTGGATTTGCAAGATACAGTACCGATAGCTATTGGAAAGTTCCGCACTTCGAAAAAATGCTTTACGACAATGCACAACTGATGAGTTTGTTTTCAAACGCATGTGTAATCAACCCATCAAAATTGTACAAGAAAACAGTTTACAAAATTGATGCATTTATCGAAAACGAAATGACATCGGCCGAAGGATTATTTTTTTCTGCAATGGATGCCGATAGCGAAAATGAGGAGGGGAAATATTATGTGTGGACCAAAGCCGAATTGCAAAATTTACTTGGAGATGACGAATTGTTATTTAGCCTTTATTATTCGGTGGATACTTATGGAAATTGGGAGCACGGGAAAAATATTTTGTACAAAACACACAGCGATGATGAGTTAGAAAAATTAGCGCGAATTCCGATTGAAAAAATGGATGAAATTATTTTTCGATGCACAACTATTTTGCTTGAATACCGATCAAAAAGAACAAAACCTTTGCTTGATGACAAATGCATTACAAGCTGGAATGCGTTGATGATAAAAGGATATTGCAATGCGTACAAATGCTTTGACGATGAAAAATTTTTATTGAAAGCCAAATCATGCACAGATTTTATTTTAGCTAATTTGTGGATTGACAAAACACTATTCCGAATTTATAAAAACGGAAAAATAAGCATCGCTGCTTTTGCCGAAGATTATGCTTGTTTTTGCGATGCATTAATTTCGATTTATCAATGCACATTTGATGAAAAATATTTAGTAAAAGCAAATGAATTGATGAAGTTGTCGATAGAATATTTTTATTCGAACGAAAAAAATATGTTTCATTTCAAATCAATAAACGACACCAAATTAATTGTCCGAAAAATTGATTTTACTGACGATGTAATTCCTTCGGCTAACAGTGTTTTTGCAAAATGTCTTCAGCAATTGATGTATTATTTTGATGATGAAGAATATGAAATGTTATTAAACAAAATGCTTTCGATTATTGAACCAAAAATAACAAAACAACTATCGAGTTATAGCAATTGGATGCAAGTGTTGATGAATAAAACAAAAGGTTTGTATCAACTAATTGCTTGTGGCGAAAACGCAGAAAAAACGATGAAACAAATTCAAAACAAATATTTGCCAAATGCAATTTTTGCAATTGCAAAACACACTACTCAAATTCCTTTATTAAAAAATAAATCTACTGAAAATAAAACGCTGATTTATGTGTGTAAAGATAAAACCTGTGGATTGCCTTTTAGTGATGTGAATGAATTAAAACTTGATTGAAAAAAAATTAATTTCAATAAGTTTTGAATGATTTATTTGTAAACGGAACTTGTTTATCTGGTTTTTGTTCGCCAAATTTTTCACGCCAAAGTTGATTGAATGATTTTACTACTACTTTCGGAAATTCCCTTTCATCACCCCAAGTCGATTTGAGTAATTTTTTGAATGTAAAATTTTTAAATTTTTCCGAACTGTTTAAATTTTTCCTGCTCGACATTGCTTGTTTCCAAGCAAACCAAGTCAACTTATCGCCTGTATTTCCTAAACCTAGTTGAATTGCATCTCTCTTATTTTGATTAAGATGATTTGGAATATCAATTTTTACTGGGCAAATATCTTTACACTTTCCACAGTTGGTACTTGCAAAACTCAAGTGTTGAAAATCTTTCAATCCTTTTGCCAAAGGTTCAGTTACTTTTCCTATTGGTCCGGTATGAGCGGTGTTATAAGCAGGTCCGCCAATATTTTTGAATACAGGACAAACGTGATGACAAGCTCCGCATTGAATACAACTAAGTGCACTTCGCTGATCTTGTGCTGCCAAAATATTGCTTCTGCCATTGTCTATTAAAACCACAATAAATTCATCCGGTCCATCATCCTCATCGGGCGTTTTTGGGCCAATAATAGAATTATACGTTGCAATTTTTTGTCCGCTTTGATACGTTGCTAATAAGGGAAAAAACAAATCAATATCGTTGAGCAAAGGAAGTATGCTATCAATTCCGGCAATTACAATGTGTGTTTTTGCAAAAGTGCTACACAAACTTGCGTTGCCTTCGTTTTCTGTAATACAAACATTTCCGCTTTCGGCTATCAAAAAATTAGCTTCCGAAATTCCTACATCTGCAAGAAAAAAATTATCGCGTAAATTCATCCGCAAATCCATATTCAATTCGTCAATTTGAATGTCAAGCGATGAGCTGATTTTTTTATTTAGCATTTCATTCACTTCTCCAACGCTTTTGTGCATTGCCGAAAATTGAGGATGAAATGATTTTTCGCCAAACTGATCTACAATATAATCACCAATATCGCTTTCAATTATTTGATAGGATTTGCTTTTCAAAAATTTATTCAATTCTATCTCTTCGGCAATTAAAGACTTGCTCTTTATTATTTTTTTTGCATTCTTACGTTTTAAAATTTGTTCTATTTCTTTCAGTGCAGTTGCTGCATCATCAGCCCACAATATTTTTCCTCCTTTGCGGACCAAAGCGGATTCAAAATCAATTAAATATTTATCTAAGTTTTCGTTTACTTTCCATTTAAGATACGCAGCACGGTTTCTGGCTAATTCTAAATTTTCAAATTGTTTAAAAGCCAATTCAATGGAAGAAAGTTGTTTTTGAGAAACCAAAGCAGTTCGCTTTTGCATTTCACTTTCGCGCAATGAAATTTTTACTGATTTTTCAAATTCTTCAACCTGTCGCATCTTGTTTTCAAAACAAATAAAAAGGAACGAGAAAACCGAATACTCTTTTCAGCACTTTGTTACTATTTTTTTGCGCTGCTTTTTTAATATAAATGAAATCTAAACCATTGTTGATTAAATCTGATTTAAGATATTTTCTGTCTCTTTTTCTTCGCCAAATCAAATAAAGTAGTAAATTTGCCTTCACAACAGTAAATAACAACAACTATGTTTGGACTAGGAGCACCCGAATTAATCGTAATCGTTTTGATTATTATCCTTTTGTTTGGAGGGAAAAAAATTCCAGAACTTATGCGTGGAATAGGAAAAGGCATTCGTGAATTTAACGATGCTAAAAAAAATGTGAAAGATCAGGTTGAAGAAGGAATGAAGGAAAAAGATAATCAAGCGTAAGTGTTTTTACATAACTTGATTGACTGTGTAAAAACAAATGGTCATTCTGAAAGATACTAGTTTTTGAATAACTCAAAAACTACTTTCAGCATGACTATTTTATTTAATACGGATTCGTAATCTTTACAGGATTTTAATATCCTAGTCAAATTAAAATAAATTAAGCAATTGGAAAGATTCAAATCACTTTCAGAAATTAAAAATGCCTTTGCAAACGGAAGTACCGATTTAGAAAAATTGGTCGATTTTTATTTAAACAGAATTGAAGAAAAAAAACACCTTAACGCATTTTTGGAAGTTTGGGCTGATGAAGCCAAATTATCAGCAAAAAAAATTCAGCAAAAAATAAATGACGGAACTGCAGGAAAGCTTGCCGGAATGGTTATTGGCATTAAAGATAATATTTGCTATAAAGGACATAAAGTATCGGCTTCTTCAAAAATTTTAAGCAATTTCACTTCACTATATTCAGCAACAGCTGTTGAAAAATTATTGGCTGAAGATGCAATTATCATTGGAAGACTTAATTGCGATGAATTTGCAATGGGTTCATCAAACGAAAATTCGGCTTTTGGAAATGTGTTGAACGATGTAGACAACTCGCGAGTTCCTGGAGGAAGTTCAGGAGGCGCAGCAGTTGCTGTGCAAGCAAATTTATGTTTAGCGGCATTGGGAAGCGATACGGGTGGCTCTGTTAGGCAACCTGCTGCATTGACTGGAACATTTGGTTTGAAACCTACTTATGGAAGAATTTCACGTTGGGGATTAATTGCATACGCATCATCATTTGACATCATTGGACCCATAACGCAAAGTATTGAAGATTCAAAACTTTTACTTGAAGTAATGGCGGGGAAAGATGAATACGATGCAACTTCAAGCTCAAATAAAAATATTGAATATTCAAAACAAGTTTCAGAAAATAAAAAATTTCGATTTGCTGTAATCAAAGAGGCGATTGAATTAGATGGAATAAATTCTGAAGTAAAAAGTGCAACAGAAGATTTGATTGAACAATTAAAAAAAGATGGCCATTTGGTTGAAATGGTTTCTGTTCCAGAATTATCAGCAATGATTCCGGTTTATTACACACTTACTACAGCCGAAGCATCTTCAAATCTTTCGCGATTTACAGGAATGCATTACGGTTATAGAACAAAAAATGGGAAGGATTTGGAAAGTACAATTCGCAAGTCAAGGTCAGAAGGATTTGGTGCCGAAGTGAAGCGTAGAATTATGCTTGGCACTTTTGTATTGTCAGTTGGATATTACGATGCTTATTATACCAAAGCTCAAAAAGTTAGACGACTTGTTGCAAATCGTACAGCAAAAATTTTTGAACAATACGATTTTATTTTATCGCCAACATCGCCAAGTACAGCATTTAAAATTGGCGAAAAATCAAACGATCCGATGGCCATGTATTTGGCCGATATTTTTTGTGTTCACGCAAACATTGCTGGTATTCCTGCACTATCATTTCCTTTTGCAAACGATAGCAATAATTTGCCAATTGGAATGCAATTAATGGCCAATCATTTTGAGGAATCCAAACTTTTATCAATGGTCGAAAATATAAGACCAATCCTTTAAAAAATTGTTCACATCTTAATTACTTCACAATTTTTTAATTTTTCAAACGTTTACAATTGCAGTAGATTTATGTTAAAAGAAACTAAAATATTTTTCTTTTTCTCCATTTTATTTTTAATGGCAGGTTCAATTAATGGACAAGATATTTATCAAACAAGAATTGCACAACTAAAATCGCAAACCGAATTAAGTTACCGAGAAGAAGTAAAAGTATTTATTGATGAATATTTGGCTCATCCAGAAAAAACAAAAGAGTTAATTGGTTTGAGTAGATTTTATTTTCCGCTATTTGAAAAAAATCTAAAGGCAAAAAATGCTCCTATAGATTTAAAATATTTAGCACTTGCAGCATCTGAATTAAATCCAACTTATGTTAATTCAACTGGTGCCAGTGGAGTTTGGATGATGAGTTATACCGTCTCAAAAATTTACAAATTGAAAGTAAACACCTTGGTAGACGAACGCAGAGATCCACAACTTTCATCGGCAATTGCTGCTCAGCATTTCAAAGATTTATACAGCATTTACAACAGTTGGCCTCTTGCAATTGTAGCGTATGGATGTTCGCCTGTAACGCTAAACAAATGCATTCGCATGGCAGGAAACAGTTTGTATTTTTGGGATATCTATCCTTTTCTACCTACAAGCTGCCGCGATTTGTATCCTAAATTTGTAGCCGCTGCATACATAGTTAATTATTATAAAGAACATGGAATTAAACCTAGCAATCACGAATTGAATTTTGAATTTGACAGTGTATTAATTAATAAAGCTCTTTCATTTCAACAAATTTCAAGCACATTAAAAATTCCCATTGAGGATTTGCGAAAACTAAATCCGAAATTCAGGAAAGATGTTGTTCCGATGGCGGCTGATGGATATTTTTTAAAATTACCAAAAGAAAAATCTTCTCAAATTGATTTGCTTCGCGACTCGTTTTACAATCCTGTAAATTTAGAATTTGCTCCATTGGTTATTCAAAATGAAAGTTTAGCAAATGCTCCAGCTATTCAAATTTCACAGAAAATAAAACCGGCTGATTTGCCTGTTGAAAAAGCACAAGAAAAAAACATTTCTAAAACAAAAGTGTTTTATACTGTTAAGCGAAAAGATGTTTTGGGCGATATTGCTGATTGGTTTGATGTATCGGTTTCTGAAATAAAAAAGCAGAATAAATTAAAATCAGATAGAGTAAAACAAGGACAAAAGCTGAGCATTTTTGTGCCTGCAAATAAAAGTGGTTACTACAAACGAATAAACAAAATGCAACCCAATCAGAAGAAAAAACTGAAGAAAAAAGATTAATCAAATAATTTATCTGGTTCGGGTATTCTAAATACCAAAAAATTAGTTCCAATAAAATTCAGAAAAACATTTACAATAATTGAAAGCACATTTGATACAAATGGTCCGTTCAATGTTAACCAAAAACCCAAGTAACTAAATCCAAATGTTTCGGCTAAATTAGATAAGTATAGGTTTGGATAAAAGTAGTGATCACAAACAAAATTGAAAAGTAGATAAACAATAAAAGTTGAGCCGTAAACTAAAATATATTTCAACAAGTATTTTTCGCCATCATCGGTTTGGTCAACATAGGTCCAAAATTTATTCAAAGTAAATCCGACAAAAAATCCCATCAAGTACCCGATTGCTTTAGTTAATAAATTGTAAGCCGGAAACTGCCTTGCCAATAACCAAAACACTCCTAAACTAACTGCAGTACTTGAAGTTCCTACAATACAGAATTTGATAATTTTTTTGGTAAACGGATACTTGGCAAACCAATTTCGTAATGTTTTAATGTAAATAAGCATTTATGCAACAAATATATTTCGTAAGTCTGAATAAAAAATTTTAAAGTAAATCGCCACGCAAAATTCTAAATCTTTTTCGCGAGTCAATAATAAATAAGCTACCGGGATAGGTTTCAATAAATTTTTCGTATAACTTTTTTGCGGTTTCTTTATCGCCCATATTTTTATCGTACAACCTCGCTAGCGCATACAATGCGTTGTCGCCAAGTATATCTGTTCCGTGTTCGTTTACAACAATGTTTAACCAAATCGCTGCTTCAATAAATTTATTTTGTTTGGTATAAATCTGCGCTTTTTTAAATGCAATATCATCGCTTAATGCGTGTTTTGGAAAAGTTTTGTTGATGCTATCAAGAAAAATGAAAGCAGAATCTGTGTTGTTTTGAAAATAAAATAAATCTGCTTTTGAAAATAATTTCAATGCATCTTCAATGCTATCTACTGTATTGTCCTGAATCATTAATGAAAGTTCTAAAGCATTGTTTGCAATCAGTTGTGTAGTTGCAGTTTTTAGTACATCAAGTTGCGCTCTTGCCCACTCAAACTCGCCCAAATAATAACTTAATTTTGATTGTCTAAATTTGGCTTCTTGCCCCAAAGGATCTTCCAAAAAATCTTTGTCAACTTGTCCATACAACAACATTGCTTCCCATACTTCTCCTTTTAAAACATAGACATCAGCCAACTCAAGTTTACACTCGGCACGAAAATGTTTTTCGGCATCCTGCATATTTATCAACTCGTTGTAATTTGCAATTGCCGAAGAATAATCAAATAAATATTGCGCTTGTAAATTGGCTAATTCTTTTTGTGAAGAAGCGGTATAATTACTTTTACCATTTTCAATTAAAAAATCTTGATAGTCTTTTTCCAACAATTTCAAATCTTGAATCATTGGACTTGCTGAAGTCAATAGTTTTTTATTTCTAGCATTTAAAATTCCAAGTTTCGACATGCGGTAATACGGTTTATCATCGCCTATTAAAACCACTTCATTAAAAATTTTTATCGCTGCATCGTATTGTTCGTTTGCTACAGCCAAATATCCCAAATCTAAAATTCTTTTTCCCAAAGCACGGCAACGCTTATCAATTGACTTTGCTTGAATCAGCGCATTTCCATAGTCTTTTCGTTGAACATAAAACCAAAGCAACATTTCATAAAACACATCGTTTTGTCCTTGAATTTTTAGCTGTTTCAACAATGCGTTTTTCAACAATTCGTATTCAGCATCCGAGTTTAAATAATTTTGAAAAAGGCCTTGAACTTCTTCTTCTGCCATTGGATTGTTTGAAACAAGATTGAGATATTCTTCAATCATCTCTTTTGTTTTTCCCGTTTCCATATACAATCCACCCAACTCGATACAAAAAAAAAGATTGCTTTGTAATAATTTTCTTCCTTTTAAATAAACATAGATGGCAAATTCTTTTTCATTTCTTTTTTTGAATGCACCGGAAGTTTCGTTTATAATTTCTTCGTTGGGTACAAGCAGCGAAAGCACATTCTCAAACTGCTTTTTTGCCTTTTCGGGCTTGTTCCATTTTTTATAAATATATCCTAAATCTACTGTGTAATATGGCGAGTTATTGTTTTTTCTTGCTTGTTTTTTTGCTAATTTTTCGGCATCTTCAAACTTGTTCAGATTAAAATAACACTGCAAAAGATTATCGTAAAAATAAACAGATTGTGAATTTCGCGACACTAATTTTTCGTACACATCAGCTGCTTTATCAAATTCCTTGTTGCTAAAATATTGTGCAGCTAAAGGTTCATCTTTTTCTTGCGCAAAAAGTTGAAGTGATATAAAAATAAAAAAAAGTAAACTTGTTTTCTTTAGCATATTTTTAGAAAACGAAAATAAGAGAAAATGAGTGTTAAATAATTGGAATTGCATTTACAAAACTACATCAATAAGAAATTTTATTCACTCTGTTTTGATGTCTTCCGCCTTCAAATATTGTGTTTAAAAATACACTTACAATTTTTTTAGCCAAATCCAACTCGATAAACCGAGCTGGCAAACACAATACATTTGCATCGTTGTGCGAACGTGCAAATTTGCTAAGTTCTTCATTCCAACAAAGCGCGGCTCGTATTCCTTGATGTTTGTTTGCTGTCATGCAAACTCCATTTCCGCTTCCGCAAATCAATATTCCAAGTTCACTTTCTTTGCATTCAACAGCATTTGCAAGTGGATGTGTGGTGTCAGGATAATCCATTGAATCGGTGCTGTGAGTTCCAAAATCTTTCACCTCATTTCCTTCGTCTAACAACATCTGTTTGATAGTTTCTTTGTAGTCAAATCCTGCATGATCGCAGGCTATGGATAGTTTCATTGTAAATTTATTTTATATTGATTAGTAAAAAAATAATATTGCTATTTTTTGCTTTCATTTTTCTCAACTCCTCGTGCAACAAAAATACTTAACTCGTAAAGTGCATACAATGGAATTCCCATTAACAGTTGGCTTGCAATATCTGGCGAAGGTGTAAGAATTGCAGCTACAATTAAAATTACAACCACTGCGTGTTTGCGATATTTGCGCATCCATTGGCTTCCCATCAAACCGATTTTTGTTAAAAAATAAACTAACATCGGAAGTTCAAAAATCAATCCTGCAGCTAGTGTCATAGATGCTACAAATGAAATGTATGAATCCAAATTTATTTCGTTTGTAACGGCTTCGCTAACACGATAACTTCCTAAAAAATTAATTGAAACTGGGGCGATAAAAAAGTATCCGAATAATATGCCGATAAAAAAAAGAATTGACACATAAAACACCAAACCGCTTGCATAGTTTTTTTCTTTTTTTGACAATGCAGGTTTTATAAATCTCCACAATTCAAAAACAATAAATGGAAATGCCATTACCAATCCAGCAACAAATGAAACAAATAAATGCTGCGTAAACTGTCCCATTATAGTTATGTTGGATAGTGTAAATCCTATTTCTTTGATACAATATGTATCTGTTCCGGTAAGATAATAGGATATATCGCACATTTTTCTGTAGGTCCAGAAATCAATGTTTTTTGGCCCAAAAAGTATCACATCAAAAAGCAAATGTTTGTTTACAAAAGCAAGTATTGACATTGCAAAAATTGCAATTACTGATCTTAAAATATGCCCACGAAGCTCATCGATATGATCGAAGAAAGACATTTCTTTTTCTTCGGTAAAATGATTTTCAGGGATTTGGTCTAAAGGCATATTTTATTTTGCAGATTGAAGCGCAAAGATATTATTTCAAAATTGTTTCGTGCAATTTTGTGTTTCATTTGTCTATCCAAGATGTACATTAATTATTTTTTGTGTTTGCTTAGTTTTTCCACATCAGCCAAATCTTGCAACCTGCCGGCAGCCTGTTTGTTTTTTATTAAATCATCGAGCGAAATAAAATTCATCTCTACTCCTTCAAAGTTAACAGTAACTTTTGACGAAAAGCAGATTTCAAAATCAACTCCAGTCAAGTCAGTTAGTAAATCTATTCTATTGGGTGCCTTACCAAGCTGAATTATGTTTTCAGTATCTAAAAAATCATCCTCAGTTAATCCCAAAGATTTAAAACCAAATTGTTTAATTGCATCTATGAGATGTTCAGCATTTTCAGGGTGTAGCATCACCCACAAATCAATATCTTTGGTATAACGGGGATTGCCATAATAACCCACAGCATACCCGCCGACAACAAGGTATTTAACTTTGTTGTCGTTTAATAATTGTATAAACTCTTTGAAATCGTTGCTCAGTTCCATATTTCCAGTCGTTGTATGATTTGCGGATTTCTTCAACAGCACTCAATCTTTCTTGTGGGGTTTTAGTCAACCAATACAAAGTATCTTCATCTTCTGGGCTTCCCCGTTTAATTACCTTTACAAAATCCATATGTATTTTTTGATTGAACATGCCGTAAATATAGCTTTTTCTTATTAAATTTATTTTAATAACTTCTCCAAGCTTTCTTCATATAAACCTTTGTATTCATCCACACTTCCAAAATCAACATCATTTATTTTTATATTTTTTGACGAAGTAACTTTTCCTAATTTTTCAAATGTGACACCACTTGCTTGCAACTCGGCTTCAAGAAGCGAGAAGCGAGAACTGGGAACTGAAACTATTATTCTTCCTTGTGCTTCGCCAAATAAGAAACTATCGTTTCTAATGTTGGATGTTGAATGTTGAATGTTGAATGAAAAGTTTCGATGCATCGCACTTTCAAGCAAAGCAACAAACAGTCCTCCTTCGCTAATATCATGTGCCGATTGAATTAAATTTTTGTCAATTAAATTTAAAACTGCTTTGTGTAAATTATGTTCTTCGTCCAAATTAAAATAAGGCGCAGGCGAAAATTGTACTTTGTGATAATGCGATAAATAATGCGAACACGAAATGTCATTTTTATTTTCTCCTAATAAGTAAATTTCATCGCCATCGTTTTTAAAATCCAATGTCATGTGTTTTTTATTTCCACAAATCAATCCTACCATTCCAATTGTTGGTGTTGGAAAAACTGCATTTTCATCACTGCTTTGGTTGTAAAAACTTACATTTCCTCCAGTTACAGGTGTATCAAATTTTTTGCAAGCTTCGCTCAGACCTTTTATCGCATGTACAAATTGGTAATATACTTCTGGATTATACGGATTGCCAAAATTCAAACAATTTGTAATGGCAGCTGGTTCTGCTCCGCTACAAACTAAATTTCGAGCGGCTTCACTTACTGCAATCATTCCTCCAACAAATGGATTTGCCCAAACATATCTGCTGTTGCAATCAACAGTCATAGCAATAGATTTGTCGGTTCCTTTTACTTTTACAACAGCTGCATCACTTGGCGAATTGCTTGTTTGATTTATAGTTCCAACCATGCTGTCGTATTGATTATAAACCCATTTTTTGCTAGCTATGTTAGGATGAGCACAAAGAAATTTTGCAATTTTTTTTGCTTCATCTAAAGAACAATCTTTAATATTTTCAATCGTGTATTTTTCAATTTCTTTAAAATATTTGGGCTCTGAATATTCGCGATGATAAACTGGCGCACCGCCACCCAACACTAAACTCTCAGCCGGAATATCTGCTCTTAATTCATCGTTCATATAATATTGAACTCTGCCACTATCAGTAACTTCGCCAATAATTTCATACGTCAAATCCCATTTTTTAAATATGCTTTCAACACTTGATTCCATTCCTTTTTTTACAATCACCAACATTCGTTCCTGAGATTCTGACAATAGAATTTCCCAATCTTTCATTTCCTTCTGACGCATCGGAACTTTATCCAACCACACTTTCATTCCGGTTCCGCTTTTGGCTGTCATTTCAGAAGTTGAGCATGTAATTCCAGCTGCGCCCATATCTTGCATTCCAACTACTGCATTGGTTTCTAACAGTTCCAAACTGGCTTCCAAAATCAGTTTTTCCCAAAAAGGATCTCCAACCTGAACGCTTGGTAAATCTTTTGCCGAATCTTCAGTAATATCTTTGGATGCAAATGCAGCTCCGTGAATTCCATCTTTTCCAGTTGCCGAACCAAAAATATAAACTGGATTTCCAATACCTTCAGCAATGGCAGAGACTGTTTTTCCTACTTTGGCAATTCCAACACTCATTGCATTTACCAATGGATTTATTTGATAGCAATCGTCAAAATATACTTCGCCACCAACTGTTGGTATTCCAAATGCATTTCCATAATCGCCAATTCCTTTTACTACACCACGAACAAGCCATTTTGTTTTTTCGGAATCAATATTTCCAAAGCGTAAACTATTTAGTTGTGCAATGGGCCTTGCGCCCATCGAAAAGATATCGCGATTAATTCCTCCAACGCCTGTCGCAGCGCCTTGATATGGCTCTATCGCACTTGGATGATTATGACTTTCAATTTTAAAACAACAAGCCAAACCATCGCCAATATCTATCAATCCGGCATTTTCTTCACCGGCTTTTGCTAACATTTTTTCGCCCTCTTTGGGTAATGTTTTTAGCCAAACTATCGAGTTTTTGTACGAACAATGTTCGCTCCACATAACGCTATATATGCTAAGCTCAGTAAAATTTGGGGTTCGACCAAGAACTTCTTTTATTTTTTCAAATTCCTCTTCTCTTAATCCGAGTTGTGTTGCTTGCTCTAAAGTGGCAAGCTTACCTATTGGAATGCTTTGATTCATGTTACTTTTTCAGCCAGCAAATTTGCAGATAATTTTCGGGCTTGACAAAATTGATTTTCTAACTGTAGGATTAATTATTTTTAACTAACTATTTTTTGTAATACGTTCATTCATTTTATCGTGCATTTCTATCAATGTAGTTTGCAAATCAAATTTCCAATTCCATTCGGGATAATGATTTTTGAATTTATTTACATCGCTAATGTACCAAATATGATCGCCAATTCGATTGGTTTCAGCATAGGAATAATTCATTTTATTTCCCGTTATTTTTTCGCAACAATCAATTGCTTCCAACATGCTGCAATTTGCAAATCGACCACCACCGGCATTGTACACTTCACCTTGTCGTGGGTTTTGATAAAAGTGCCAAAACATATTTACCAAATCGTAGCTGTGTATATTATCGCGCACTTGTTTGCCTTTGTAACCAAAAATGGTATACTGGTTTTTTGTGATAGCACATTTCATTAAGTACGCTAAAAAACCATGAAGTTGTGCGCCCGAATGATTTGGGCCTGTTAAACATCCTCCACGAAAAATCCCAATCTTCATTCCAAAATATTTTCCATATTCCTGAGCCATTACATCAGCTGCAACTTTGCTGGCACCAAACACAGAATGTTTTGTGTTATCAATGCTCATTTGTTCATCAATTCCAAAATTATAATACGGATGCAATTGGTCAATTTCCCAACGTTTTTCTAATTCAATTAATGGTAAATTGTTGGGCGTATCACCATACACTTTATTGGTTGATGTAAAAATAAAAACGGCATCATTGCAATGCAATCTTGTCAATTCAAGCATGTTCAAAGTGCCATTTGCATTTACTTCGAAATCGGTGATTGGTTCTTTTGCAGCCCAATCGTGACTTGGTTGAGCAGCAGTGTGGACTATAAGTTTAATATCGTTACCGTATTCAGAAAAAACTTTTTCTAAAGATGTGTAATCGCGAATGTCAATGTCGTTTGATTGGAAATTATCAAATTTTTGTTCCAATCGATTTTTGTTCCAAATGGTACTTCCATCCTCTCCAAAAAAATACAATCGCAGGTTGTTATCAATTCCTATTATTAAGTCAAATTTTGACGCAAAAAACTCTACCGATTCTCCGCCAATCAAACCACTACTACCTGTTATTAATGCTATGTTCATCCTAAAATTCCTTTTAAATTTTTCTCGTTTGTTTTCATCCAATCAAATGTTTCTGCAACAATTGTTTTCAAATTTCTTTTCGGTTTCCATCCCGATAATTTCATAAGTTTTGAGTAATCGCTTACATATATTCTGATATCTGCTGCGCGGTTTGCTTTAACCGAATGAATGTTAATTTTATTTCCAGTAATTTCTTCGCAAAGCTTTGTCAATTCTTGCAAACTGAAACTTATATCTAAACCTCCTCCAACATTTAAAGTTTGTCCATTATACAAATCGACATGATGAATTTGTTCATCAATTAAATCCAACAAATCATCAGCATGCAAAACATCGCGCATTTGTTTTCCGGCTCCACCATAACCGATGTAATTTAACTCGCCTTTAAAAAAATGCCGCGCCAACCACAATACCAAAACACCCTGATCAATTTTACCCATTTGCCATGGGCCGCTTATAACTCCACAACGATTGATTACGGTTTTCATTCCTTTCAATGCATTGTATTCGGTTATTAATAATTCGGATGCCAATTTGGTCGATCCATAAAAACTACGACTTCCTTCAATCGAAAAATTTTCAGTTATTCCTTTTGAACTTATTCCAAGCATTGCTTGTTCATCTTTCCATACAAATCGGGTTTCCAATTCATCAAAAGCAGCAACTTCCAAATTTTTTATAGGATAAATTCGGCTTGTCGAAAGAAAAATAAAATCGGCTTTGTGTTTATCTGCCAACTCCAAACAATTAACCGTACCAAATAAATTGGTATTGATTAAAGGCATAACAGGAGAGTTGATTCCACTCAACACACTTGGATCTGCCGAAGCATCAATAAGTAAATCCAGATGCTCAAAAACATTCAAGTCTTCAGGCTTACAAATATCGCCAAGTATAAAACGAATGCCGGCTTCTTTTAGTCGTGGCACATTCAATTCAGAACCTTTTCTGCTTAAGTTATCAAATGCAGAGACAGTGTAAGCAGGATATTTTTTCTTTAATCCCAAACACAATGTAGAACCTACAAAACCAGCTCCTCCAGAAATAAGAATTTGTTTAGTCATGTTTTTTTATGCCTGCAAGTTTAAAGGTTTTTGGCCACATTTGATGTTTTTGATTCTTTAAGAATTGACATACATTTGACCCCATTTATTTATTAAAAATGCAAAAAGAAACAATTCTCATCATAGGATCAAACGGACAAATAGGAACTGAACTTGCCGAAGAACTAAAAAAAATTTACGGAACTGAAAATGTAATTTGTTCGGATATTAAAGAACCAAAAAATCAAGTTGCGCCTTTTGAAATTTTGGACATTATGGACAAAAATCGAATGTATTTCATACTCAAAAAATACAATGTTACACAAGTGTATTTATTAGCTGCAATGTTGAGTGCAACTGGCGAGAAGAACCCAAAATTTGCATGGGAATTGAATATGCAAAGCTTATTTAATGTACTAGATGCAGCAAAAGAAAAGTTAATTAATAAAGTGTATTGGCCGAGTTCAATTGCGGTGTTTGGTCCTTCAACTCCAAAACAAAATACACCTCAATATACCATTATGGAACCCAACACCATTTATGGAATTAGCAAACAAGCCGGTGAACGATTTTGCGAATATTATTTTCAAAAATACAGAGTGGATGTACGAAGCATTCGATATCCCGGATTGATTGGTTGGAAGTCTGCACCTGGTGGAGGCACAACGGATTACGCTGTACATATTTATCACGAAGCATTGAAAAATAAATCGTACGCGTGTTTTTTAAATGCTGAAACTACTTTGCCCATGATGTATATGCCCGATGCTTTGCGTGCAACAATAGATTTGATGCAAGCAGATGCAGATAAAGTAAAAATTCGCAGCAGTTACAATATTGCAGGTGTAAGTTTTAATCCCGAAGAAATAGCCGCTTCAATCAGAAAACACATTCCCGAATTTACAATCTCATATCAATCCGATTTTCGTCAATCCATTGCCGATAGTTGGCCACAAAGTATAAATGATAACGAAGCAAATGAACATTGGGGTTGGAAAGCCGAGTTTGATTTAGAAAAAATGACGGATGATATGCTGACAAATCTAAATGCCAGTTATATATCAAAAAACTAAATTTTTGAGGAAAGAAAGTTTTGTTTGTAAAAAAAACTTTTACCTTGCGCATATAAATTTAAAACAACAGTATTATGAAAACCAATCTGTCAAATCTGTCAAAAATTGTTGCAATTCTGTTTTTTACACTTTGCTTATCAAACTTTGCTAAATCTCAGGATTTAATTTACAAAAAAAATAAAGAAGTTTTGGTTGTAAAAATTATTGAAGTGGGTATTGACGAAATTAAGTATAAAGATTTCAGCAAACAAGATGGAATGACTTTGGTTATTGCCAAAGCTGAAGTTTACAAAGTGAAATATGAAAACGGAAAAGAACAAATTTTTTTAGATGAAATGGAAAATCCTAATAATTATGCTAACAACAAAAGAAGTGCAATCAAAATTGATTTTCTTGCCCCAATGTTCGGGCAATTTACTATGGGATATGAAAGAAGTTTAAATCCTGGATCAAGCATTGAGTTGCAACTAAGTATAATTGGTGCAGGTGTTCAAAGCGATGAGCATTTCAGTGCAAGAGGAACTTTTATAAGAGTAGGTTATAAATTTATAAAGTCGCCCGATTTTTATTTGAGAGGCATGCGTTATTCTCATATTTTAAAGGGATCATACATTCGCCCAGAAATTACAATTGGGCAATGTTCAGAAACATATCAATTAAATGACTATTTCCTTTCCGTTAAAACAGTTAAAACAAGAGATGTAACTTTTGGCGCTTTTATGATTAATTTGGGGAAGCAATGGGTGTTTAATGATAACTATTTGGTGGATTATTTTGTTGGATTAGGGTATGGTTTCTCTACCAAACATCAGGATGATGATGCCTATAGTTTCAACAATCACGCAATGATTGGCCCTTTTTCGAATAACCCTATCTCTTACACTGTTGGTTTAAAAATCGGAAAACTCTTAAAGTAAAAAGCAAAACTTTTTACTTGCCATTATAAAATAAGCCTTTATATTTGCCTAACAAACGTTAGGTAGAATGGCTGAACAATCTGCAAACACTCGTAAGGAACAAATTTTAACTGCTGCTGCAAAGCTATTTCACAGCAAGGGTTTTGGAGCTACAACCGTTCGCGATATTGCCAGCGAAATGAATATGGAGGCAGCCAGCCTTTACCATCACATAAAATCAAAAGAGGAAATTTTAGAAATCATTTGTTTCAGCATGGCTGAAAAATTTTTAACAACGCTTCATGACGTGAACGATATTTATTTTAATGCTGAAGAAAAATTACGTCTGGCAATAAAAAATCATGTGGAAATAATTACAAATAACTTGCACCAATCAACAGTTTTTTTGCGCGATTGGACAAGTTTAAGCGAACCAAAACTTTCTGAATTTAAAAAATTAAGAGCTGAGTACGAACAAGGATTCAAAACCATACTTAGCGATGGAGTTAACGAAGATGTGTTTGACGATGTAGATAAAAAATTTGCCGTATTAAGTATTTTATCAAGCGTAAATTGGATTACTGAATGGTACAACCCAAATGGAAAAATGAAAGCCGATGAAATTTCAAAACGAATTTGCAATTTTGTTATGAGTGGATTGAGAAAAAAATTAGTGACAGATATTTAAATATTACAAAAATTAAAACCAAATAAACATGTACGGAAACGCTTACATTGATCCAAATGAGAAATCAAATTCAATAACAGATGGTGAAGACATTCAGAAATTGAATGCATTTGAATCACGAATTTCAAATGGCGAAAAAATCGAACCCAAAGATTGGATGCCCAAAGAATATCGCAAGCAGTTAGTTCGAATGATAGAACAACATGCACACAGCGAAATTATTGGTGCATTGCCAGAAGGAACTTGGATAACACGAGCACCTGGTTTCAGACGCAAATTGGCATTGATGGCAAAAGTTCAAGACGAAGTTGGTCATGCGCAATTGTTGTATAGCGCAGCCGAAACACTTGGCAAAAGCCGCGAGGCAATGATCAACGATTTGATTACCGGCAAATCAAAATATTCAAATGTATTTAATTATCCAGCTTATACTTGGGCTGATGCTTGCATCATTGCATGGCTGATTGATGCTGGTGCAATTATTAATCAAGTGGCAAATGCAAAGGGAAGTTACGGACCTTATTGTAGGGCTTTGGATAGAATTTGTGTCGAAGAAAGTTTTCATTTAAAATATGGTCACGACAATGTAGTAACACTTGCTACAGGAAGCAAAATACAACGCGAAATGGTACAAGCGGCTTTAAATCGTTGGTGGCCGCCAATTATGCATTTTTTTGGCCCTTCAGATAAAATTTCGTTACACACTGAAATATTGATGAAGTGGAAAGTGAAAATGGCTACTAATGACGATATGCGTCAACAATTTTTAAATATGTATGTTCCCAAAATTTGGGATTTGGGATTAACAGTTCCTGATTCAAAACTTATGAAAAACAATGAAAATAAATGGGAATATACTGAGCCCGATTGGGATGAATTTAAACGCGTAATAAATGGCGGTGGCCCTTGCAATGCCGAACGACTTGCTGTAAGAAGAAATGCTGAAGAAAGAGGAAGATGGGTGCGACAAGCATTGTTGGCAAAAGATTCAAAATATTTGATTCCATTAGCATAAAAAATAGTATGATAAAATCATTAGACCCAAGAGTAACACGATCTGAAATTGACTTGAACAATTCGATTGATCCACTAAAAGATTTAGATCAGTGGGAAACCTACGAAGCGTTTCATCAAAAAAAACGCGGTGAACAACACATACATGTTGGAATTGTACATGCACCAAATCCGGAAATGGCATTGTTGTTTGCAAAAGATCAATACGGACGAAGGGGAATTACAGCAAATATTTGGGTTGTAAAAACAGCCCATATATTTATGACCGAATACGATGATCAAGATATTTTTGAAACAACGCCTGAAAAAATTTATCGCGAAGCAGGCGGTTACAAAGTGATGGAAAAGATAAACAAGTATAGAAAAGAAACTAAAATTTCGAAATAAAAATGAATCAAGACGCAATAAAAGAATTGCTTTACAAAATGGCCGATGACCTATTAATACTTGGCCATAGAAATAGCGAATGGACAGGATTGGGCCCGATATTGGAGGAAGATATCGCCTTTTCATCTATGGCGCAAGATAAAATTGGTCAATCGCAAGCATTGTTCGAAATTTTACATTCACTTGGAGAACAAGAACCAGACATCGTTGCGTTTATGCGCAATGCAAATCAGTTTCACAATTCACAATTTGTTGAGTTGCCAAATGGCGAATATGATTTTAGTACCATTCGGCATTTTTTATTTGATCATGCCGATCAGTTGAGGTTTGAAATGCTATCAAACTCTTTGTTTGAACCACTTGCAAAACTTTCGAGAAAAATAAAAGGCGAATTAAAATACCATGTTTTTCATGCCAATATTTGGGTTACAAAACTTGGAAATGGAAATGAAGAAAGCCATTCAAGAATGCAAAATGCATTGAACGAATGTTGGAATTTTGCATTAGGTATTTTTGAAGAAAGCCAATTTGAGAGGCAATTGATTGAAGAAAAAATATTTGAAGGCGAAGTTGAATTAAAAAAACGATGGCTTGAAAACATTAGCGGAATTTTAGAAAAAGCCAATTTAAAAATTCCTAATACAAATACATGGCAAGCTATAAATGGAGGACGACAAGGAAAACACACTCCAAATCTGCAACCATTGTTAGATGAAATGAGCGAAGTATTTAAGATTGATGCAAGCGCTGAATGGTAAAATATTTTTGCTACTATTGCTCATTGGTTAGCGAGCAAAAATGAACTACAATTTACTTTTAGAACAAACATTTTTAGGAAACACATTTCGTGCTTATCTGCTTTGTGTTGGAATTTTACTATCCGGTTTTATTTTTAAACGGCTTTTTGCAACACTAGTTAGCAAGCAAACATTTAGAATTTTCAAAAAGTTTTCGCAAGACAAATACTCCGAAGTATTTATACTTTTACTTCGCAATCCTTTTGAGCAGTTGTTTATTTTAATCGTAATTTATTATGCTTTCAATACACTTAATTTTCCGACAGAATGGAATTTGGCATCTGCCGAAATTTTTGGTTTTCGTTGGTTGATTGAAGCAACTTTTACAATTGCTGTTATCGTTGTCATCTGCAAATTATTATTAAAAACGACCGACTTTGTAAGTTACGTTTTTAATCACAACGAAGACGAAAAAATAAACAAAGGTTTAGTTGCATTTTCAAAAGAACTTATTAAAGTAATATTGGTAATCATTGCGTTTTTTGCAGTTCTTGATTTTGCGTTTAAAGTAAATATTTTAGCCTTGTTTGCAGGTTTGGGTATTGGAGGATTGGCAATAGCATTGGCAGCACAAGATACCATTGCAAACCTGTTTGGTTCATTTGTAATATACTTGGACAAACCTTTTCAGGTTGGCGATCAAGTTCAAGTTGGAGAAGTAAATGGTGTTGTAGAAAGTGTAGGATTTAGAACAACAAAAGTTAGAACTTTAGATAGAAGTTTATTGACAGTGCCGAATAAAAAAATGGTAGATTCTGCACTGAATAATATTTCAAGAAGTTCAGAAAGACGAGTTCTTTTTCATTTGCATTTAACTTATCAAACTTCTTCTTCCGATATATTAAAGGTTATCCATGAAATTAAATTAATATTAAAAAATCATCCTGAAATTAATGATGAAATTACAGTAAATTTTTCTGATATTGAAAGTAGTTCATTAAAATTATTGATAACCTATTTTGTAAATACAAATGTTTACGAAAAAATGATTGAAATAAAAGAAACTATTAATTTACAAATTCTTCAAATTGTAGAAAAAAACAATTGTGCTTTTGCATACCCAACTCAAACAGTTTTTTTAGAAAAAGAAAGTTGAAATTGTTTTTATACATCATTAAAATTCGGGGTGTAGCGTAGCCTGGTAGCGCACTTGCTTAGGGAGCAAGAGGTCGTGGGTTCAAATCCCGCCACTCCGACAAAAAATTTCTTTGTTTTGATTTTAAAATTGAAAATCCAACTTTTCATTTTTATTATTTCCATTAATTTTTCTATCTAATTTTGTAATAAATATTGACGTTCATCTAATTAGATAAAAAATTTTACACAAATTTCTTTGAATTCTAGTTTTTTTGAATTTAACTTTACACTATCTAATCAATAAAAATTATGAAAAAAATTTCTACAAAAAATGTATTTGTAATTTTGCTTGTAATATTTACTACAAAAACTACAAATGCTCAAATTAATTATTCTACAGGTGGATTTAGCACCGCTACAAGCACCTATTCAGACCTTGGCACAAATGGCAGTGTTGTAAACATGACAAGTTTCGATACGACCCATTCGTCATCCGAATCCATTGGATTTAATTTTAGTTTCAATGGCATTTCTTACAATAAATTCATTATGTATTACGATGGATTTATAAAACTTACAAATGACACTTTGGGCAATGATACCGCATCTGGAAATTTGTGGTTTACAACTTTTGTACAACCTCCTGGTGGTGGTCCATTTAATAGCACCTCCGTTCTTGACACTCCATTACTCGTTCCATTTGGACAAGATTTGTGGGATAGAAATGGATTACAAACACCTGAATTTAGAGTGTATACAACAGGTACAATTGGATTAAGAGTTTGTACAATTCAATGGAAAAATGTTTGTGATAAACTTCAAAATTCTGTCGCTTCTCAATACGATACAATTAATTTTCAACTCAAACTTTATGAAGGAAATAAGATGATAGAATTTGTTTATGGTAAATGGGTGCCTTCAACAAATACATCTTCTGCACGATTTGCAGCTTGTGGTATTAAAGCGAATACCGCTGGAATGTTAACCGTTACAAAAGGGTCAGGAACAGCTTGGTCTGCACCAACTATCAATCCAGGAAACTACACAGTAAATGCATTGAATTATGGTAACAATGTAACTATTGCAAGACCTGCTCCTGATGTTGGTAGAGTTTATCGTTTTACTCCAATTGTATTTAACGATGTTGCAGTATCTACTGTTTATGGTGTAGGAAAAGTTGCTCTGCCAGGATATACTCCAGAATCAATTAAAGCTTATATTACAAACCCTGGTTTAAATGCCAAAACAAATGTTCCTGTAACATTAACAATTAGTGGGGCTAATACATTTACATCAACATTTATTATTCCATCATTAGCAGCAGTAACAGGAAGTGCATTTGTTGAGTTTCCAATTTTTAAACCAACTGCTTATGGTAAAAATTTAATTTCTATTACTGTCCCTTCAGACGATAATCCAACCAATAATCTTGGTACTTATGGTATGTCGGTTACCAATTCAAACTTTGGATATTTGGATACATTGCTGCCAGCAACTCAATCGTATGGAACCACAATTGGAGTCATATGGTCAATAAAATGCCGAATGAATGGTACTAGAAAAGTGATTCAAGTACGTTCACCCGTTTTAGCTAATTCGGCCGCAGTTGGCGATACAGTTTGTGGAGTTGTATTAGATACTCTTGGAATTATTTTAGCGCGCTCAACAAATTATATTGTTACAACGGCTGATCTTGGAACTTACTTAACATTTGATATTGTTAATCCACCAACCATTACAAATAAATCTTTTCTTGCCGGTATTGGATGTGGAATTACTGTAGTAACAAGTGTAAATTATTTTATGGGAACAATTCAAACCGAGACGCCAATTCGTCCATTAAATGATGGGTATTGGCAATTGAACAATACAAGTGGTATTTCAGCTTTTGTAGCTGGAAATTTTTATGCCACACCCTTTTTATTTTCAGCTGGACGATTGATGATGGAATGTATTTTAGATTCACTTTTCGCAAACGATGTTGGTGTTGAACGTTCTACTTTATTAAACAATAATATTGTTAGAACTAACACACCAATTAGTTTTAGATCAACGATCAAAAATTTTGGATGTTTTAGTCGAAGCGTAGGAATTCCTGTTTATTATAAAATAAATAATAATTCTCCGGTAGGCCCTGTGAACACAAGTAGTATATTGTATGTTGGTGGCGATACAACTAGTGTTTTATTTACTGGCGCTAATGCATTAAATTTTACACTACCCGGAAATTATACTGTTAGAATTTATTCAGCTTTAACAAACGATCAATTTTTATTAAATGATACGCTTACTTTAAATTTTACAGCAGTAAATTCTGCATCAAGTTTGCCTTATCGATTAGCTAAAAATATTATGGGTTCGTGGGTAGCAATAAATAATTCATCGTTGCTTTGGAAGCAAGGTTCGGCAAACAAAGCAAATAGTATGTTTACAGATAGTCTTTTGTATATGGATAATTTTAATGTTACTCAAAATAGTGCGCTGTTGGTTTCGCCTGTTTTTAATTTTTCAGCAGCAACAAAACCAACATTAAATTTTTATGTTGCTTGTGCACCTTATTCTTCAAGTGGGTATGACGACACCTTGCAAGTTTTGGTTTCGACAAACAACGGTTTAACATTTACAACTGTTTATACCAAATCAAATCAGTTGTCTGTACTTCCATTAGGAACTTTAAGTGCTCAATCATTTCAATTTGTACCTTCATCGGCCATTGATTGGCGACACGAATCCGTAAACTTATCTGCATTTGCAAATAGTGCATCTGTCATCATTGCATTTCGTGGTATTTCGGAATGGGGAAACAGTGTTTATTTAGCAGATATAATTGTATCAAATCCAGATAGTATTAGCTCTAAAACTATCAGCAGTGCAGATTCTTCTTTTTCGAGTGGCGCTGCAACAGTTAGTTTTAATTCGGGCGTTGGCGCTGTTGGCGGGCAGGTTACAATCAATCGGTATGTTGGAGTTCCTTTTTCATCATCAACACCAGTATTTGCAAGCAACTCCTCAGCAACAACAAATAATTTAAGCGTCTTCACTCCAAGCAATGTAAGCCCAAGTGCGTGGTGGACTGTTAGCTATTCTGGTATGGGTACCGGTTATTTGCCTTCGTCAATTCCGTATTATATTTCTATTAATACAAATGTTATTTCAAACATTTCGCAACCCGATAGACTTTATATTATGAAACGTTCTGAAAACAATGGTTCGTGGACTGCATTAAGCACCTCTCGTTCTGGAACAATTTTAACCGCAGGACCAATCATCGGATTCTGTGATTTTGCAATTGGCAGCCAACCAATTTACAATGGTTTGCCAGTAAAAATTATAAACTTTACTGCTGAAAAATTGGACGATAAAGTTTTGTTAAAATGGTCTACAGCATTTGAAATTAACAGCAATATTTTTGTTGTTGAAAGAAGTGTGAATGGAGGTATTTTTGAATCAATTGGGGAAATGAAAGCAGCAGGAAATTCTGCCGTCCAACTCAATTATTCGTATCTGGATTTAACTTCTCCTTCGCAAAATTTGTTATGCTACAGAATTAAAGAAATAGATTTTGATGGCACAAATTGCTTTAGCAATATTGCATGCGTTGATTTTACAAACAATGAAAATCAAGTTAAAGTATTTCCAAATCCATTTAACGAAAATCTAACCATTGAAATTCAAAAAGAAAACCTGCCTGCAGTAGTTTCGATTTGCGATTTGAGTGGCAAAGAAATTGTTTCAAAAACAATTAACACTACTTCAATGATACTTGACAACTTGAGTACTTTAGAAAAAGGAATTTACTTGCTGAAAATTAATGATTCTAAAACGAAGAAAGTATTTAAACTTATGAAAGCTACAAGGTAATCTTAACTCATTTTTTATTGAAAAGGCAACTAAAAATAGTTGCCTTTTTTTGTATCCAAATGTATAATAATCACATGGCATTGCGAATAACTTTGAAATCATTTAGGTTTCGATATCAAGTATTAAACAACTTTTGTACTCATAAATTTTAGCATTATGAAAAACATGAAAGTATTAGTTGTTGATGCCGAATCTAAAAATCGCGAAACGATAAAAAAAATGTTGTTTGAGTTTAATTACAGCAATGTTATTTGCTGTTCAAATGGCTTTGACGCCATCAACATCTCTCGTTTAGAAAAGATGGATTTAATTGTAATGGATCTACTGCCGAATGAAAAATTAGACGGAGTTGAAACAGCTAAACTTATATCTACAAATGCTCCGATAATTTTTATATCAAATACCTTTTCGGCAGAAGCGAATGAAGAATTGAATGCTCTAAAAAAAGTAAGTTTTGTGATGAAACCAATAACTCAAATTTCATTAAAAAACGCAATTGAAAATGCATTGGGTTTGTGTAAATAAATTGTTTTTAATGCAAATGTTTTTCGTAAATTTTCTTCCATTCAAAATATCCGACAATGGATAATCCGCTATAAATAATCATCAAAATAAAATATCCGTACAAATCATTTTGAAAGTAAAGTACAGCACTTGCAATATTTAATACAATCCAATAAATCCAACCCGACAATATTTTTTTTACCTCTTTATACGTTGCAAGCAAACAGAAAACTGTAAGCATTGCATCAAAAATTGGCTGTTTGTTTTCAGTATAATTTTTTAATAAAACATACAAAACGATGCTCGCCATTATGCCAATCAATAATGCATAAAAATGATGGTTGGCTTTCCATACTAATATATGTGTTTTTTTTTTTTCAGCATTTCGCCAACTTATCAATCCGTAAATTGCCATTGCCATATAAAATAAATTTAAACAAGCTTGGCCCATCAAATCTTTTTGATAAAAAATAATAAGCGCACAAATTGATGACGCAATTCCAAAAAGCCAACACCAACTATTTTCGCGCATCATAAAATAATTGTATAGCAATGTAAAACAAACGCCTATCCACTCTATCCAACTAAATGATTGAAAATAATTCATGTGCCGCGAATTAAGATATTTTAAGATTGGAAAATGAATAAAAAAAATGGGTGCCTAATAGGCCCCCATTTTATTCTTAAAATTTTAGTATTTAAATTATCTTAATAAAGTTATAGACCCACTATACTGGTATTTTTTACCACTGTGGCTAATAGCATTGATTTGATAAATATAGGCATCCTGTTCACAAGGTCCGCCTGATTTCATGTCATCACCATTCCATCCTATGTTGATGTCCGAAGTTTGGAATACCAGTTTGCCCCA
>CAMAWM010000011.1 GCA_945861965.1 Chitinophaga pinensis | reverse complement strand
AGCATTGATTCAATTAGAGTAACATCTTTAGTAGTTGGCGGTTCTATAAATGGACCAACTGGAATTTGTTCTGGTTCAAATCCAGGCGCATTGAATTTAACTGGACATATTGGAAATGTTACAAGTTGGGAAAGTTCAGTTTCTCCATTATAACTTGGATTGCTACCACCAGCCGGAAATATGGGTGATAATTGTGCTAAACGCCCGCCATCACTCCTAAATAAATATTCACTAACGAAAAGATTAGTGCTGGTGCTAAACGCAGCTGGTCGAATAGTCATTTGCTCTCCGGTAGCAAATATTCCCGTTGCTTCTGTCCAATCATATGGAGAGCTAAAATTACTATAAAGTGTCTTATTAGCACCACTTGCACAAGGTGGTGGTACTGGTGTAGTTGGGCATTGCGAATAAATGTTAGTTGGATACAAAGCCGCTGTTAATCCAATTACCAACATGGCAATAAATTTTTTGAACAGGCTTTTATTTGCGCGTGTTTTGTTCTGTTCTGTGGGTTTCATAATTAAGGGAGTTTTAATTTGTAAAATTCAAAGATTCGGCTTTTATACTTTAAAAAGCAAATTTGGAAGCAGTATAAAGAATTAATTAAGAATAAAAACGGCTTATCTATCCTAAAAAAAGTCTGAACAATTTTCTGGAATTTTTCTCTTAACTATTTACATCCTGTTAAGAAAAATAAAATTTAGCTATAAGCAATTCAAATACTTTCGCTTCTTTCAATAGAGTCAATAATTTTTTTACATACATGGAAACTACGCAACAGAGTTTAAATTTTTTTAGTTTGCTGATGAAAGGAGGAATTGTAATGATTCCCATCGGAATTCTATCGGTCATCAGTGTTTACTTAATTATCGAGCGATATGTGTTTATTAGGAATTCGTCAAAAATTGAAAGCAGTTTCTTATTAAACCTAAAAGACCTGCTTGCCAAAGGAGATGTAAAAGCAGCTCGCGCCTATTGCCAACGATTGAATGTTCCGCTAAGTCGCATTATTGAAAAAGGCGTAATGAGAATTGGAAAACCAATAAAAGACATTGAAAGCTCGATGGAAAGCACGGCAGCGCTCGAAACTTCGAAGCTTGAGAAAAAAATGAATTGGCTTGGAATTATAGCCGGTACAGCACCCATGTTGGGTTTTATAGGAACCATCATTGGGGTAATCAATATTTTCTTCGATATTTCAGTTAGTAACAATTTTGACATCAGTGTAATTGCAAACGGGCTATATCAAAAAATGATAACCTCTTGTGCTGGATTAGTAGTTGGCGTTGTGGCATACACAGGTTACCATTTATTAAACGGAATGATTGATAAATTTACTACGCATGTTGAAAGCATGGCAGTCGATTTTATTGATATGTTAGATAGTTAATCAAAACTAAAATTAAGTTTTTTCAAAAAAAATGAAACTAAGAAAAACAAAAAGATTTGAAGCCGAAGTAGCCACTTCATCGCTTAACGATATCATGTTTTTTTTGCTGCTGTTTTTTTTGATTGTATCAACTATTGCTAATCCAAGTGTTATAAAAGTATTGCTTCCAAAGGCAGACAATCAAAAAGTAATTAATAAAAAAACCGTTTCACTTACCGTTACCAAAAGCAAAGAATATTATTTAAAAGTAAAACACGAAGGAAAAACCACCGAAGAATTGGTGGTGCCTGCCGATTTAGAAAACGCCATTTTAAAATCAACCGCAGGCATAACAGAACCCACAATTTTGCTAAGAATGGATGCCACTTTAAGCATTCAAGATTTAGTGGATATTTTGGCTACGGGAACTAAAATAAAAGTACGTGTGGTTATGGCTACTCAGGCAGTAAATTAGCCGTCATTAATAAATTAGGAAATTCATCGGTTTAAATATTAAATGCCTGTAAGTTAAAGATTTGAAAAATATTTCTTGCAAATGACAAAATAAGGAATATTTTTTCGCGACATTTGCAGCCCTTTTTTTTGATTCCAAAATATATTTACTAAAGTTACAAATACAGAATGAGACAGTTAAAAATCAGCAAACAGTTTACCAACCGAGAAAGCAAATCACTTGATAAGTATTTAAACGAGATAAGTAAAGTGTCAATGATTGATGCGCAAGAGGAAGTAGAGTTGGCACGAAGAATTCGCGAAGGCGATCAAGTTGCTTTGGAACGATTGGTAAATGCCAATTTGCGATTTGTGGTTTCGGTATCAAAACAATACCAAAACCAAGGTTTGACATTGGGCGATTTGATAAACGAAGGAAATTTAGGACTTATAAAAGCAGCAAAACGATTTGACGAAACGCGTGGATTTAAATTTATTTCTTATGCCGTTTGGTGGATTCGTCAATCTATTTTACAAGCCTTGGCAGACCAAAGTCGTATTGTGCGTTTGCCATTAAATAAAGTTGGATCGATTGGAAGAATTGGCAATGCTGCTGCAAAACTGGAACAAGAACTTGAGCGCGAACCCACTGTTGAAGAAATTGCATTGGCAATGGATATTCCAATACAAGAAGTTGAAAACGCTTTGCGATCAACAGGAAGACACTTGTCAATTGACGCACCGCTTACCGATGGCGAAGACAATACCTTGCTTGGAATATTAGACAGCAACGATGAACCTAGACCTGATGTTCAACTAATAAACGAGTCGCTACAAAAAGAAATAAATAGAGTAATTTCAACACTTAGTGATAAAGAAAAAGATGTTTTGAAATATTACTATGGATTAGATGGCGGACCTGCACATACGCTGGAAGATATAAGCGAAAAAATTGGTTTGACTCGCGAACGTGTTCGTCAAATTAAAGAAAAAGCTTTGCGCAGATTGCGTAAATCTTCAAAAAGCAAAATACTAAAAGCTTATCTTGGATAGTATTTTTTGTTCCATGCGTTAAACTAGCAAGATTTTTTCTGCAAGAAATCAAATTTACTTTTTATTAAAAAAATCCTTAAAGTTGCATGCAATTTTTAATAAAAATCGCTTACTCAATCAATGTATCAAACACTGTTAACAGAAGTAAAAAATCTGATTTTTTACATAAGCATCAATCGCGAATCAAAACTAAACGCGCTCAACATACAAACACTTTCTGAAATTAAAACTGCGGTTTTAAGCACGTACGATGATCACAGCGTAAGTGCAATTATTATTACAGGAAGCGGGAAAAAAGCATTTGCTGCTGGTGCCGATATTGAAGAATTTGCAAAATTTAATGTAGAAGAAGGAACTCGAATGAGTGCTGATGGGCATGCAGTTTTGCGAGCAATTGAAAATTGTCCTAAACCTGTAATTGCTGCCATAAATGGTTTTGCTTTAGGTGGCGGAAACGAATTGGCGATGAGCTGCCATATTAGAGTGGCAAGTGAAAATGCTAAGTTTGGTCAGCCCGAAGTAAATTTAGGAATAATTCCTGGATATGCTGGAACACAGCGTTTGGCACAATTAGTAGGAAAAGGCAAAGCACTTGAATTATTAATGACTGCTGACATCATAGATGCGCAAACAGCACTCAATTTTGGCTTGATTAATTATGTGGTTCCACAAGAAAATTTAATTGCTAAATGCGAAGAAATTATTGAAAAAATAAAAAGCAAATCGCCACTTGCAATTAGCAGTATTATTAGATGCGTAAATGCACATTACGAAAAAAAAATAGATGGGAATAATGCTGAGATAAATGAGTTTGGTAATTTTTTTGGAAGCGAAGATTTTGTAGAGGGAACCACTGCTTTTTTAGAAAGAAGAAAAGCGAATTTTAAAGGTCATTGATTTTCAAAAATCAAAAACGCATAAACTTCTAAAAGCAATTTTATTTTTTATCAAAACTGCCTTTATGTCAATGGCTTGATTTTTGGTTACATTTGCTTTTTTAAAAATTTCAAACTATGTCTTTTATTCAAATGCCAGCACACTCAAAAGTGTGGGTTTATGCGTCAAATAAAATCTTGACCGATGACACTGTGACGGCTATAAAAAAGAAAGCCGAAGTGTTTATTAATAACTGGACTGCTCATGAAAATAAGCTAGCTGCGAGCTTTGACATATTTTACAATTGCTTTTTGGTGATAGGTGTAGATGAAAAATATAATGCGATTAGTGGTTGTGGTATTGATAAATCGGTTGAATTTATTCGGCAAACAGAAAAGGAATTTGAATTAAATTTATTTGACAGAAAAGCCATTCAGATTTTACAAAACGAGCAACTTATTATAACAAATAAATTACAAGTTGAAGATTTTTTTGAATCTGGATTGATGGATGAAAACACTACCGCATTCAATAATTCAATTACAACAAAAGCAGAGTTTGATAATTTTTGGAAGGTTCCAATAAAATCAACTTGGTATTATAGTTCAATAAATAAAAAACCAGTTTCCATTTAATTGGTTTTGACAGCAAATAACAATTTATACTTTTACAAAAAATAGGATAAGAATGGCAGAAAATACAAACGAAAACTCATCAAATAATAATCCGCTAAACTCAGACGATTTAAGACCTGAAAACGGAGATACAGCAACTAAGAAAAAAACCAATCTTCCAAAATTTAACTTTTATTGGATTTACGGAGTTATTGCCGTTGTTTTTTTGGCTACTTGGTTTATACCGCACGATGTTGCATTAAAATCAACTTGGTTTGAGGTAAACAACAACATGCTGAAATCGCACGATGTATCAAAAATTATTATCGTAAATAAAAACCGTGCAGATGTGTATTTAAAAAAAGAATCACTAAGCAACGAAAAATACAAAAAACTTAGAGATAAAGGCGTTTTTACTGACAATGTTGGGCCTCACTATTATTTTGAAATTGGCGATGTAAAACAATTTAACGATGACTTAAAAGACGCTCAAAAAGATTTTTTGGATAACGAAAAAATTTCGGTTGAGTACGTTACACAAAGCGATTTATTTGGTGGTTTATTAAATTGGCTTCCTATTTTAATTTTAATTGGATTTAGTGTATTCATGTTTCGCAGAATGTCGGGTGGCGGAGGTTCAGGAGGGGGTTCTCAGATATTTAATATTGGGAAATCTCGTGCGCAGCTTTTCGACAAGGAAGCACATGTAAAAATAACATTTAAAGATGTTGCCGGCCTAGACGAGGCCAAAGAAGAGGTAATGGAGATTGTTGATTTTCTGAAAAATCCTAAAAAATACACCTCGCTTGGAGGTAAAATTCCAAAAGGTGCGCTGCTTTTTGGTTCGCCAGGAACAGGAAAAACGTTGCTTGCAAAAGCAGTTGCTGGAGAAGCAGCCGTGCCATTTTTCTCTCTTTCGGGAAGCGATTTTGTCGAAATGTTTGTTGGAGTTGGAGCAAGCCGAGTTCGCGATTTGTTTCGTCAAGCAAAAGAAAAAGCGCCTTGTATAATTTTTATTGATGAAATTGATGCCGTTGGTAGGGCTCGAGGAAGAACAGCTATGCAAGGCTCAAACGATGAACGTGAAAATACGCTGAATCAATTGTTGACCGAAATGGATGGATTTTCTACCGATATTGGAATTATAATTTTAGCCGCAACAAATCGCCCTGATATTTTAGATCCAGCATTGCTTCGCCCTGGACGATTTGACAGGCAAATTTCAATTGACAAACCTGATTTGAAAGGAAGAGCCGCCATATTTAAAGTTCACTTAAAGCCAATAAAACGCGCTGACGATGTTGACGAAAATAAATTAGCTACTCAAACTGCTGGTTTTGCTGGTGCCGAAATTATGAATGTGTGCAACGAAGCTGCATTGATTGCTGCCAGAGGCAATAAAAATAAAGTGGACATGAACGATTTTCAAGCTGCAATTGATAGAGTAATTGGTGGGCTTGAAAAAAAGAATAAAGTTATATCGGACGAGGAAAAACAAATCATCGCTTATCACGAAGCCGGCCACGCAATTTCTGGATGGTTTCTTGAGCACGTTGATCCATTGGTAAAAGTATCTATTGTTCCTCGGGGAGTAGCCGCATTGGGTTATGCGCAGTATTTACCCAAAGACCAATATCTTTATACCACCGAGCAAATGATAAATATAATGTGTATGACATTGGGCGGAAGAGTTGCGGAAGACATTGTATTTGGAAAAATTAGCACGGGAGCTCAAAACGATTTGGAGAGAATAACAAAAATGGCGTATGCTATGGTTACCATTTACGGAATGAATTCTAAGGTTGGAAATATAAGTTTCAATGATCCAAACAACGAATATGGATTTACAAAACCATATAGCGATAAAACAGCAGAATTAATTGACGAAGAGGTAAGAAAACAAATAGAACTCTGCTACGAAAAAACAAAAGAACTTCTTATCTCAAAACGCGAGAAGTTAGAAGAAGTAGCAAAATTACTTTTGCAAAAAGAAATTATTTTTCAGCACGATTTGGAAATTGTATTGGGTAAACGTCCCTTTGATTACAAACACAAAGAATTGGACGAAATGAATGCTGCAAAAACTGCAGAAAACGAAAAAGTAATACCTGAAAACGAAGAGCAGAAAATTGAAAAGCCTTTGAACGAAATTGTCTGATTGCAGATTGCGTTTTTATTTTTCTTCTTCGATTTTTTTTAGCTCCTCAAAAAACCAAGTGCCAAGTACTTGCTTAGCATGAATTGTTTTTAATCCCAATTCGCTGGCTGCATTGCAATGCATTTCAGTGTCGTCAATAAAAACAGTTTCTCTTGCTGTCAAATTTTGTTCCATTAAAATAAAGTTAAAAACGGAAGCATTTGGTTTTCGCAATCCAATATTATGTGAATAATAAATTGCATCAAAATAGTTTTTCCAAGAATCTAAGGGATACGATTTTTCAAATATTTTATCAAACCCAGATATGTGAAGTTCGTTGGTATTGCTAATCAAAAAGAGTTTGTATTTAGATTTTAATTCTTTTAGAATTTCTAAACTTTGTGCTGGCAAATCAAGAAGCATCGCATTCCATGCTTCAATAATTAATGCTTCACTTATATATTCGGGCAACTCTTTTTTCAATGAAAGTATAAAATCGCTTGTGCTAATTTTACCGCATTCGTACATTTCAAAAATTGCTGATTTTGTTTGAAACACATTTAAATCGGCACCTAAAGCTATAAAAGAATCAATGGTTTTTTGAGTATCAAGATTTAAGATTACACCACCCAAATCAAATAGTATTGCTTTAATTTTTTGCATGAAAGTTTTTCTCAAAAGTAGCTTTGCAACAAGAAAAGAAAAAGCTACTTTTGCCCACCTTTTTTATTAAAGGGGGCCCTTAGCTCATTCGGTTAGAGCATCTGACTCATAATCAGGGGGTGGTTGGTTCGATTCCAACAGGGCCCACAAACTAAGCCGGCAAATTACCGGCTTAATTTTTTAAACAAATTTTTTAAGTATGGCAGATAATAAGATTATTTTTTCGATGGCTGGAGTAAGCAAAATCCATCCACCAAATAAACAAGTATTAAAAGACATTTATCTCTCGTTTTTTTACGGAGCAAAAATCGGTGTATTGGGATTGAACGGATCTGGAAAATCAAGTTTGCTTAGAATAATTGCAGGAGTAGATAAATCATTTAATGGCGAAGTAGTATTTGATAAAGATTATCGCATTGGATTTTTGGAACAAGAACCACAACTTGACGAAACCAAAACTGTGTTGGAATGTGTGAAAGAAGGCGTGAAAGAAATAACAGATTTGTTAGCTGAGTTTGAAGAAATCAACAACAAACTTGCAGATCCAAACCTTGAGGGAGACGCAATGATGAAGATTTTAGATAGACAAGCTGCGGTGATGGAAAAATTAGATCAAAACGATGCTTGGGAATTGGATAATAAATTAGAAAAAGCAATGGATGCGTTGCGCTGTCCGGATGCCGATTCGCCAGTAAATATTTTATCTGGAGGCGAACGCAGACGTGTTGCATTGTGCAGATTGTTGCTTTCCAATCCGGATATATTGCTATTGGATGAACCTACGAATCACTTGGATGCCGAAAGCGTTGATTGGCTTGAGCAGTTTCTCAAAAATTTTCCAGGAACTGTAATTGCAGTAACTCACGATCGTTATTTCTTAGACAATGTAGCTGGTTGGATATTAGAACTTGACCGAGGCGAAGGGATTCCTTATAAAGGGAATTACACCAATTGGTTGGAACAAAAATCTTCAAGACTAAAGCAAGAGGAAAAACAAGAAAGCAAAAGAGCCAAAGCTCTGGAACGCGAATTGGAATGGGTTCGATTGGGCGCAAAAGGAAGACAAGCCAAACAAAAAGCAAGATTGAATGCCTACGATCGGATGCTGAATGAAGAACAAAAAGAAAAAGAACAAAAATTAGAATTATTTATACCACCAGGACCACGCTTAGGCGATGTTGTGATTGAAGCAAAAAATGTAAGCAAAGGATATGGCGAAAAATTGCTTTATGAGAATTTAAATTTTAGTTTGCCAAAAGGAGGAATTGTTGGAATCATTGGTCCGAATGGAGTTGGAAAAACAACTTTATTCCGCATGATAATGGGATTGGAAAAATCAGATTCGGGTGAATTCAATGTTGGCGAAACCGTTAAAATAGCGTATGTCGATCAAAGCCATAAAGATTTATTGCCCGAAAAATCAGTATTTGAAGTAATTAGCGGTGGTACAGAAACCATGCTAGTAGCAGGAAAACAAGTTCCGGCACGAGCATACATATCAAAATTTAATTTTGGCGGAACCGATCAAAGCAAAAAAGTAGGAATGCTTTCTGGCGGAGAAAGAAATCGCGTTCATCTTGCTATGACATTGAAAGAGGGTGGAAATGTTTTGTTGCTTGACGAACCAACAAACGATATTGATGTAAACACACTGCGCTCGCTTGAAGAAGCCATCGATAATTTTGCAGGATGTGTGGTTGTAATTAGTCACGATAGATGGTTTATTGATAGAATTGCAACGCATATTTTAGCTTTTGAAGGCGACTCTCAAGTGTATTATTTTGAAGGCAACTACAGCGATTACGAAGAAAATAAAAAACAACGCTTGGGCGATGTTTCTCCTCATAGAGTTCGATTTAAAAATATTCATTAAATTCTACTTTTTTAAACGAGAATAAACTGTTGTTATAAAATTTTGTTTTCAATCAATAAAATAATTTTAATCTTTGCATAAACCCAATTATATTTCAATCTTTTTGAATAGAAAATCATTTTCATATCGAATTTTTAGTTTGTTAATTTTCCAGTTAATTTGGGGAAATCAGATTTCAGCACAAAATCAATGGGGAATTATAAGTAGCAATTACGCTGGAATACAAAGCGTTTATATCAATCCTGCAAACATTGTAAACCAACCATTTGATGTTGATGTAAATGTTGTTTCGACCGGAATGGGAATTAACAACAACAGTTATTATTTGCCCAAAGCCAATATTCCGCAAAGGTTAATGAATAACAATTTAAATATCAGAGTGGGTGCAAGAGATACTGCTATTTATACGACAGACGGAAAATATCGTCACTCGCTTGTAAGAGATGTAAAAGACATTTCATATGTAATGGGCGAACTTCTTGTCATGGGTCCATCCATATTGATAAATAAAAGAAATTCGGCATTTGCAATTACAACCTCATTGCGAAACTATGTTAGCTTAACCAACTCAAATTATAATGCAACCTATACTTTTTACGATGGGTTAAATATGACTAGGTTTTGGGATAAAAAAATTGATTTGAATAGTTTGCATGTAGGGTTTTTAAGTTGGTACGAAGTTGGTTTTACGAAAGCTAAGGTTTTGAAAGAAAACTTTAAATACATGCTAAAAGGTGGAGCAAGCGGAAAATTGTTATTTGGTTTAACTGCAGGTGGTTTTTACGACAGAGGAACTGAGGCCTATTACAGACCCAATACAACTATGGAAATTAGAAATGCAGATTTTACATTGGCTTATTCCTTAGCAAAAGACGATCCTGATGAACGACAAGCTTACCTTCCGCGCGGATATGGATTGGGATTGGACGTTGGATTAGTAATATTAAGAAAAGGTGACGCGGTTCGCAAATTTGATTATTGCCCAAATGTGTTTGGCTATTTTGAACGATTTACCAAAAACAAATGGCGTTTAGGCGTTTCACTACTCGATTTTGGGTTTATTTATTTTAATCACCAAACAAAAAAAACCAACTATCAGAATTTTTCGCACAGTTGGGTAAAACAAGATACTTTATATGGGCTTGACCTTGTAAAAATTGAAAGAACTTTTACTGGGATTTATTCCAATTTGCCCGGAGCAAATATTACTTCAACTGAAAGCTTCATGGCATTTTTACCAACTTGTATAAGCGTTCAGGCAGATGCACGATTGATTTGGGGAATTTACATGAATGCAACGTGGATTCAACGCATACCTTATGGAAATACTGTTCATGCAAGAAGAATGAACACACTTGCATTTACACCTCGTTTTGAAAGCCGTTGGCTTGAAGTTTCTTTTCCTGTTCGCTTGATCGAATACCAACAATTGGCATTTGGAGCCGCACTGAAAGTTAGGTATTTTTATATAGGTAGCGATCGTATTTTTGAAATGTTTGGGTATACCAAACAAATTTGGGGAGCTGATTTTTATATGGGAATAAAATTTAATTTTAACCGCAAAATTGGTTCAGGCGGTTCAGAATATTAAAAATAAATTTAGCGTAGGTATTTTATAATTTCTTCGTCTTCTGGTTTAATTTTTGATGAAAAATATTCGACAAATTCTCCGTTTTCATCAATCAAAAATTTTCCGAAATTCCATTTCACTTCCACATCTTTACTTCCATTATTAGTTTGTTGACAAAGCCATTGATAAACTGGATGTTGCTTTTCACCTCGCACATCAATTTTTTCGCTTAGTACAAAAGTTACTCCATATTTTTTGTTACAGAAGTCCAAAATTTCTTCAGCAGATCCAGGTTCTTGCCCACCAAATTGATTGCATGGAAATCCGACAACAATTAATTTTTCTTTGTATTTTCGATGAAGATTTTCCAATCCTTCGTATTGGTAAGTATAGCCACATGCGCTTGCTACATTTACACATAAAACTTTTTTGCCTTTAAACTGATTGAAATCTATTTTGGATTTTCCATCCAGTGAATTAATAAATAATTCGTGAAATGTTTTGCCTTTAACCAAATTTATTTGGTTGGCTTGCTGAAAAATATTTTTGAAACCACAAACAATAAAAGATAGAATACTCAAGGTGAAAATTATTAAAAATTTATACTTCATTCAAAAAAAATTACATAGATAAAATGGCATCTTTTACTTCCTGCATTTGCCATTGAGGCGTAGAAGTCGCTCCGCAAATTCCAACGCTTTCGTTTTCATTAAACCAATCGGTTTTCAATTCGTTTTTACTGCTTACAAAAAAAGTATTTGGGTTGTTTTCTTTACATACATCGTACAAAACTTTTCCATTGGACGATTTAATTCCAGCAACAAAAACAATTTTATCAAACCCTTTTGCAAATTCGCGCAACTGAATGTCTCTGTTTGAAACCTGACGACAAAGTGTATCGTTAAAATCAACTTCTATTCCTCTATTTTCTAAATTTGCTTTCAAGGCATATAAATTTTTTGTGCGTTTGGTGGTTTGACTAAACAATTGAATTTTTTTTGGCAATTCAAATTTTTCTAAATCTTCGAATGTTTCTACAACAATTGCTTCACCATTTGTTTGTCCCACCAAACCTTTCACTTCTGCATGTCCATGTTTTCCATAAATCATTATTTTTTCGTCATCGTTGAACGCTTCGCGAACTCTGTTTTGAAGTTTTAAAACAACCGGACAACTTGCATCTATTAATTCAATATTGTTTTCCAAAGCAAGTTTATACGTTTCGGGTGGTTCACCGTGTGCGCGAATCAAAACTTTTTGGTTTTTTAATTTTTTAAATTCTTCGTGATTAATTATTTGTAAACCTTTTGCTTTCAATCTTGACACTTCTTCATCGTTATGTACTATATCGCCAAGGCAATACAAAGTGTCGCTTTCGTCCAAAATATCTTCTGCCATTTTTATGGCAAACACAACTCCAAAACAAAAACCAGAGTGCTCATCTATTTCAACTTTCAGTTTCATTTTATTGCAGCACAAAAATACACTTATTTATAACTAAAATAGAAATCGCCTGTTATTTTTCCTGCGGTGAATGATCCTCGCAAATTTCCGCTGAAATCATACTGAAATACATCGCTGTTTGAATTAAAATCTTTTACATCGCTAACCCAAATTTCTTTAAATTTTAGATCTATATTCAATCCATAAAATGATTTACCATTTGAGTACACAATTGGTTGAGTAGGCAAAACTTTTGAATAAATGCTCATTTTGAATACATCTTTATCAATCCAAAAAAGAGTGTTTCCATCTTTATTAATTCGTAATTTATTTGCAGAAACATTTGTTGTTTTAATTTCAAACTTGATTTCTACATTTTCGTTTAACGAATCAAGTCTTACAATAAAATATTTGTTGTCGATACTTGAAACATTGTCGCCACACAAAATCCAAATTCGATTTGCCGAATCGAGTAAAATATTTTTAGGCGCAAAGGGTGTTGTTATTGTATCCACAATTGCATCTGTTGAATTATCAATAACGGATATGAAATTTTTTCGCATATTGGTAACATACGTATTCCCATTCAATGAAATCATTTCTTCAGACCATCCGATTAGCGGAATTTTTTTTACAATTTGCTTTGAATTTAAATCTAAAACCGAAATAGCGTTGTCGTATAAATCGCTAACATAAGCTTTGTTTGAGTCAATTGGCAAAAGGTATCTTGGAGAACGAAAACCTGAAATACTTGCAATTGATTTAAATGTCTGAGGATGGATAATTTCTATAATTCCCGAGTTGTTGACGACCAAATAAATTTTGTTTTTGTAAATCGTCATCGATTGTAAAACATCACCAAGTTCTCGTCCGTTACTTGGTTCAAACACATCGTCATATTTAATGTTGTTTGTGTAATTAATAAAACCAAGGCTTGCATTTGCTTGCTGAAAATTTCCTTCATTGATTATAAAAACTCCGTTTGTGGTAGAATCATTTTGAAGTATGATTTGCGATTTGTTTGGTTCTTTTTCGCAACTAGTAAAAGTTGACAAACAAAATAACTGTACAAAAAATTGTATTAGCGGAACGAATATTATTTTAAAAGAAAATTTCATTTCAATTAACAATTAGTTTTTTTACAACTCGCATTTCTTCGTTTTTTATTTCTATAAAATACAATCCTTTGCAAAAGTCTTCAAGCTGAATTTTATTTTGTTTTTCGCCAAGCAAAATAGTTTTCAATACTATTCCTTTTGAATCAGTAATTTTTAATTGACAAGCAGAATTAGTATTCTCTATTATCAATATTTCATCTGTTTTTATTGGGTTTGGATAAACTAAAATATTTTTTTTGATTTCAACTTCAGTCACTTTGTTTGTTGCCTTTTCATGAATTACTCCCACTGCATCCAAATCAAATCCGCATGATGAAAATGGAGTTGGCCAAGGATCGTTTATTTTTCTTTTCGAATTATCCCGTTCAGCAAAAGTGTCATTAATAGATCCGACAACATCTATAATTTTTACATGTGTAATGTTGTTTAAATCAAGCTGCGAAATGTTTTTGAGTTCTTCCAAATCAAAAGGCGTTGCATAATTGCTTACAAATTTTCCGGCAAGGTTGTTTATTTTTCTTGGATCAATTCCTTGTCCGTTCTGAATTTGTGTGTTTGTGTCTAAAAAAGATGTTGCAGGAAAACGAAAATAATTAACGCCATCGCTGCTAACTTCAACAAAGGCAAGTTCAAGAAAATAGCTAGAATCAGATTGAACCATAAAACCATTTTCAAACACACAAAAATCAAAACCGTTTTCGTTAATTATTGGATTTTCAAACTCAACAATTGCAACTCCGGCATCGCCCAAACTTACGATTGATCCATCCGATTTTCCAATGGCATTGCTGCTATCACCAACAGTTGTTTTTCCCAATCCTGTATCTGCAATATTTTGCCAACCGCGAATTATTGTGCATTTATTGGCCCAAGATTTTATGATGCTTGAATCTTTGTAAATAGCTCTAGAGCCAATTGTTCCAGCGGATCCATCAAATTGGGCTTTTGCCAATAATGGAAACGTAAAAATTAAAACACAAACAAAATATCGGAACATTTTTTATAAATTATTCTTTAATAAATTTTGAGATAATTAAATTTTCAATGCCATTTATTTTCAAAAAATAAACTCCACTTTTAAGCATAGAAACGTCAATTTTATTTGATGAAATAACATCCATTATTTTATTTCCACAAACATCATAAACTTCAATCGAAACAGGATTTATTTTTTCGGTTTCGATACTCAAAAAATCAGAAACCGGGTTTGGATAAATTCTAACATCTGAATTATTCAAAACGGTTTTCACAGCAACTCCAATATCTTGCGTTGTAAAATTATCGATACAAAAATAAGCAGGCGTATTCATTCCAAAAGTTCCATTATCTGACGAACTTAAAACAAACGAAATGCTGTCAACATTTCCCAGATTTAGTAAATTTACCCAAGTCCAATTTTTCAAAATGTAGTCTTTGCTGTTGTCTGCATTTCGCAAATCGGCAAGATAAAAATTAACTGAATCGGATAAAGTTGCTCCGCTTTTCCATCCTTTAATTGTAAGCAAAAACCAATCAGGATCGTTGCCACTTAAACCACCAAATTTTTTAGCAAATGCATCGCCATTTTTCATACTCAGGTATGAATAAGTTGAGTTATTAATGTAAAAACCTTTGATTTGTTTTCCGCTTGCGTTTGAAATTAATTTTACTGTTCCTTCTCTTTGAAAAACTGTGTAAGAAATAGAATTGTGGCCGCTTCCGTTTGCCGAACTAAATTGATTTACGAATGACGAAGAAACCGTATCGCGCATACTAGAAATCGCAAAACCACTTCCCCAAAACCCACCAAAAGATGAGTCGTAAAAATTTGAAAACGATGCATTGCCACTTTGAAAACTAATTGAATTTCCAGGATTAATTAATCTTCCGTCAATAAATGAATCTGGTAAAAGATTAAAGTTTTCAAATGTTGAAACTGTTTGCGAATTGGCGCTCGCTGTTATTGCAACTACAATAACCGTTGTTTTGATTTTTTTTAGAATTGAATTCATGTTTATTTATTTATTATAGATTTATGTTTATTGATAATTGATAATTTCGTAATGGCATCGGTCGGTTTAATACTACTTGGTAGTTTTCATTCAATAAATTATTGATGCCAGCAGCGATTTTCAGTTGCAATTTTTTTAATGAAAAAGCTGTTCCGCAGAATAAATTTGAAACATAAAAAGGACTTAGCCAACTATTGTTGTCTGAGGAAGTAAAAATTGTGCTGACATAATTTTGGTTAAATCTTAAATAGTGTTTTTTATAAAGTAAAGAAACATTTGTAGTGTGTTTCCATCGCGGAACGTAAATCAATTGCTTTTGATAATTGTTATCCGTTTCGCCTGCGTTAGTTGAAATTACATAGGTGTTAGAATATGCAGCAATAATTTTTATGCTGTATAAATCTCCAATTATTTTTGTTTGAAACTCGCTGCCACGACTCCAAACTTTACTAACATTTAATGGTGTCCAATAATTTCCTGCATCGGGCAACCATTGAATCAAATCATTCATGTTTCGATTAAATCCTGTTAAAGTAGCAGATAAATTAATTGCTGAATGTTGTGTGTTAAATAAACAGCTTAATTCTTGATTCCACCCTTCTTCTGATTTCAAATTTGGATTTCCTCCTATTTTCCAATACAAATCATTGAAGGTTGGAATTCGATAACTGCGAGAAACATTTCCAAAAAATTTAAATTTATTTAACAAAATTTCAAATCCATAACTTGGCATAACAGGAATAGATTTCCCATCGATCAATTCATGCCGTAAACCAAAAACACTGATGATTTTATTAGTTAAAAATGCCGAACGATAAAAAGCAAATGCCGAAATTCGGTGTTGCGAAATTTCTTTGTCGTACCCATCAACCTGAGCTGAACCGAAAATATGGTTGATGCCAACATGAATTTTATTTTTTGAATTGACAAAAATAAAATCTTCCAATTGCGTGTTGAATGCGCGGCTGTTGTTTTTTTGTTTTGCTGTATTGTCGTCTGTATAATTCAATTCATCATTCAACAATGCTGTGCGAAAATTAATCAGATGTTTTTTATTTGATTGTTTAAATTCAATTGCCAATCGTTGGGTTTCATCGTTTTGTTTTGAATGAATATTTGTAGTTAACAGTGCCGAAGGAATATCTCTTTCGTTACGTTGCCACCAAGCATAAATAGTCAGTTGTTTTTGTTTTTTTAATAATAAACTTATCTGTTGCTGAAATCCTTGTGCAACAAAACCTGCATGTGTTTGATTAAATTCTTTCTCCTTATAAATGTAATTGAAATTGTTTGCTGCATTTTGATTTAAAACTTTTGTTGATGTATAAAATGTATTGTTTCCGTAACTAATTTTAACTGCTTGCTGAAAGTTTTCAAAACTTGCTGCGCCTAAAAGTATTTCGCTTTTAAATCCAGAATTAAATTTTGGCTTGTCGTTTAAATGCACCACTCCTCCAACTGCACCCGAGCCAAACAAACTACCATTTCCGCCATATTGAATCGTAATTTCATCGCTTAAAAAAACTGGCATCAACGAAAAATCAATTTGCCCGTTCATCGGATTTTGCAAATTAATTCCATTCCATAAAACCGCTGTGTGATAAGAATTGCTTCCTCTAAAACTGGCTGTCGATAAACTTGCGTTGCCGTAGTTGCGAATAAAAACACTTGCGTTTTCATTTAACAATTCACTTAAAGATTGTTGTTGTTTTGTGCTTTTTGAAAGCGAGTCGATCAACTGAAGATTGCTTCCAATAAAAAATTGCTTGGCACGAAAAGTTTGAATATTTGTTTCGTTTAAATAGATAGTATCCGCAACTTTGTTTTGAGCAAAAACACTCAACAAACAAAACATCAAAATACAATATGTAAAAAAATATTTTAACATGACAAATTTTAATCGAACAATTAAATTGCCATCAGTTAAAAAAATAAACGAAACGAATTGGGTTTTTTATTGCATCAATAAAGCAAAATTTTACCTATCGCATCATCTGCTTTTTTTCCCGAAAGCGGCAATGATTTTTTGTTTTGCAATGCGGCAGGTCTTCTGACTTACACCTTTTTTACCTTGCCTTCCCATTTCGATACTTGAGAAATAGTGACAACGAAGAGGTAAAAACTTGAGGTTTTAGTTTGAAAAAATCCAATCATAAATCTCAAAAGGTGCTTACAGCAGCGGGTACTGTCTCCGTTTTTCACGGTGTTCCCTTTTCATTCCGATATTGAATATCGGAAACCGAAAGCGAGGCAAATGTAATTTTAATTTCAGTTTTGGAAAACTAATTTTTGCAATAAATTTTTAAGTCGTTCAATAAAATTATTTGGGAAAAATACTTGAACTATCCCAGGTTTTTTATTTCCGTTACCAGTTCGGTCAATGCTTTTTTAGCATCGCCAAATAACATGCTGGTTTTTGGTTTGTAGAATAATTCATTTTCAATTCCGGCATAACCGGCTTTCATGCTTCTTTTATTTACAATAACATGGGCAGCATTTTCAACTTCCAATATTGGCATACCGTAAATTGGCGAAGAAGGATCCGTTTTGGCGGCAGGATTTACCACATCGTTTGCACCAACAACTAAAACAACATCGGTTGTAGAAAATTCAGGATTTACTTGTTCCATCTCTATTAATTTATCGTAGCTAACATTGCTTTCTGCCAACAATACATTCATATGTCCTGGCATTCTTCCGGCAACAGGATGGATTGCATATTTTACTTCTACACCTTCGCTCTCTAATAAATTTTCCAAATCATGAACAACATGTTGTGCTTGTGCAACAGCCAAACCGTAACCAGGAACGATGATTACTTTTTTGGCGTATTTCATTAAAATCGCAGCATCGCTTGCTTTCACTTCTTTTACAGATCCTTGAAAAGAAGCTGAAGTTAATGCTTCGCCTTTTGCGCTTCCACCAAAATTTCCAATCAATACATTTAACAAAGATCGATTCATGGCTTTGCACATTACTATGGTTAAAAGTGTACCTGCCGAACCAACTAAAATTCCACCAACTAACATTACTTTGTTGTCGTATAAAAACCCACCGCAAGCAGCTGCAACTCCTGTAAAAGAGTTTAACAATGAAATGACGACAGGCATATCGGCACCGCCAATCGGCAACACAAATAACACCCCATAAAGCAGTGCAAGAAACCAAACTAAATAAAATATTGTTACAAATTGTTCTGATTTCATTGCAACAACTTGATATGAAAAAAACAGAATTACTAAAAGCATTCCTACGTTTATAAATTGTTGAAACGGAAAAGACTTGTCTTTTACTTTTCCGCTAAGTTTACCCCAAGCTATTATACTTCCGGCAAATGAAACTGAACCAATAACAAGGCCTGTGATAATGGTTAACAATATTCCTGCAAATGGATTAAATCCGTTTTCGCCAAGTACTAGCAAAAAAAATGCTGGAGCTTCATTTAGCGAAGTTATTATGTGATTAAATTCGATAGCAGAAATTAACATGGCACAAGCGCCTCCCATTCCATTAAATAAGCTTACCATTTCGGGCATGGCTGTCATCTGCACTTTTTTGGCTGCAAGCCAACCAATAATAGTTCCTAGTAAGATCCCTCCAAAAATATATTGAAGATTTCCAAGGTTATTCCCCTCTTCGTTTTTATACAAAAAAATGGTTGCAAAAATTGCAAGTGCCATTCCAAAAGCGGCAATCAAATTTCCCTTTCGAGCAGTGCCAGGATTGCCCAAGTATTTTAAACCAAGTATAAAAGTAACTGAGGCAATTAAGTAGATTATTTGTAGAATGTTGTTTTCCATTTTTCTTTTTTATTTAATATCAAACACTGAATAAGGAATAATAAATTATGAAGTTTTTTTATTTTCGGTAGCCGTTGAGACACTTTTCATAAAAATGGATATTAATTCGTCATTTTCAGTTATCAATTTTTGTACTATTTCTAATTCTATTACTAGTGGTTTTTTATAGATAATTTTTAAACTAATTTTTGTTTCTCTCAATTCTTTCAAACATATTTTCATTTTATGTATGAAATCACTTCTTGATTCTGCACTTTGTGCTTCACCATAATTCAATGCTGGTGATGTTCCACTTCTTACTAACTGCCCTGCAATATGACTCCCTGCTCTTGAAGAAGGTATTAATTCAACTATTTCAATAACTTTAATTGCAAAATCAATTAACCTATCTTCTAAGTCAAACTTCCTTTTTTCATTCAATTCGTTATTTTGCATTTTAGTTGTTTTTTACTTCAACATTTCTTATTCGATATTCAATATTGTTTTCTAACAACCATCAACTAACCCCTATTTCTTCTTTTTGAACATTTCAAGCATTCTGTCGGTAACTACAAATCCACCAACCACATTTAATGTCCCAAGTACAACTGCAAGAAAACCAAGAATTAAAGACGAGGTCTCTTTTGCTTGTCCCATAACTATGATTGAACCGATAATAACAACGCCATGAATGGCATTGGCTCCGCTCATTAATGGAGTATGAAGCACTGAAGGAACATGTCCAATAAGCTCAATACCTACAAAAATCATAAGTATAACTAAATAGAACATTTCGAGATGATTTGTTACAAAAGCAAAAACCGTTTCCATATTTTTAGTATTAATTTATTTTAAAATTTTTCCTTGATGAGTAATTAAAGTTCCTTTGGTAATTTCTTCCTCCATTTCCCATTTAAAACCATCTTTAGTTGCAAGATGTATGAGTAGGTTTTGGATGTTTTTTGCAAAAAGTTCGCTTGCATTTTGCGCTAATGATGAGGCAAAATCGCTTTTGCCAACTATGGTAACTCCATATTTAGTAATCACTTTATCGTGTTCGCTGAGTGTGCAGTTTCCGCCTTGTTCAACTGCCATATCAACAATTACGCTTCCTAATTTCATTTTTTTAACTTGCGCTTCGGTGATCAAAACAGGCGCTTTTTTACCCATTACCAATGCAGTAGCAATTACCAAATCGGCCTGAAACAAACTTTTGTCTACCGCTTCTTTTTGTTTTTGTAAATAATCTTCAGAAACTTCTTTGGCATAACCACCTTCTACTTTAGCAACCTCTTCTGTATTTACTTGAATAAATTTAGCTCCCAATGATTCAACTTGTTCTTTGGTATCAGGCCTAACATCTGTACATTCTACAATTGCGCCCAATCGTTTAGCTGTAGCAACGGCTTGCAAACCTGCAACACCAGCGCCATAAATTAAAACGCGCGAAGGGGTAATTGTACCAGCCGCTGTCATCATTAAAGGAAAAATTTTACACAAATGATTTGCGCCTAAAATAACCGCTTTGTATCCAGCAAGATTTCCTTGTGAACTTAGTGCATCCATATTCTGCGCTCGGCTTATTCGCGGAATTGCGTCCATCGAAAATGCAGAAATATTTTTGGCTGCTAGTTTTTGGACCAATTCGGGATGTGTTGATGCATATAAATAAGAAATGCATGCCGCTCCTTCTTTTATTGTATTTATTTCCTCATCGCTTAGGGGATTCACCTTAATTACAATTTGCGCTGTGGTCAATGCTTCTTCTTTTGAAACTATTTTACAAGCCGCATTTTCATAAACCGAATCATCAAAATTTGAATTATAGCCAGCTCCTTGCTCAACCAAACATTCAAAACCTTGTTTAATTAATTGCGAACAAACACTGGGCGTTAATGCTACACGATTTTCGTTTTGGCGTGTTTCTTTTAAAACTGCTATTTTCAAAATAATATTAATTTTTAGGAGGCTAAACTATAAAAAGTTTTTAAATAACTTACACTGCTTGTTTCTTATCATTTCTTTTTTTAGAACAATTATAAATAAATCAAAAAAAATAGTTTGAAAAATACTTGCTTTTTAATCTTCTGTAAATTTATTTTACACGCAGAAATCTTTATTAAAAATCTTTTCGTTTATAAAAAAAATTATTTTTAAATTTGTACTGCATTTAAGTTTTATAAAAAAATGAAAGTGAAATCAATATCTGCTACCGAACTTGCACAAAGCATTTTTTCTGAAGCTAACAGACATGAAATTCATATGAACAAGAATAAAAATTTGGAGGATTTGGAAGACGATGATTTAGACGCTGATGATGATGAAAAGAAAGTAGATGATTATAACGATGTAGATCAAGACGATCAGGGAGAAGAAGATATTGACGACAAAGAAATAAAAATTAAAGAAACTTCATACGAAGATTTTGATGACGATGACGATGATGAATTTTAAATCACGAATACATTAAATATTGAATTAACGTCTCCAAACCAATGGGGGCGTTTCTGTATTGTTGCTTTTGTTCAAGGCGCGATCGTAAATATAAAACGAATATTTTGCAGTGTCGTAAATTGCTGTGCTAAAAATTGGTGCTGGCACAAGCATCACTTCAATGTCGCCACGAATGGCTTTGTGTCTTCCGTCTGGAGTTAAATACTGAATTCGATATTGGTAATTGAGAGAATCGGTAGTGAATGGAAAAATAAAAGGTTCAAAAACGCCATTTATTTTATGCGTATAATTTACATATAAATTAAAATAGTATGGATTTAGACTTTTGTTTGTTGAATCAAAAACAGGATTAAATGGAGAAAGTGTATCCTCATTTTTTAATCCAATATCTCCATCTCCATCTTTAAATGTAAAAATCAGTTTCATTAATGAATCTTTTCCATTTGAGCCAGAAATAAAGTATGCCGATTTATATTGAATGCTGGGAATAGCCGGATAAATTTCTTTTTCTTTGCATGCTCCAATCAAAACAAAAAAACAAAACAAGAGCATAAAATAATTTCTTGTTGCATAAAAAATGTTTGACATAAAAAAATTCATAAACTGCATTTTCAGTTCAAAGTTAAAAAATTTTGACGAATTAGCATTGGATGCTTTTCATTATCAATACAACAACAACGATGTGTACAATGAATATTGCAAACTTGTTGGCGTATTGGATAACAATACTATTAAAAATCTTTCGCAGATTCCATTTATTCCTATCGAGTTTTTTAAAAATAAATCAATCCTTTTAAACCAAAAGAAGTCGGAAATAATTTTTGAAAGCAGCGGAGAAACTAAAAGCAAACATTTTGTTGCCGACATTGAAATTTATAAAAAGAGTTTTTTTAAGGGATTTGAACTCTTTTATGGCGATATAGAAACCTATTGTTTTCTGGCATTGCTTCCTTCGTATCTCGAACGAGAAAACTCTTCGCTTGTGTACATGTGCAAACAATTAATTACAACAAGCAAGCATAAACTAAGTGGATTTTATTTGAATGAATTTGATAATTTGAAACAAAATTTAATGCAACTAAAAGCACAAAACCAGAAAACAATTTTGCTGGGTGCTACTTTTGCATTGTTAGATTTTGTAGAAGAATATTCAATTGATTTTCCTGAGTTGATAGTTATGGAAACCGGTGGCATGAAAGGAAGAAGAAAAGAAATTACACGACCTGAAGTGCACGAATATTTAAAAAAATCATTTCGTGTTTCAAACATTCATTCAGAATATGGAATGACAGAAATGCTAAGTCAGGCTTACGCAAAACAAGATGGAAAATTTGAATCCCCGCCATGGGTGAAAGTATTTACTACTGAAATAAACGATGTATTTTCTAAAACTCAAAACGCTAAAAATGGTATTATAAATGTAATTGACTTGGCTAATATTTACTCTTGCTGTTTTTTGAAAACTTCGGACATTGGAAAAGTTTTTGACGATGAAACATTTGAAGTTTTAGGTAGGTTAGACAATAGCGATTTGAGAGGTTGCAGTCTATTAACTATTTGATAATTGCTTAATCAGAAATAAGTTTTTATCTTTTTTTAGAAACATACTTTGTGCCTCTTCCTAAAAAGAAATTAAACGAATCGCTACGCAATCCAAGTCTTAATGTTTCGAGAGGAATAATGTCGTTGGTGGCAATGTTTCCAAGGTTAACATTCGTGCCAGCCAATTTAATAAAATACGTTTGTTGTGCTTTCAAAGGCGCTTCCCAAATAATTTTATCGCTCGGAATTTTTGTCAAAATTTCCTGTACCAATCCTTCGCGTACTTCGCCACTGCTTCTGTAAACACCAACATTTCCCATTTCGCGCGCTTCAGCTATTACTTTCCATGCTCCGGCTTTTAATTCGGCTTGCATCAATTCAATCCACTGATACGGAGGCATTATTTTTTCTACGTCTTTGCTTCCCACTTCGCTCAAAACCGTTACGTGTTTGCTTAGAATTTTAATGTATTCCAATTTTTTTTCGTGTGGCAAATCAATTGAACCATCAGAAATTTCGGCATGCTTTAATTTATATTTTTCAAGAAATTTTATAAAATCTTCAAATTGATTTCGAACTAAAAATGCTTCAAATAATGTTCCGCCAAAGTAAACAAGTACATTATTCGATTGGTATAATTTAATTTTATCTTCCAAATTTGGAGTTAGTATAGCAGTACCAAATCCCAATTTTACGATATCAATATAATTTCCAGATACTGAAAGCATGTCTTCGGCTTCGCGAATGCTTAGACCTTTGTCCATAACCATTGTTAATCCCTTTTGACGAGGTTTCGCAATGCGTTCGGGCATCATTTTTAATTTAATTTCTTTCATTTAATTTGCACAATTAATACTGCGAAAGTAACCATTGATTGAGTAAAAAAAACTGAGAGGACTCAATTTGTTAATAGTTGCCCCATCAACACCGCAAATTTGGTGCAGGAAGTACCAAGCAGATTAAGTTGCTTTGCTTACACTTTTTTAATTTTGTACGTTAAAAGTTTTTTTGTTTTATTTTAAAAAAAGAGTGTCCTTCGTATATAAAGAGTGTCCTTTGTATATTCTTAATTTAAAAACTCAAAAACAATGAAAAAATTTACTTTAATCATGTTATTTTTGTTTGGAATGGGAATAACAAAATCGTTTAGCCAGGCACCCGATTGTCATAACCATACTGGGTGTACCTATTCTGTTACCGTTTATTACGTTGACGGGTCAAGTAATCCGCAGTCTGCCAGCTACACCCACAACGCAAATTCAGATTTTAGTGTTGGCGCTTATTTATCCGGACTTCCCGGAGGATTTACAGCCAACTCCATAACCGGCTATGATTTTGGTACAGGCGCAGGTATTTTTACAGTTCCTGCCTCAGGTACAACTTGTACACCACTCCCATGCCCTAGTTGTCCTAATGGTCTCGGTGCTCAAGTTTGTATAGATGGAGCCGGAATGTATGATATAACATGTCTTTAGTATTATATTAAACTATAACTAACAATACAATATAAGTGATGAAAAAATATTTATTGATTGTATTTTTTTATTGTTTTTGGGGTAAACTATTCTCACAGAATATTTGCAATACTACTATTTCAGCAAATGGCTTTATAGAAAACAAAGGACAGATAATTGACCAGAATAACTTACCTAACAAAAATGTTTTGTATTTGTACAATGGAAATGGTTTGCATGTGCAGTTAAAGCAAAATAGTTTTAGTTATGAGGTTATAAAATTAGAAACTAAGCCCAAGACTTTTACCAAGACAAATGAGCAATCAATACCACATAAACTTGATGCGGATTCGTTAGATTATACTTTTAATTTTCATCGCATTGATATAAGTTTTATTGGCTCAAATACAAACCCAACAATTGTTGCAAGCGATGTTGCGAGCGATTACATAAATTATTATACAACGGGTACAAACGAAGCCGGAACCACATTTGTGCATCATTACAAAAAAGTTTTATATCAAAATATTTACGCAAACATTGATGTTGAATTTATTTTAGGTGATGACAAAAATTGCGGAGGGTTTAAGTATAATTTCATCGTTCGTCCGGGCGGTAATGTTGCCGATATTAAATTAAAATTTGATGGGGCAAATAGTGTTTCATTAACTGAAGCTAAAAATATTTTAATCGAAACCGATTACGGAAATATTGAAGAACAAATACCGCACAGTTACCAGCTTCCTTCGACAGGCTCAGGAAGCGCAGCAGTACAAGCATCATTTAAACAAACCAATCAAAATATTTTTGGTGTTGATGTGAAAAATTTTGATGTAAGTAAAGTATTAATTATTGACCCCGCACCTTGGGCTACTTACTTTGGAGGTAGTGGCAACGATTGGGCAGAAGATATAGGCAAAGATACAAGCGGAAATTTATTGATAACCGGTATGACAATGTCTTCTTCAGCAATAGCTTCAACAGGAGCATTCCGCACTATTTGGAACGGTGGGAATTATGCATTAATAAAAGCGGATGTTTTTATTGCAAAATTTAATGCAACCGGAAGTCGCTTGTGGAGCACGTATTATGGAGGAAATGATGATGATTGGGGTATGAGTATTGTAACAGAAATCAACGGAAATATATTGGTTACAGGAACTACTCTATCTGATACCGGAATAGCAACTACTGGTTCTTATCAATCCTATAGAGGGGCAGGACAAGCCTATTTTGTTGCAAAATTTAATTCAGCCGGACAAAGACTATGGGGAACCTACTATGGTGACGGTGCAAGTAATGCTGGTATCAACAATGGGATTGCTGTTGACTTAAGCGGTAATGTTTTTATTACAGGCGGTACATTATTAAGCACTGGCATTGCTACAAGTGGGGCTTTTGATACAATTTATTCGGGAGGAGTTGATGCCTTTATTGCAAAGTTTAATTCAGCAGGCACTTCATTGTTATGGGGAACTTATTATGGGGGTACAGGTTTTGATCAGGGAAATGGCGTAGCTACAGACAGATTTGGGAATATTTCAGTAACCGGACACACTACATCTGCTACCGATATAGCCACAACGGGTGCTTTTAAAACTACTGCAGGGGGCAATTGGGATGCATTTATTGTCAGGTTTGGACCCACTGGAAATAGATTATGGGGAACGTATTACGGAGGCGCTTTAGCAGATGTAGGTAAAGATATAATTACTGATTATAATTATAATATATGTGTTACCGGATGGACACAATCACCAACTGGGATGGCTGCCTTTAATACTGATACAACCTCTATTTTAATTTATCAATCAACCCTTGGCGGTGGAACGGATGCCTTCATAGTAAAATTTGATACAGCCGGAAATAGATTATGGGGTACTTATTATGGCGGGGCAGCATATGATGCAGGATGGGGAATAACGGTAGATAAAAATAATAATATGTTATTCACAGGAAGGACCTTTTCAATATCTGGCATAGCTTCTCCCGGAGCATATAAAACAGTTTTGTTGGCTTCAAGCGATTGTTTTTTTGCGAAATTTACTTCAGGTGGTACACGCATATATGCTACGTATTACGGTGATAGTACTGTTGGGTATAGCATTGTTACAAGCGATTCGAATATTTATATTACAGGGGCTGTAAGAGCAAACACATACATTGCAACCACAGGTGCTTATCAAACCATTTTTGGGGGACAAGGTATATATAATTGGATTGGAGGAGATGCATATATTGTATGCTTTACAAGCAGTGGAGTTATGTCGGGTACTATGCCGGTTACATTTTTAAATATTTCAGCAAAAAAAATCAATGAAAATATTTTAGTGAGTTGGCAAACTGCAAGTGAACAAAACTGTAGAAATTTTTCAGTTGAGCGCTCGCTTGACGGAAAATTTTTTGAAAACATTGGCAGCATTTCAGCATCAGGAAATTCAAACACCGAAAAAAACTATCAATTTATTGACGATAAGCTTTCCTCTTTTGACAGCCATCTCTCTACAGTTTTTTATAGATTAAAAATAATAGATTTCGATGCAAGTTTTGAGTATTCGAAAATCGTTTCTGTAAATTTTGTTGGCGATGAAAATATTTTGGTATATCCCAATCCTGCAAGCAATTTTTTAACCATAGAACAAAAAACCCAAGCCGATTTAAAAATAATAAATACCGAAGGCAAAACAGTAAGAACGCTGCATTTAGAAAAAGGGAAACAGATAATAAATATTGCTGAACTGCCTCAGGGTTTGTACATTTTGCAGCTGCAAAGTGAAGAAAAAGTGTACCACACAAAGTTTGTGAAAGAGTGAAAATTGTACTATGAAATATTGGAGTACATCCCTTTAATTTCCGCTTCAAATTTAGTTTCAATTACTTTTCTTTTTGTTTTTTGAGTTGGAGTCAGTTCACCTCCTTCAATACTAAATGGTCTTCTTTTAAGTATAAACGACTTTACTCGTTCAAATTTTCCGAGCTCAGTTTCTAATTTCTTCATGTCTTCATTTACCCATGAAATTATATTTTGATCTGTAATAAAATTTTCGGGGTCATTAAAATATTCATCCGTAAATTTAAATACATCTTTCATTTCTTCTCGGCTTGGAACTATTATAGCTGTTAAGTATTCCTGCTTGTCACCTAGTAAAAATATTTGCTCAATTCGGTTTGATTTTATGTACACATTTTCGATGGGAGTTGGATAAATATTTTTTCCAAACGAGTTGACCAAAATATTTTTTATTCGGTCGGTGATTTTTAAATATCCTTTGTGAAATTTTCCGATATCTCCTGTATGTAGCCATCCATCTTTGTCAATAGCCTCTGCAGTTTCTTTTGGCAAATTCCAATAGCCAGAAACTACATTTGGTCCTTTTACAAAAATTTCTCCTTCGGCACATTCAAAATTAGGATCGTAAGACGAATTGGTTTGAATGGTAATGAATTCTTTAGTTTCTACATTTTGAATTCCAATTTCGTTTCCTTCGGCAACCTTTCCTACAGTTCCCCAAATTTGTAATTCGATTGGATTTGCAGTAGCAAAAGGCGATGTTTCTGTTAATCCATACCCCTCAATAACCAACATATTAAGATCGGCAAAAAACTCGCCAACATGTTGTGGTAATGCGCCTCCTCCACTTATCATTATCGACATATTTCCGCCAAGTTTGGCTTTAATTTTTTTGTAAACCAATTTTTCAGCTATTGCCAATTGTAGGTTTAAAAACAAACTATTCTTTCTTCCATTTTGTTTATTCAGGCGTTGTGTTTTTCCAACACCCAAAGCCCAATTAAAAATTTTCAATTTAACTCCGCCTTGAGCAGTTGCTGTTTTTCGCACCTTTTCTTCAATCCTTTCAAGCAAACGTGGAACAGTACAAATAGCAGTGGGTTTCACTTCCTGAATATTTGTAGTAAGCGCTTCCATGCTTTGCGCAAATGCAATTGTGCTTCCAACAAAACAACTTAAATAATACGTGCAAGTTCTTTCGTACACATGGCAAAGAGGAAGAAAAGACAGAAATTTAAAGTCTTTACTTATGATAGGAAACAAATCAACGGCCATTGCCAAATTACTCATGAAATTGTTGTGCGATAGCATTGCGCCTTTTGGCTTTCCGGTAGTTCCAGATGTATATAAAAGGCAAGCCAAATCACTGTAAGTAACCTTTTCTAATTCAGTTTCGATTTCGTTTTTTAGTGAGGGATAAAGCGCTTTTCCTTCTTCTATCATTTTGGCGTAAGTCATCTCATTATCTTTTGCGTCAAATGCTGCAATGACAAGATCAAGAGAAGGACAATTGCTTTTAATTTTATTAATTCGTTTGAGCAAAAATGGAGTTCCAACCAATATTGCTTTTGCGCCCGAATCGTTAATAATGTATTCAATTTCGGGTTCTCCAAGAGTTGGATAAATAGAAACATTGACCAAACCAAGTTGCAACAATCCCTGATCGAAAGCCATATACTCGGGGCAGTTTTCAATTATCAATGCAACTCTATCTCCTTTTCGAATTCCTTTGTTGTACAAAAAAGCTGAGATCGCATTGATTTGCTCAAATATTTCTGCATAGGTTATCCCTTCGTATTTATCTTTTGTTTTTACCATCAAAAAAACATCCGAAGGTTTTTTAATTGTGTTTGCTACATTTCGAAGCATGTAATGCAGTGATTTAAACTGCTTGTATCTTGAAAATATTTTCTCGCTCATAATTTTTTTGCGTTTTTGATAAATACATTAATGCGAAGAAAGGGGATTTTTATAGTTGTACAATTACAAAAAAATCATTTGCGCATGAAAATCAAAGTTTTGGAAATTTTATACATTTGCAAGTGTTAAAAATAATCAAATAGAATTTGTGACAACTAATAAAAGTATTGAAGTGGTTTTTTCTCCAGCACTGATTCAATTTCACGATGTAAAAAACAAAATCGTTGTGGTAATTGATATTCTTCGCGCTACATCGTCCATTTGTGTTGCGTTTCAAACTGGAGTAAAAAAAATTCTTCCTGTTGCAACTCCCGAAGAATGTAAAATATATAAAGAGTTTGACTTTGTAATTGCTGCTGAAAGAAATGCAATGAAAGTTGAAAATTTTGATTTAGGCAACTCGCCTTTTGAATTTGAAAATCCATTGTTAGCCGGAAAAAGTATTGCATTTACAACTACCAATGGAACAAAAGCCATCAAACTTGCAAAAGAAAATGGTGCTGCCAAAATTGTAATTGCTTCGTTTTTAAATATTGATTTTTTGTGCAATTGGTTATTAAACCAAAACGAATCTGTTGTGCTTTTATGTTCAGGATGGAAAGATAAATTCAACATCGAAGATTCTTTATTTGCTGGTGCTGTGGTATTGCAACTAGAAAAGCATTTCATAGTAGATTGCGATTCGGCAATTGCCGCCAAAAGTTTGTATAGTCAACACGAAACTAATTTGGAAGAAATTATTCGTCAGTCATCGCACGCTAAAAGATTTAAGTTATTGCATTTGCAAACTGACGATGTGAGTTTTTGCTTGCAAAAAAATACAACTCCGCTTTTGCCAATTCTTGAGGATGAATATTTAGTGAGAATGTAAACCCGAGATTATTTTTTGTTCCAACAAATCATTGCCGACACGCCAAATGGCAAACTGATTTTGTTTTTTAGCAGACTATTTTCACTCAAAAATACGTAATGAAAAACGGTGTTTAAAAAGCCAAGTTTAAACATGCTGTGATCGCTACCGGAACCATCGCGTTTAAATATATTGGGGAAGCTATTTGTCAATTTTCGAATAAGAAATGCTGGAATAAAAAACCAAGCGTTGAAATAAGTCGAAAATTTAATTTTTCCGTTTTCAGAAAACAACTGCTCTAATTCAAATTTTTTATATCTTTTGAAATGATGATTTACTACATCGTGTTGCCCCCAAAGACTCATAAATGCAGGAACTGTAACGAAAACAAATCCATTGTTTTTGCAAACTCTTTTCATTTCGATGGCCGCTAATTTATCGTCTTCAACATGCTCAATTACATCAAAAGCGCAAACCAAATCAAAACTTTCTTTTTCAAATTGCAATTCTAAAATGCTGCCTTTTTCAATGTCAATTGTCAATGTATTTTTAACAAACTCAAAACAATTTTCATCAAACTCAATGGATTTTACCTTGCCAAATTGTTCTAACATTTCTGAAGTTGCACCAGTTGCAACACCAATGTTTAATATTTTTAAATCGGTTCGGTTGTTAGACAATTCTTTGATTTGCGATTTTAAAATTTCCAATCGTGCCGTAAACCACCAATTGCTGCGTTCCAGCTGGTAATATTCTTTAAAGTATTGGCTATCCATTTCTATTTAAAATTTAACACTTGCTGATACTTTTTGTTTTGATAAATAAGCAATTCGTTTTCATCAAAAACTTTGACATACATTGAATCCCTAGAAAGTTCAAGCAATGATTTTTTGAATTCTTTTGGATATTGAGGAAAAGTGCTTCCTCCTTTTTTAAGTAAAACTATAAAATCTGAATTTCCAATATAAGGATAGCAGAAAATGCTATCGCGCATTGCTAAATGAGGAACAAGCGAAGCGCCAGCAGAAACCTTTGCCAAAGCAGGAATTTTATTTATTGCATGATGAATTTCTGTAGGGTTGAAGGGTTGTTTGTAATGCCTATCATCAAAAAAACACGCTTGAGATCGGTCGTAATAAACAGAATATCTATGATCCAACGATGCAATTCCTGCAACAAATGAAATGGCGGTAAATATAAACGCAAGTCTTTTTTGTTTATTTGAATTGATATTTTTTTCGCATAGCCAAGTAAAAAGTGCTAAGGTTATAACGGGCACAAACTCGATGCTGTAATGATAATTAATTCCCCATTTTGTTGGATCGGAATGAAAAAGTTTTTGAGCATAAATTGAAATGAGCATTAAGGCAAATTGAGGCTTATAAAACAAAGCAAAACCACCTGACAACAACACATAAAAATGCAGCTCGGTTTTAATGGCAAAATATCCTTGATTGGGGCTTTCGAAAAGCAAACTAATTACATATTGAAATCTTCTTAGAACTGCGTTGATTGCATCTTCTGGAGTTCTTCCTAGTGCATCGAAACTAAAATGAATATAATTATTTCCACTTGGCGAAAGCGCAGGAATAATAAATCGAATCATTGAATAAAAATAGGCAATGGAAATGATTGAAAACAGCAATGATTTTACTCTATATTCTTTTTGTTTTCGATAATGAATTAGCAAACCAATATTTATAAAAAACAACCACAAACCAGTTATCTCTTTACAAATTATCATCAATATGAAAAACAAAATTGTTTTGTTCCAATCTTTCTTATCAAAAAAATAAATGTACCAAGGCATAAACATAGCAGCCATTACATTGCTATGATAATCGAACGACAATGCAGAATAAATTCCCCAAATGCTATAAAAATGAAACATGGCTAAAAGAGGAAGCGATGGATTTGTGGTTTTATTTTTAAAATATTTATATATACCAAACCCTCCAAAAAGGATAGCTGCAATTTGAACAATGAGCAATGTCCAACTCCCAAAAATCCAAACCAATGGCGAGAGTAAAATCACCATTAAATCAAAATGATCGCTGAGTTGATTGCGAGGTTCAAAAAGCGGCTGAAGAATTAACGAGTAATTAAATCTGAAGTGAGAATAATCGTACAGCGCGTGATTGTGCAAGCCCAAATCAAGTGCGTAAGTTCTAAAAGTATAATGATTGACTAAAGAAATTAACGCATAAACAATGGCGAAAAAAGCCATCATTATACCAATTGTTTTTTTGTTTGAATCTAGTTTGAGCATAAAACCCAAATGGTTTCTGAAATTAGAAATTAGGTTTAATGCTCATCTCGGCATAGTAGTCCAAAATATAATTTACGGCCGCATCGGCAGTATCAACTAATTTGAACATCTCAAGGTCTTTTAACGTTATATTTTTTTCGCGTTCGCACATTACATTTTTCATCCAATCAATTAAGCCGCTCCAATATTCGGTGCCAACTAAAACAACTGGAAAGCGAGCCACTTTTTGTGTTTGAATCAATGTCAATGCTTCAAACAATTCGTCCAAAGTTCCGTATCCTCCAGGCATTGCAATAAAGCCCTGCGAATATTTTACAAACATTACTTTTCGAGCAAAAAAGTAATCGAAGTTTATCATTTTATCGCTGTCAATATATTTGTTGTTGAATTGCTCAAAAGGCAAGTCAATGCTTAAACCAACAGATTTCCCTTTGGCTTCAAATGCGCCTTTGTTTGCCGCTTCCATAATTCCTGGACCGCCACCAGTAATAACACCAAAACCTGCTTTGACAAGTTTTTGAGCAACCTCTTCGGCAAGGGCATAGTATTTATTATCGGAGCTTATTCGAGCTGAACCAAATACCGAAACGCAGGGTCCGATTTTGCTCATTTTCTCAAATCCTTCAACAAATTCGCTCATGATTTTAAAAGTAGCCCAACTGTCGGTTACTTTTATTTCGGGCCAATCTTTTTTGGCAAAGGCTTTTTTTATTCTCTCTTCGTCTGTCATTATTTTTTTATATCAAAATTGATTTTAATACAGATGAAATAATTTTTCCATCTGCTTTTCCGGCTAATTGTTTCATGGCAACAGGCATCACTTTTCCTAAATCTGAAGCACTTGAAACACCAAGTTCTTTTACAATTATTTCGAGTGCTGCTTTTACTTCATCTTCGCTCATTTGTTGTGGCAAAAACTTTTCGATAACATTTAATTCTTCGATTTCTTTTTGTGCCAATTCGTTTCTGTCATTTTGCAAAAATATTTCCATTGATTCTTTGCGTTGTTTGGCCAGTTTTTGAAATACTTTTATCGATGTTTCGTCCGTTATTTTTCCATCTTCGCTTGCACCTTTTTCTGAAGCAACAAGCAACAAAGCCGACTTCATTGCACGAAGCGCACGCAAACCTGATTCATCTTTTGCTTTCATTGCAGTTATAATATCTGCGTTTACTTTTTCTTGTAACGTCATATTTTTAATAATTCTTGTCTAATAAATTTGTTTCTTAAATCCATCTTTTGCGTTTAAACACAAGCAATACCAAGCCCGATGAAAGCATCATAAATAAAATAGAAAACATAAAACCGAGATTTGTATGTGCCATTGGAATTAAATCGAAATTCATTCCAAACATACCTGTGATTAAAGTAGCTGGCAAAAACGCAATTGAAAAAACGGTAAATCGTTTTATAATTTTATTTTGTTCTATATTAATCAATCCCATCAAAGTGTTTTGTAGGTATTCTAATCTTTCAAAATTGAAAGCTGTATACTCAATAATTGAAGTGATATCTTTTAAAATAATTCTTAGTCTTTGTTTTTTATCTTCAGGAAAACTATCGCTTTTTAATAGGTAAGAAAGTACGCGTTGTTTGTCAATAATATTTTCGCGAAACATCATCGTGTTTTCCTGCATTTCAGTAATCTCTAAAAGAATGTCTGAGTTTGTTTTTTGTGTGTTCATCAACTCGCGACTGAATTGCGTAATCTCAACCGAAACCTTTTCAATCAAATCTGCATCCAAATCCACGCGCGTTTCCTGAATACTCATCATAACATCAAACCCAGAATTAAATACCTCGTTGTTGGCTTTTATTTTTCTTACAACATCGGCAAAACTCGCAAAATCAGTTTGGCGATAGGTGTATAAAATGGCGTCTTTAATTATAAACGAAACGGGATGTTTTGAATACGATCCGTCCGTTAATTTTAAAAAATTGGAATTGGCTGTAATTTCACCGTTGCGTTCAAAATAACGCGAACTTGATTCGATTTCTGCAATTTCTTGCGGTGTTTGAATGCTAATGTTACACTTGCTTTCTACCCATTCTTCCTCTTCCTGAGTTGGCGCTTGCATATCAATCCAAATCAGGTTTTGCAACTCGCCAAGCAGCCGTACATCGGCCTCTTTCAATACTTTTCCGTCTTGTTTATAATAAATACGAATCATTTCAAAAAGAAATCTAGGTTAATAAAACGTAGCGACAAAACTAAACATATTTTTTTATCAAATTTACTTTAATTGACAAGGAATAAAGCGGATCAAAAAATCATTAAAACTGAATAATACAACATTAATTATATAACAAAATTGAAAATGTATTTGGCTTTTGGAACATTAATAATATACTTGTAAAACATTTATGTCAACTGCAACTACAAACGATATTAAGATAAGCGTTGAAACGTCATATCAGAATGGAAAAATTCCAAATGCGGATGGCGATCACATGTTTGCGTACAGAGTTACAATTTCAAACCAAAGCGACCACACAATAAAGTTACTTCGCAGACATTGGTTTATCATCGATTCGGTTTTCGGAAAAAACGAAATTGAAGGCGAGGGTGTTATTGGATTACAACCAATTATTGAGCCAGGCGAATCGCATCAATACGTTTCGGGTTGTGCGTTAAAAAGCGATATTGGAAAAATGTATGGCAACTATCTTTTTGAAAAACAATTTGACGGAAAACTTTTTCGCGTTCGTATCCCCGAATTTAAATTAATAGCGCCCTTTCGCTTTAATTAAAATCCCTGTTCGGTATTTTCTGATTGTTGAATTTGTATCGGTTTTTTCTTGATTAACACATTGCTTTCTGTACCAAATCGATACGTAAAACTTACGGTTGCAACTCTTGATTCGCGTTTGCGCATTCCTTCGTAATGAAAATTAATTCCATCTTGCGAAATTTCAAAGTGCCTTGTGTTAAACACATCCGTTAAATTTATTCCGAGCGATGCAGCGCCTTTAAACAAATCGCGCCTAATGCCAATGTCTGCAGCATTCATCATTCCCCAAACAGTGCTTTGGCCTGAACGAATTGGCGCATTATACACTCCAGCAATTTGAACAAAAGTTGATTTGCCAATTTTGGTATTGTACATCAACTTTACATTCCAAGTTACAATTTCGCTTTGCAAAGATGTTTGCACATTGCTTGCATTAATTTTATTCTGAAACGCATTTGAACTTAACATCAGGCTTCCAAATTTATTTGACGTGTAGCGTAAAATTATTTCAGCGCCAATATTTTGTGATGAATTGAAATTGTAAAACGACATAATTCCTTGACCGTTTAACGAATCAACTGTACGAAACCGAGAAATAATATTTTCGGTATTTCTGTAATAAAAAGTTGCGTTAATAGACAACGATTTTATTTGTTTGGAATAATTTATTTCAAATGAATTAATGTATTCAGGCATTAATTTTGGATTTCCTTTTCGTAGATTTACCGAATCGCTGTAGTCTATTACAGGATTCAGCGATTCAAAGTTTGGCCTGTTAACTCTTCGACTATAATTTACCTGAAAAACTTGATCGTTTGAAAAAGTATATTTCAAAAATCCACTTGGAAAAATTCCTGGATAGTTGTTGTCAAATTTTGTATTGTTAGTGATGTTATTTCCTTCAATAAATGCCCACTCGCCACGCAAACCCAATTGGTACTCAAGCTTGTTTTTTTTGCCCATATACAATGCATAAGCAGCATTCACTTGTTCATTAAAAACCAAATGGTTTACAAAGCGAAAATCAGAAACATACGTTTTATTTAGCGTATCAAACTTTGATCCTCTTTGGTTGTTATCGATATTTCTGTTTGTGCTTTTCAATCCCGTTTCAAATTTTGCGACTTTATTTAATGGCAATATATAATCTGCTTGAATTATGAAATTGCTGAATTGAGCTGTATTTTTATTTATTTGAAACGGCATATCGCTATATGCAACGCCTATTAATTTATAATCATCATTGATAGATTTTATGTTGGTAGAAAACAAAACACTTGAAGTAAACTCTGATTTGTTTTTTTTGAAAACCCTTCTGTAATCTGATGCAGCGTCAATTGTAAAATTATTTTCGTTGCCCAAATTATTTCTATTTAATGACGGCATTGGAGAATTGGCATCAAAATAATTGTACTCAATTTCTTCGTTTTTTTGTTGAATATTGGAATTAATATTTGCCGAAAAACCTAAGGTATTGTAGTTATTCAAAAACAAATCCAATCCAATTTTCCCGTTATTCAAATCGTTAAAAGTGTAGCCGTTGTAGTTGCTTTTAAATGAAAAAGTGTCAAGGGGTAAATAATTTATTTGCGCACCCAAACCATTCATGTCTCTTTTTTCGTGTCTGAAAGTGTAGTTACAATATGCGTTGTATTTTTCTCTTCGATTGTTCAATCCAAACGTAATATTATACTTATCATTTGTTCCCAAACTGGCTTGAACGTTTCCATTCACGCCTTTGGTTTTATCTTTTTTGGTTTTAATGTTTATGATTCCGGCTTGGCCATCTGCATCGTATTTTGCCGATGGATTTGTAATTATTTCAACCTCGCTAATTGCACTTGCAGGCAGTTGCTGCAAAACCGCTTGTCGGTTTCCTCCAGTAATTGTAGACGCTTTTCCATCAATTAAAATGGTAACATTTTCGCTGCCACGCAAACTCACTTTGCCTTCCATATCAATGGAAACTGAAGGTATATTTTGCAACACTTCAGAAGCAGTTCCGCCCACATTGGTTAAATTTTTTTCGACACTGTACGTTTTTTTATCTAGCTGAATTGTGAAGTCAGATTTTTCGCCTTTAATTTCTACTTGGTTTAATTTTTTTCCTTGTTGCATAAGTTTAATTAATCCAAGATCTATAAAATTATCCTCTGGTTTTAACAAAATAGATGCCGTTGTAAATGTGTTGTAACCAAGAAAAGATATTCTTAAAACAAAAACGCCATTGACAACATTCTCAAACTGAAACTGACCTTTTGCATTTGTTACAACTCCAGCCAATATTGAAGAATCGCTTACGCGTTGCAAACCAAGAGTTGCATATTCTAGTGCTTTGCCAGTGTTAGAATCGGTAATTTTTCCAAAAATTTTACCCGATGAATGTCCGTTTTTCTCGTTGTGTTGAGCAAAAGTAATTTCACTGAAAATAACAAACTGAAAAAATAGAATTAAAAATAATCTTGTGTGATTCATTAAAAGAATTTTTCTCCCCTCAAATATTTTGTTTTAAGTAATGGGCAGATTTTGTAGCGTTCGTCTTGAGTGTCTTCAAACAAAGCATTCAAAGTTTCATAGATAGGTTTTATTCCAATTTTATCGGCCCACTCAAAAGGACCAAATGGATAATTTGTACCCAATTTCATGGCAATGTCAATATCATTGATAGTTGCAGTTCCTTCTTCTAAAGTATAGCAAGCTTCGTTTATTATCATAAACAATACTCGGGGAGTTACCATCCCAACGCGGTCGTCTACTAGTTTAAAATTCCAATTTAAATTTGAGAAAATAATTTCTAAACAGTTTTTTTGAGCGGAATTAAACACTGAAATTTCTGCAATACTTCTATTAATAAAAGTTGGTAACGCGTTGATGCCGAATAATGGAAAATTTATTTTTTGTTGATGCGTTTGTGCCATCATTGCCAACGATTTTTTTACAGCAGCTACAAAAACAGGTGTTGTAATTAAATCATTGTATGCCGCAAGCGGGTTGAATTTAGCATCATCCGCGTTTAAATCAAAAATTGCAAGGAATGTTTCATCTTTACAAACACTAATTGTATTTTCGTCTTCGCAAATTAAGTCAATATCAACCGATGAAAACTTTTGTTTTAATTCTTCTGTCTGTAAGTTGGTTCCTCTGGCCAAAATTTTCATATTCGCAGCAAATTAAGTCAAAACAAAAAAATAATCCCAGAATAAATATGGAAAAGAAAATAATCTCAAGCCCAGATGCACCCACTCCAATTGGTCCGTATAGCCACGCAAATTTAGTTGGAAACACGCTTTACGTTAGCGGTCAGGTTGCAAAAGACGCCAAAACTGGAAACATGATTCAAAGCGATATTAAAACCGAAACTAGAAAAGTGATGGAAAACATACATGCCATTTTAAAAGAAGCAGAAATGGATTTTAAGCATGTTACAAAAGCAACAATTTATTGCACCGATCTTTCAAATTTTTCTACGATAAATGAAGTTTATGGTGGTTTTTTTACTGGTAATTATCCTGCTCGCGAAACGGTTCAAGTTGTAAAATTGCCCTTAGGAGCAAATGTAGAAATAAGTGTGATTGCTGTGAAATAAAAAAGTATGAATAACAAATTAGGCTTGCTTATATCTACTGTATTTCATCCTGTTTTCCTTAACTTATTTGGTTTTTTAATTTTATTTAGGGTGTTTCCTTCCTTGCAAGGATTTCAATTTAGAAACCAACTTTTTTTGGCGGGTTTTGTATTTTTTTCTACTGCGCTAATTCCAATGATAACGATATTGTTTCTTAAACTTACAGGTAAAATAAATTCCATTCAAATGCATACAAAAGAAGAGCGTAAAATCCCCTATTTAATAACTGCAATTGGATATATGTTTTGCTATTATATTTTACGCGAAGCTGGTATTTCGCACCTAATTTTATCGTACCTTAATGCATGTTCTGTCATCGTTATTTTGGTATTCATTATTAATCATTATTGGAAAATTAGCATTCATTTAACATCACTCGGCTCCTTGTTGGCAATCTTTCTTTTTTCAACTATTTTTTTCAAAAATGATTTGCGACTTGAAATTGCGCTTGTTTTTTTAGTTAGTGGCTTTGTAGCTTCTACACGAATTTTTTTACAATCGCATAATTTTAGTCAAGTCATTTCGGGTTATGCTTTAGGATTTACAATTATGTTTATCATGCTTCTACGATTTTAATTTCAAATTTAATCTATACACTATAAATGAAATTTTATACTGTTTTGTTGATGTGTTTTATTTCAAGTCATTTTGTTTTTGCTCAAAAACCAATTGAAAAACCGAACGGACATTATACATACCAAATAATAAAAGCAAAAAGCAACACATTTGGGTATGAAATATTTTGTGACAAGAAAAAAATAATTCATCAGCCCAATATACCTGCATTGAAAGGAAACGCAGGATTTAAAACAAAGGAACGAGCGCGAATTGTTGCAAAATTAGTTATCAAAAAAATAACCAAAGGACAAATGCCCCCAACTGTTAGTGTTGAAGAAATGAAAAAACTAAATGCTTTGGATTGAATAATTTTTAAGTTTAACGAACTCGAATTAATCCATAAAAAAAGACTTTTATAAGTTGTTATTTACTTTGTATTATTGTACAAATTATACATGAAATTTTTACTAGTAGGACTCGGAAATATTGGTGATGAATACCTTCAAACAAGGCACAATGTAGGATTTGAGATTGCTGATGAATTGTGCAAAAAAAACAAAGCAACTTTCAAAGACGATCGATATGCTTTTCATGCTGAGTTTAATTTACGCGGAAAAAAAGTTCACGTAATTAAACCGACAACTTTTATGAATTTAAGCGGAAAGGCAATGCGATACTGGATGCAAAAACTTGATATTTCAATTGACAACACTTTGGTTTTAGTGGATGACCTTGCGATTGAATTTGGCACTTTGCGATTGAGAGGAAAAGGAAGCGATGCTGGACACAATGGATTGAAAAATATTAACGAATTGGTTTGCACACAGAACTATTCAAGACTACGATTTGGTATTGGAAATAATTTTTCAAAAGGCAAACAAATTAATTTTGTGTTGAGCAAATGGAATTTGGAGGAAGAAAAAAATGTTTCTGCTTTAGTTTCAAAAGCCGCCTTGGCTGCTGAGAGTTTTGTGCTTCGAGGATTGGCTCTTACAATGACTGAGTTTAACAAATAATTTTTCGAATTTGAATTGCTGAATTTATGTACTTAAAAAATTTACGACTGTATAATTTTAAGAATTACGATACTGCGGAGCTTTCATTTAGTTCACGTTTGAATTGCATTACTGGCATGAACGGAACTGGAAAAACAAATATATTGGATGCCATTTATTATTTGTCGCTTACCAAAAGTTATTTTCAATCTCAAGACGCAAATAATATAAAACATGGCGAAACAGAAGCAAGTGTTGAAGGCATTTTTTCTGATGATAAAAACGAACAGAAAATACAACTCGTATTAAATAAAAACGCAGCAAAAATAGTGCGACTTAATGAAACCGATTACCAAAGAATGTCAGAGCATATTGGTCAATATCCACTTGTAATTATTGTGCCGGCAGATATTAATTTAGTTGATGAATTGAGTAGCGCAAGAAGAAAATTTATTGATGGAACTATTTCGCAATTGGACAAAACTTATTTACATGAATTGTTGTCGTATAACAGATGTACAGACCAAAGGAATAAGTTGCTTAAATTATTTTTTGAACGAAAACAATTTGACCGAAATTTGTTAGAAAGTTATAATGAAATATTGATTGAAAAAGGAACTTATATATATATAAAACGGGTTGCGTTTTTAAAAAGTTTTTCATTGGTATTCAAAAATAATTATACCGAAATATCTCAATCTGACGAAGAGGTAAATATAATTTACGAAAGCGATTTAAACGACATAACTTTTGATCAATTATTAAAAAATTCAGAAGGCGCTGATATTTCATCTCAGCGAACATGTCGTGGAATTCATAAAGACGATTTCAGTTTCACAATCAATAATTTTTCATTAAAAAAATTTGGATCTCAAGGTCAACAAAAAAGTTTTGTGATTGCATTAAAACTCGCTCAATACAATTACCTTGAGGAACAAACTGGCAAAAAACCTTTGTTGTTATTGGACGATATTTTTGAAAAATTAGACACGCTGCGATTGACTAAACTTTTGGAAAAAATAAGCCGTCACGAGTTTGGACAAATATTTATTACAGATACTCACGAAAAGAGATCGAAAGAAATTTTTGGAGCAATTGAAAATACCGAAATAAAGTATTTTAAAGTAAATAAGGATAAAATAAATTGAAGAAATTATTTCAATTTTATTGTAGCCGATAGCATAAGATGATCGCCAAAATTCATAGCGCTTGGCTTGTAATTGAAAACCTCAAAACTTTTGTCGCATAAAATATAATCAATACGGAACGATGGCATTTTTCCAATATAGGTAGAACTAAAGCCAGAGCCAGATTCGATAAATGCATCTTTCATTTTCCCTCTAATAGTTTTGTATGAATAACTAGCTGGCGAATCGTTAAAATCGCCACATAAAATTACTTTATACTTGCTTTTTTCTAGTTTATTTTTAATCATTTCTGCTTGTCTTGAACGAGCCACAAATGCATTCTTCAGCTTATGTGCAATATGTTTAAAATGGTACCAACGTATATCGGTTTCGTTATCGTTTTCTTCAATTTCTTCAACAGTTTCATAATCTAATTTGTCAAAAGCAATTGATTTTAAATGTGTGTTTACAACACGAATCGTATCCTCGTCTATTTTTAAATCTGCAAATATCGTATAGTTTCCTCCACCATTTATACGCTCAATAAATCCAGAATGGACAATTGGAAAACGAGAAAAAATGGATACGCTAAGACCTGTCGGTTCGGTTGAATTCTCGTCAACATTGTGCTTAAAAAAATTCTTATATTCTTTAAACAATCCGATGAAAACGGGCTTTTCAATTTCAGTTTTGAAATTTACAAACTCTTGAAAACAAATTATATCAGGATTAAGGTTTCTGAGTGCGCTAAAAAAAACGGAAGTGTCATACTTTACTTCATCGTATGCACCAAAGTTTTTCGTATTAAAATCAACAATGTTTATGCATTTGTTGTTGTGTTCGTTTGTCTTTACTGTTCCAAATTGTATGAATCGCGGAATGTGCCAAAAACCTATTAAAAGTGCAATTGCCGAATAGGCAATGTTTGAATTAAAACTAAATGCCCAGTAAATTACAAACGCAACATTTACAAGTACCAAAATTGGAAATGTTAATCCTAGAAAAGCAAAAATCCATGAATTTGCTGGGCTAATAAATTGCGATAAATAAGCGCCAAGCAAACACAAAGCAGCAAACCAGTTAATTAAAAGTATTATTTGACCAAAAAATTTCATTCCTTGTTTTCAAAGGAAATAAAAATATCAACGCTATCAAAGTTTGTTATTTATTGAATTGAAAATATAATTGTACTGGTTTAAATCCTTTTTCGTTAGCAATTAATTATTTTCGCTTTTTCAAACATGAAACTTTCTGTCATCATTGTCAATTATAATGTAAAGTATTTTCTTGAACAGGCATTGCACTCTGTTCGAAAAGCTTGCTTTGGAATAGACGCAGAAATATTTGTAGTAGACAACAAATCGGTGGATGGCAGTTGTGAAATGATTAAAAGAAAATTTGCTGAAGTTACATTGATTGAAAACAATGAAAACACTGGATTCAGCAAAGCAAACAATCAAGCAATAAAACAGGCAAAAGGCGAATTTATTTTATTGCTAAATCCAGATACTGTAGTTGAAGAAGATTGTTTTAAAAAAGTAATTGCTTTTATGCAAAATACGCCTAATGCTGGTTCGGTTGGCGTTAAAATGATTGACGGATCGGGAAATTTTTTGCCCGAATCAAAACGTGGACTTCCAACGCCAGATGTGGCATTTTATAAAATTTCGGGACTTGCTAGTTTGTTTCCAAAATCTAAGCGATTTGGAAAATACCATCTTGGGTATTTAGATAAAAACAAAACACATGTGGTTGATGTTTTAGCGGGCGCATTTATGATGTTACGAAAATCCGTTTTAGATAAAATTGGTTTGCTTGACGAAGATTATTTTATGTATGGCGAGGACATTGATTTATCGTACAGAATTTCAAAATCAGGATTCAAAAATTATTATTTCCCCGAAACAACAATTATTCATTACAAAGGCGAAAGCACAAAAAAAACAAGCGTAAATTTTGTTTTTACTTTTTACCGAGCAATGATAATTTTTGCTAATAAACATTATTCACAAAAACACGCAAGCAGCTTTGCCGCAATTATTAATATTGCCATTTATTTACGCGCAGCTTCTGCAATTTTTGCGCGAACTTTAAAAATGTTGTGGTTGCCAGTTCTTGATTTTATTTTCATTGTTTCTACAATGCTTTTGCTCAGCCGCGTTTATTCAATCTACAAATTTGATGTGTTGCAAGCGTACTCCGAAAAAGTTGTTATTATCAATAGTATTGTTTACGGCTTACTTTGGATGTTCGGACTTTATTTAGCTGGCGCTTACAACAAGCGAAAAACTTTTTTAAGCGTAGTTAAAGGCATAGCAATTGGCACTTTATCTATTGCGGTATTTTATGCTTTTGTAGATGAAGGATATCGATTTTCGCGTGCCTTAATTGTGATTGGAACGGGCGTGTCAATACTTCTCGTATTTGCAGAAAGATTTTTTGGTCATTGGATTAAAAGCGGAAAACCAAATTTAAGCATGAGCAATAATTTGAGAACTATTATTGTTGGAAATAAATTAGAAGTTAACCGAGTTCAAGAATTGTTGGTAAAATCAAAATCAAAAACTGAGTACCTTGGATTTGTTTCGGTAGCTGATTATACAACCAAAAATGACGATCATTACTTAGGTGAAATTTCACAACTGAACGAAATAAGCGATTTATTTAAAATAGAAGAAATTATTTTTTGCTCAAAAGATTTAGGCGCTGCGCAAATTATAGAATGGATGGGTCGTCTTATGCAAAAAGATATTCTGTTTAAAATAGTACCAGAGGAAAGTTTGTTTATAATAGGCAGCAATAGCAAAAACGCACCTGGAGATTTTTATACACTCGATATTCATTTGTCGCTAAGCAGACCTTGGGAACAGCAAAAAAAACGTGTATTTGATATTGTTTTAAGCGCACTATTATTGCCGCTTTCGCCATTAATTATATTATTTGTGAGAAACAAAATGAATTTTTTTAGCAACCTAATAAAGGTTTTGATTGGCGAAAAAACTTGGGTTGGATATTCATATTCCGAAAACATTAAACTCTTGCCGGTTATAAAACAAGGCGTATTGAGTCCGGCAGAAAAAAACAAAAATATCAATAGCATTACGCTTCAAAAATTAAACTTTCTTTATGCCAAAGATTACTCGCTAGAAAAAGATTTATTAATTGTAATGAAAGGAATTAGAAGTTTGGGGAATTGATAAATAACACAGAATAATCAAGGAATAAAAAACAAAGCAACCGAAATTTGGTTTTATCTTCGTTGCAAAATTATATAAACAAAATGTATCCAGAAATGTTAGTAGCGCCCATGAGGCAGCAATTGTCCGATGCGGGTTTTTCATCTTTAATGAATGCCGCAGAAGTTGAAAACGAATTGAACGAAAAAAGTGGAACCAAGTTATTGGTTTTTAATTCTGTTTGTGGTTGTGCTGCAGGTACAGCTCGTCCAGGTATAATTAAAGCGGTGAAAGAATCATCAAAATTGCCAAATAAATTATTAACCGTATTTGCAGGACAAGAAGCCGAAGCGGTAGCAAAAGCGCGTGAATATACTGCACCGTTTCCTCCATCTTCGCCAAGCGTAGCATTATACAAAAATGGCGAATTGGTTCATTTTATCGAACGCCACATGATTGAAGGACGTAGCTCAGAAATGATTGCTGAAAATTTGAAAGCAGCTTTTGAAGAGTTTTGCTAAAAACTAAATGCTTTTGTTTATTTTAGAATATCAAACGTATTCATAAAAGCAGTAGTAAAATTTCCTTTTCTGAAATCCTCGTTTCGCATCAATTTTAGATGAAGCGGAATGGTCGTTTTTATTCCAGGTCCTTCAATAATAAATTCGCTCAAAGCCCTATCCATTTTTATTATTGCCTCTTCTCTGGTTTGTGCGCTTACAATCATTTTTGCAATCATACTGTCGTAATGTGACGGAATGGTATATCCAGCATAAATGTGTGTGTCTACTCTTACTCCATGACCACCGGGTTTGTGTAAGTTTTCAATTTTTCCTGGTGTTGGCCTAAAGTTATTGTAAGGATCTTCTGCATTAATTCTTACTTCAATGGCATGTTTCATCGGAAAGTGATCTTTTCCACTAATTGGAACTCCTGCAGCTATCAAAATCTGTTCCTTCACCAAATCGTAATTAATTACTTCTTCGGTTACAGGATGTTCAACCTGAATGCGCGTATTCATTTCCATGAAATAAAAATTGCGATGCTTATCAACCAAAAATTCTATCGTTCCCAATCCTTCGTAACCAATGGAAGCCGCTCCTTTTTTTGCGGCTTCGCCCATTTTAATTCGCAACTCTTCTGTAATAAATGGCGATGGACTTTCTTCAATTAATTTTTGATGTCTTCGTTGAATTGAACAATCACGCTCAGAAAGATGACAAACTTTTCCGTATTGGTCTCCTGCTAATTGAATTTCGATATGTCTAGGCTCTTCTATATATTTTTCCATGTACATGGCATCGTTGCCAAATGCAGCTTTAGATTCTTGTTTTGCGCTGTCCCAATTGTGTTCAAATTCTTTATCTGCCCAAATTATTCGCATGCCTCGACCACCACCACCAGCAGTTGCTTTAATGATAACTGGGTATCCAATTTTTTTTGCAATTTTTTTTCCTTCTTCAACGCTTTCAACCAAACCATCGCTTCCCGGTATTACAGGAACTCCGGCTTTTTTCATGGTATTTTTTGCGTTCGCTTTATCGCCCATTGAATTAATCATTTCGGGCGATGCGCCAATAAATTTTATACCGTGATCACGGCACACCTGAGAAAATTTTGCGTTCTCGCTCAAAAAACCATACCCCGGATGAATGGCGTCAGCATTTGTAATTTCAGCAGCGGCAATAATACTAGCCATGTTTAAATACGATTGGACAGATGGTGGAGGACCAATACAAACTGCTTCGTCAGCAAATCTAACATGAAGACTTTCGGTGTCTGCAGTGCTGTAAACGGCTACAGTTTTTATACCCATTTCTCTAGCTGTTCGAATGATTCGCAAAGCTATTTCTCCTCTATTTGCTATAAGTATTTTCTTAAACATTTTTTGATGTGTAATTTTTAGATCGCAGGAATAAAAATGTATTCAATGGTAAATCTGAAAGCTTTGAATTTAGTTTGGCTCTACAAGAAAAAGCGGTTGATCGTATTCAACTGGAGATGCATTGTCAACTAAAATTTTTACAATTCTACCTGAAACTTCGGATTCAATTTCGTTGAATAATTTCATCGCCTCAATAATACAAAGTACTTTGCCTGGCTTTATTTCATCGCCAATGTTTACAAAATCGGGTTTGTCTGGCGATAGTGATTTATAATACGTTCCAATCATTGGAGATTTAATGATAATAGTGTTTGCAACAAGTGTTGGTGTCGGTGCAACTACAGGAGCTGCACTAACAGGAGCCATAGTAACTACGTTAGCCGGTGAAACCTGTTGTTGTATAACTGTTGTTTTTTCTGAGGTTTTTTTAATAGATACTTTAAAATCGCCTCTTTCAACTTCAACTTCCGAAACTCCCATCTCGGCAACTAGCTTAATTAATTCTTTAATTTCCTTTAATTCCATAATTTTTCAGTTTAAACGAATGGTAAAAGTATTTTTTTAATCAATAATGTCAATAAATATTATTATCAGACTGCCTTTTCTATATTTATGTTGTTGTAAATCAGACAATATAATTCAAAACAGGACGAATATCAATACGCCCATTTTAAATAAATCGCTCCCCAAGTAAATCCGCCACCAAATGCTGATAAAACAAGCGTGTCGCCCTTTTTAAGTTTATTTTCGAACTCCCAAAGCAAAAGTGGGATTGTGCCGTTGGTTGTATTTCCAAAATGGTCAATGTTTATCATTACCTTTTCTTGATTTAATCCCATGCGTTTTGCGGTAGCGTCTATTATTCGCAAATTAGCTTGGTGCGGAACCAACCAATTTATATCATCAGAAGTTAAATTATTTCGTTCCATTATTTGAGCCGAAACCTCAGCCATTCCTATCACCGCAAACTTATAAACTGCTTTTCCGTCTTGATAAACATAGTGCTCGCGCGCATCGATGGTTTCGTGGGTTGGTGGTTTTAAACTGCCACCGGCTGTTTGATAAAGATATTGTCTTCCTTGTCCGTCAATTTTTAAAATGGAATCTATTACGCCCAAACCATCTTCGTTTGGTTCTAACAAAACACATCCAACACCATCGCCAAAAATTATACAGGTATTGCGATCTGTGTAATCTATAATTGAGCTCATCTTGTCTCCACCTAAAACCAAAACCTTTTTATATTTTCCACTTTCTACAAAAGTAGCACCTGTTTCTAATCCAAATAAAAACCCTGAGCATGCGGCTGCTAAATCATAACCAAATGCATTTTTAGCCCCAATTTTATCGGCTAAAATACAAGCTGCCGAAGGAAAAATCATATCGCCTGTTATGGTACAAAAAATAATTAAATCTATGTCTGCAGCAGTAATTCCTCTTTTTTGCAGTAAACCATTTACCGCTTCAACAGCCATATCACTAGTAGCCAATCCGGGTGTTTTTTGAATTCTTCGTTCTTTAATTCCGGTTCTTGCAACAATCCATTCATCGTTGGTTTCAACCATTTTTTCGAGATCAGAATTGCTTAATATATCAGGCGGAACAAATCCGTGAACAGCAGTAATTGCAGCTGTAATTTTTTTCATTTTATTTTATTTATTTAATAAAATTATTGAACAGGAACAAGATTTTGGAATTGCTCACGCACAATATTACACAAGTTTGAATTTACTATATCGCGAGCGCCTAAAATCATATTCATAAATGCTTTTGCATTGGATATTCCATGACCAACAAGAACTGGTGCATTTACGCCTAAAATTGGCATGCCTCCGAAGTTTTCATAATCGCATGACTCTAAATATTCGTCTTTTATTCCTCTTTTTCTCATGACATGAAAAAAAGATTCAAAAGCTTTTAAAACTACATTTCCTGTAAACCCTTCGCAAACGATAACATCGGCTTTATCGCTCATAAAATCTCTGCCCTCTACATTTCCAATAAAATGAAATGCATTGCTTTCTTCCATCAAATGGTGTGCTGAAATTGTAACCAAACTGCCTTTTTCTTTTTCTTCTCCATTGCTTAATAAACCAACACGAGGATCAGCAATTCCATAAACATGTTTCATGGTTAAACTTCCAAGTAAAGCAAATTGATACAACACATCTGGCTTGCAATCTGCATTGGCGCCCATATCCAAACCAAGCACAAATTTTCCGTTTGGCTTTGGAATGGTTGCTGATATTGCCGGACGAATTACTCCTTCAATTGGTTTTACCGAAAACATACTGCCTACTAACATAGCACCTGTATTTCCGGCACTTACAAATGCATCCAGTTTTTTACTTGATAAAAGTCGAAATCCTACAACAATACTTGAATCTTTTTTTTGTGTAATGGCTCTTGTTGGATGTTCGCCCATTCCAATCTCTTCGCTTGTATGAACCAATTCGAATTGCTCAGAATTGCCGCCCAATGAATCTAATAAATTTTGCGCTTGTTCAGAGTCGCCAATTAGTACAATTCTGTCATCGGCATTAAGTTTTTTTAATGCCTGCATCGCGCCTATAATTGCTTCTTTAGGTGCGTAGTCGCCACCCATTATGTCAAAACCAATTTTCATTTTAGGTAAAAGTTGATTAACGAATTTTGAACTATGTTTTAATAAAATAAAACCAATCTACAATTCGTATGCATGATTAATTAAACATCTTTTTTCATATCAGGGAAAGCATGTTTTCCTCTGTAATAACCGTCTGCTGTAACACGATGACGCAAATGCACTTCGCCAGAAGTTGAATCTACTGCAATAGTTGGATTTTCGCCTTTGTAATGTGTTCTGCGCTTATCTCTTCTCGATTTACTTATTTTTCGTTTGGGATTTGGCATTTTATTTTTCTCCTTTTAATTGTTTTTATATAGTTCTTTTAATTTGTCCCAACGTGGGTCATTTGTTTGGTTTTCTGTATTAGAGTTCGTTTTTTCTAGTTTTTCAATTACTGTTTCGTTGTGTTTTTTATTAGCCAATTCGCAACTTTTTTTTGTTGGAATTGACAACAAAAAACTTTCGTATAAAAAAGCGCTTAAGTCGTACATGTGTTCTTTGCGATTCAAATATATAATTTCTTGGTCATCTAAATTGTTCAATCCATCAGTGAATTTGATTAAAAGCGAAAACTCATTTTCTATTGGTATTTCAAATTCATCCAAACAAATATCACAAACACAATGCGCTGTTCCTTCAAAACTAAAATTTAAATCAAGCATGTTTTCGCTTTTCAAAAGTTCTAGCTTTGCCTTACAATCCGCTTTTTTAATGGGCGAAAAATCAAAATTACATAAAAACTTTTCGTCAATTGAAAAGCTAAACTTGTTCAAGCCATGAACAAGTTTTGAGAATTCAATCGTGTAATCCATTAACTTCACAACGCACTAATAAAGCCGACAAAAATAAGGATTTGAAAATAATTTGTGCGATTTTTTTTGAAATAACTGGATTTTAGCGCATTAGTGATTTATTTTAGTTTTTTTACATTCGCAGACTTAAAAAACAAATTCAGTGAAAAAAATTAAACTCGTTTTCGTTTCTCTCTTTGCCATTCTGATAATTGCCGAATTGGCTATATTAATTTCAGGCAAAACTTTTTTGAATAAGGTCTTTGTTATGACAATATTAAAAGGTCGGTTTGGTCCAGGCATTGATGAGTTAGAAAAATTTCCATCGAGAGAAATAAAAAATGGAACTCCACAAGTGTGGCCCATTTCAAAAAATTTTGGGTTGTTACAAGTAAGTAAAGAAAGCATTAAAAAGTGCGAAGACTATAAAACCGTTTCGTTTTTAGTAATCAAAAACGATTCAATTGTTTTTGAAAAATATTGGGAAAATTATTCTTATAAAAGTTTTAGCAATTCATTTAGTATGGCGAAAAGTTTTGTTGGTGCCTTGATAGGAATTGCATTAAAAGAAGGGAAAATAAAAAGTTTGGACGAGCCGATTGGAAATTATATTCCTGAGTTTAACCAAGGCCAAAAGTCAAAAATTTTGATCAAACATTTGCTTAGTATGAGCAGCGGTTTGGATTTTAATGAAACTTATAATAATCCTTTTGCCTGGCCAAGCGAATCGTATTATGGCGCTGATGTAAACGAATTGACTTTGAAGGCAAATACAAAATCAGAATCCGGCAAAACATGGATTTACAAAGGTGGCGACACACAATTATTGGGAATGATATTGAAAAAAACTACAGGAAAAAATGTTGCAGATTATGCTTCTGAAAAATTATGGGAAGTATTGGGTGCTGAGTATCCAGCATTTTGGAGTTTGGACGAAAAAGGAATGGAAAAAGTAAGTTGTTGTTGGTATACCAATGCAAGAGATTTTGCGCGCATTGCAAAATTATACATGCAGTATGGAAACTGGAACGGACAACAAATTATAGACACAAATTATATCCAACAATCGCTTTCATTTGCACCATTAAAAAAACGCGATGGTGCAGAAAATGATCAATACGGATATCAATGGTGGATGATGAAATATAAGCGCCATGAAATTTTTTATTGTAGAGGAATTTTAGGTCAATACATTTTTGCTATTCCCGATGAAAAAATGATTGTGGTGAGGTTGGGTCACAAACGCGCAAAAAAAATTGGCGATGAGCTGCCCAAAGATATTTTTGTATACTTAGATGCCGCTTTGCAACTGAAATAAAATAGAATCAATGAAAATATCAGAAACTCCAAAACCGCCATACTATGCAGTTATTTTTACTTCAACAAGAACCGAAGTAGCAGATGGCTATGAGCAAACTTCGATGCGAATGGAAGAGCTTGCCAAAATGCAAGAAGGATTTTTGGGTATTGAAAGTGCAAGAAACGAAGTAGGAATTACGGTTTCGTATTCGAAAAATTTGCAAGCAAATAAAAACTGGAAAGCCAATGAAGAGCATTTATTGGCTCAAGAAAAAGGGAAGGATACTTGGTACAAAAATTATACAATTAGAATATGCAAAGTAGAAATGGAATATGGAAAATAAAATGAGCGCACTGCAAAAAACGAGTTTAATAATTTTAAGTATTCTGTTAATTTCCTGCAATCAAAAACAAACAAAATCAACCATGAAAAAAGACGTTCATTCATTTTCAAATCCCGAAGAAGTAGCAATAACTCACATGAGTTTAAATCTAGATTTAGACTTTGCAAAACATACCATGAAAGGTTATGCAAAATTAAACATCGACAACAAATCGAATGCTAGGAAAATAATTTTGGATACGCGCGATTTAAGCATTGAAAAAATTCGGCTTGACGATAAAACCGAAACCAAATTTGAGCTTGGGAAATTTAAAGAATTTATGGGACAATCCTTAAGTGTAGATATCACTTCGGACACAAAATCGCTAACCGTTTATTACCAAACTTCGCCCAATGCCGCAGCGGTTCAATGGGTAGAAACCGAAGGGAAAGCGGATTTTTTATTTACACAATCGCAAGCAATATTAGCGCGTAGTTGGGTTCCATGTCAAGACGGACCTGGAGTAAAATTTACATACGATGCTACTATCAAAGTTCCACAAAATTTAATGGCATTGATGAGTGCCGAAAATGATACTGTGAAACATGCCGATGGAGTTTATCATTTCAAAATGAACCAGCCGATTTCAAGTTATTTACTTGCATTAACCGTTGGAGATTTTGAGTATAAAAAAATTGGGCGAAACAGTGGAGTATATGCCGAACCAGAAATGCTAGAAAAAGCAGTTTACGAATTTGCCGATATGCAAAAAATGATTGATGCGGCTGAAAAATTATATGGCGCCTACAGATGGGAGCAATACGATGTGGTTGTATTGCCTGCAAGTTTCCCTTTTGGCGGAATGGAAAATCCTCGATTGACATTTGCGACACCAACCATAATTGCCGGAGATAGAAGTTTGGTGGCATTGGTTGCGCACGAATTGGCACACAGCTGGAGCGGCAATTTGGTAACCAACGCAACCTGGGACGACTTCTGGTTGAACGAAGGATTTACTGTGTATTTTGAAAACAGAATAATGGAAGAATTGTACGGAAAAGAATATGCAGATATGTTGGAATATTTGGGTTATGGCGAATTGCTTGAACAAGTAAAAGAGTTTGGCGATACTAGCGTAAAAACACATTTGCTTTTGGATATGAAAGACGAAGATCCAGACGAATCGGTAAATGCAATTGCTTACGAAAAAGGAAGATTTTTTTTACGAAGCATTGAAGAGGCTATCGGACGAAAAAGATGGGATGAATTTGTAAACAAATATTTTAGTCAGCATGCTTTTCAATCTATGACCACCGAAGATTTTTTACAGTATTTGAATGACGAATTATTGAAAGATGACGAAGCGCTGAAACAAAAAATTAACATCGATGCATGGGTTTTTGGTCCCGGAATTCCAGCAAATTGTCCAAAGGTAAAAGCCACATTGTTTGAAGAAGTAGATGCCGCAATGCAAGCAAATGGAATAATTCCAACACAATCGAAAACACAAAACTGGAACACGCATCAGTGGTTGTATTTTTTAAGAAATTTGCCCGATTCGCTTTCGCTTGAACAAATGAAAAATTTGGACAATGCTTTTGGTTTTACTCATTCGACCAACAGCGAAATTCAATGCGATTGGTATTACCACTGCATTGTAAATAATTACACAGTTGCACAAGCTTTTATCGAAAAGTTTTTGACAAGTGTAGGGCGAAGAAAATTTTTAACTCCGCTGTACAAAGCGTATATAAAAACCGCTGAGGGGAAAATTTTGGCAAAACAAATTTTTGAAAAAGCGCGCAATAAGTACCATCCATTGGCGCAACATACAGTTGGCGAGTTGCTGAATTAATTTTATCAAGCTGAACTCAAAACTGTTCATGTTTACAAGGCTATGAATAAGTATAGCTTCAACGTGTTGCCAGTTCCAATTTTATCCGACAATTTTGCGTGAACAATAATTTACGTATGAAAAAAATAACACAACTCTGTATTGCAATTTTATTTGTTGCCAATGCATTTGCACAAATTAACAATCCCAAAAGCGAGATAAAAAATCCGAAAGGTTTCAATCAAAAGTCGTATAATTTATTGATGTCAAAACGATTAAAAAAATCGACCAAACAGCGCGATTCTTTATACAGTATGGCTGTGTATTTTGACAAAGACACAACAGAGCGAGGAATGCGATTGCGTTATTTAGAATCGATGATAAGTGATATGACAACTCAATTGGCCGAGTTGGAAATTAAACACAAAGACCTGAAAATTGATTATGCCGAAATGAACAAGCGTTACACCGATTTGATAAAATCATCGTTGAGCAAAACTGAACAATTAAATTTGGCATTGAAACAAAAAGAAGAAATTTTATTGGCACGAGAAAAACGCTTAGCCGAACTGGAATCACTTATTCGCAAACAAGATTCGATAACCAAAGAGCTGAACGACATTATGAAAAAAGCATTGTTGAGTTTTACTAGCGATGAGTTAACGGTGGAGATGAAAAACGGAAAAGTGTATGTTTCGCTCAGCGACAAATTACTATTCAAATCGGGCAGTGCCGATGTAGAAGAAAAAGGAATGGAAGCGCTAAAAAAATTAGCCGAAGTATTGAATAAAAATACCGATGTGGATGTATTGATTGAAGGCCATACAGACAATGTTCCGATCAAAACCGCACAGTTTCAAGACAACTGGGATTTGAGCACAGCAAGAGCTACAAACATTGTTAGGCTGCTAAACGAAACGCACAAAGTAAATGCAAAGCGATTAACCGCTGCTGGGCGCGGGCAGTTTATGCCCAAAGGCGATAATGCTACTGCTGAAGGCAGAGCAAAAAACCGCAGAACCGAAATTATACTTTCGCCAAAACTGGACGAATTGTTCAAACTCATAAAGCCCTAAAAAAGAAAAGCCGCAAACTTCAGGTTTGCGGCTTTTTACTTTTAAAAGGATGAGCTAATCTTTTTTGCCGCCAAGCATCAAAAATTCATTCACCACTATTTCGGTTACGTAGCGTTTTACACCTTCTTTGTCGGTGTAGTTGCGGTTGCTAAGTTTGCCTTCAATAGCTACTTCGCTGCCTTTTTTTAGATACTTGCCGGCAATGTCTGCCTGCTTGCCCCACACAATTAAATTGTGCCATTGCGTTTCTTTTACTTCCTCGCCTTTTTCGTTGCGATACTGTTCGTTGGTAGCAATACTAAATTTTGCTAATTTTTTTCCGTTAGTGGTTTCTTTCACTTCAGGATTCATTCCCAAGTTGCCAATTAGGCGAACATTGTTTTTTAAGTTGTTCATACGTGTTTTTTTTAATTTTTAATAAATTGATTTAACTTGTTTGTCAAACTTCTTAGTTGTTTTAATTTATAACCAAGAATCATTTCTCTATTTACACGATAGCTATCAGAGTGCAATTAGGTGTTTGATAATTTGACGATGCAAAAATAGAATGGCAAAAAAACTTAGTCGGAGTGTAAACAGTTATTGTCGGAAATATGCGTTTTTATCCGATTACAATCGGATAAGTTTAACAGAAATTTGCTTTTGCAGTATTTTAGTTTTTGTGTGATTGGCGAGGACGCCAACCACGGACAAATATGTATTTTTATTTGTTGTTACTGAGTCATCATAATATTTTTGAGTTAAAAAACTTAGATTAATAGGATATAATCTTGTATTACTGACATAAATATCCATTACCTCATCCCTTTGTGTTTGATTTATAAGTAGATTAGGTAAATTATTTTTATCAAAAAAAGAATATTTATAGCCGTCAAAGTAATCGCAATTTGGTTCACACTCAACCGATGTAAAGCACACTTCTGTATAGATTTGCTCTTTACCTTGACCGATACAAATTGCAGTATCATTAGTATTGCTTACAAAAACCAAGGTGTCGTTTCCTGTATATGGAACCTTCGCTTTATCAACATCGCTTAAATTATAATAAGTCTTTTTACCCACACATGGTGAGGTGTCCTTTTTGCAGGTTTGCAGAAACAAATTGGTACAATTCGGACGGAATTCTTAAAACAAAATATACCTACAAGTATGACTATGACAAAAATTTAAATTGGATAAAAAGAATTGAATTTGAAAACGATGTGCCAATATCCATTTGCGAAAGAGAGATTAACTATTTTTAATCCTCTGAACTTAGTAAGTCTGCAATATAGTTTTGTTTCTTGCTGCCAATTAATAAGCGAACAAACACAATAGCCAATAAAATTTATTTTTGACTGCCTGACAAATTATTAATATTGCACTTCAAAAGTGGTGTTCACTAAAACCAAAACAACAAAATGGAAGCACAAAAAGTAGACATGTTTATCATGACAAATGGCAAATTCTTTGAAAGCCATCAAATTAATGTAATCAGAGATAGACTTATTGCCCTGGATGATTCAAAATGGGTAATGGTATCAATACTGCAATTTAAAGACCCAACCACAAGTTTAATTGTTTCGTTATTGGGCGGTAGTTTAGGTATCGACAGGTTTATAATTGGAGACACGGGTTTGGGAGTTGGAAAACTTTTGACGTGTGGTGGGTTTGGTATTTGGGCTATCATAGATTGGTTTATGATAATGGGCGCAACAAGAGAAAAGAACATGGCAAAACTTCAACAAGTTTTATATTAATGGCAATAAGCCGAAACCGATTATATGCAATACTAATTTTATCTTGTATTGCAGGGTGTGTTTGGCTTTTTCTAAACAGTTCAAATCATTTGGTTAACAACACCAATGAAATTACTGTTTGTATGATTAAGCATATTACTAACATACCGTGCCCCTCTTGTGGCGCAACAAGATCAGTATTGTCAATATTACAGGGAGAATATTTAGAGGCGCTCTATTGGAATCCTTTAGGCTTTATTCTCATTTTAATTGCGGTTACAATTCCTATTTGGATTACCTTCGATTGCGCAACAAAAAAAAATTCGCTAGTACAGTTTTACAACAAAGCCGAAACAATTCTTCGACAGAAAAAAATTGCCATACCTGCACTGTTTTTGGTTTTAGCAAATTGGTTTTGGAATATTTATAAAGGTTTATGATTTTGTTAAATAAATTTAGTTACGATCCCGGTGAACACGAAGCAGAAAAAGCTTCAAATAGTTACCTTATGTCGCTTATCGCATTAATTGCAGGTTTGCCTCTTCCAATAATAAATCTTATTGCAACATTCATATTTTATTTAGGCAATCGCAAAGGAACTTATTTTGTTCGTTGGCATTGCACACAAGCGCTGTTATCGCAGTTTTCATTATTGTTAATGAATAGTTTTGGATTCTGGTGGACAATGTCAATACTATTTGCTTCCGAAACAATTAGTAGCAATTATATTGCTTATATCATTACTGTTTTTGTTTTTAATATCGTTGAGTTTGTTGCAACAATTTATACTGCAATACGCACCCGAAAAGGATTTCATGTGGAATGGTGGTTCTATGGTAACTTAACAAACTTAATTTGCAAACCATAATATGAAGAAAATAGTATTTCAAATTGTTGTAATCGTATCGCTATTTTTTAGTCTGTGGTTTGTACTAAGTAAAATTGATTGGATGGGCATTTTTAAAGTTGAACAAGCTACCCAAACAACAGAAAAAAAATTAGGTGATTTATTATGGGATTTGTACAACAAAGCAGAAAAAGAAATTAAAAGCGAAAAAGCCAATTTGCCCTTAGACAGTATTTTGTCTAAAATCTGCAATTCAAATAACATTGATAAAAGCCAAATTAAATTGCACTTAATTAATAGCGATGAAATAAATGCCTTTGCATTGCCCAATAAGCATCTTGTTATAAATAGTGGTTTAATTTTAGCATGCGAGAATGAAGCAGAACTGTGCGGAGTAATTAGCCATGAAATTGCTCACATGGAACTAAACCATGTGATGAAGAAACTAATAAAAGAAGTGGGCTTATCGGTGTTAATTTCAATGACGGCTGGTAATGGTGGCGCAGAAAAAATTAAAGAAACTGCAAAGCTATTGTCATCATCCGCTTACGATAGAAATTTGGAAAAAGAGGCTGATATAAAAGCAGTAGATTATATGACAAATTCAAACATCAATCCAGAGCATTTTGCAAATTTTTTATACCGACTTGGCGATAGCGAATCAACAAGCATGAAATATTTTTCTTGGATAAGCACACATCCCGACTCAAAAGAACGAGCAGAATATATTATTAAATACATTGGCAAAAAGAATGAAAAGTCAGAAGCAGTTTTAGCGACAGAAACATGGAACAAACTAAAAGAATACTTAACAGAGAAGTAAGATTAAATTTCTAAAAATCAAATAAAAGACAAATTCAAAATAACATAAATTAAAAATCAATATGAGTAATCCAGATGAAAGTAAATGTCCTTTTCCTCATGGACAAATGAAACAAGCAGTAAGCAATGGTACAACAAATAAAGATTGGTGGCCGAACCGTTTAAATTTAGGAGTCTTGCGTCAGCATTCTAACTTGTCAAATCCTATGGATAAAGGATTTAACTATGCTGAAGAGTTTAAAATGTTAGATTTAAAAGTTATTAAAAAAAACATCTTTGATTTAGTGACAACTTCGCAGGATTGGTGGCCTGCTGATTATGGACATTATGGTCCATTGTTTATTCGTATGGCTTGGCACAGTGCAGGCACTTATCGTATTTCGGACGGAAGAGGCGGAGCAGGTACAGGCAATCAACGTTTTGCACCGGTAAATAGTTGGCCAGACAATGGCAATTTAGATAAAGCTCGTTTTTTACTTTGGCCCATTAAACAAAAATATGGAAATAAAATTTCGTGGGCAGATTTAATGATTTTAGCTGGCAATTGCGCATTGGAATCTATGGGTTTTAAAACCTTTGGATTTGCTGGTGGGAGGGCAGATATTTGGGAACCTGAACAAGATATTAATTGGGGAAACGAAACCGAATGGTTGGGCGACAAACGATATACCGGTGAAAGAGAATTAGAAAATCCTTTAGCGGCTGTACAAATGGGGTTGATATATGTAAATCCACAGGGTCCCAATGGAAATCCAGATCCTTTAGCTTCGGCAAAAGATATCAGAGAAACTTTTGCACGTATGGCAATGAATGATGAAGAAACAGTTGCATTGGTTGCAGGCGGTCATACTTTTGGAAAAGCACATGGAGCTGCAAGTGAAAGTCATGTTGGTCGCGAACCCGAAGGAGGAAGTATAGAACAAATGGGAATGGGATGGAAAAATAGTTTTGGTACAGGAAAAGGTGGCGACTCAATTACAAGTGGAATAGAAGGTGCTTGGAAACCAAAACCTACTACTTGGGATAATGGATATTTTGAAACTTTATTTAAATACGATTGGAAATTAACAAAAAGTCCAGCCGGTGCACATCAATGGACACCAACCGATGAAAGTGCAGCCACAACAGTAATAGATGCACACGATAAAAATAAACATCACGCACCTATGATGACAACAGCAGATATGGCATTGAAAATGGATCCAATTTATGGACCAATTTCAAAACGATTCTTTGAAAATTTTGATCAATTTGCAGATGCATTTGCAAGAGCTTGGTATAAATTAACGCATCGCGACATGGGACCAATTGCTCGTTATTTAGGTGCTGAAGTTCCTACAGAAGTGTTGATTTGGCAAGACCCAATTCCTGCAACAAAAAATGTTTTAACGGAAAACGACATTGCTACTTTAAAAAATAAAATTCTTTCAAGCGGACTTTCAGTATCACAATTAGTTTCTACAGCATGGGCTTCTGCTTCTACATTCCGTGGATCTGATAAACGTGGCGGAGCAAATGGTGCTCGAATTCGTTTTGCGCCACAAAATAATTGGGAAGTCAACAATCCAAATCAATTAAAAAATGTATTAACTACTTTAGAAAAAATACAAAAAGAATTTGCTGTTTCTGGCAAAAAAGTTTCTATGGCAGATTTAATTGTTTTAGGTGGTTGTGCTGCGATTGAAAAAGCTGCAAAAAATGCAGGACAAAATGTTTCTGTTCCATTTACATCTGGAAGAGCTGATGCTACTTTGGAACAAACTGATGTGGCCTCTTTTGCAGTATTAGAACCAAAAGCTGATGGATTTAGAAATTATAAAAATGCAAAATATACTTCGGTTACAGAAGAAATGTTGGTCGATAAAGCTCAATTATTAAATTTAACCGCACCAGAAATGACAGCTTTAATAGGTGGGATGAGAGTATTAAATACAAATTATAATGCTTCTAAACATGGCGTGTTTACTAACAATCCGGAAACGCTGACAAATGATTTTTTTGTTAATTTATTAGATTTAGGAACTACTTGGAAAGCAACAAACGATTCCGGTGAAATTTTTGTGGGCTCAAATCGTACAACCGGAGAACCAAAATGGACAGCCACCAGAGCAGATTTAATTTTTGGTTCAAACTCTGAACTTCGCGCCATTGCAGAAATATATGCTAGCTCAGATTCTAAAGATAAATTTGTAAAAGATTTTGTTTCCGCTTGGAGTAAGGTTATGGAATTAGATAGGTTTTAATTTAGTGCTTTATATCTAAATATTTAAGATTCGGTGGCATAGAAATATTTGTGTTTCTATGTCGCCAACTTATTAAATTGCGCAACTGTCTTGTCCTGAAATAGGTTTACACATAGTAAACTAAAAAACAGGACAAAAATGGACAAAAAAATCATTCAAAAAGCAGGTAAATATTTTACCGCAGAGCAGAAACACAAAATCATTCAGGAGTTAATTGAAACCCAATGTACCAAAGTTGAACTTTGGGAGAAATACACAGGGGAAGAAGAAGAGCACGGCCAACTGCTTCGCTGGATGAAACAACTGGGCTACAACACTGGAATTAAAACCAGAAGACCTAACATTGTGTCAAATTTATATCCGATGGCACAGAAGAAAATCAATCCGCCAAAGGCGGATAATACAGATGATGAATCTTTTGAAAACCTGCAACTAAAAAAGCGAATAGCTGAATTAGAAAAGCAATTAAAAGATGCAGAGCTAAAAGCAATTGCATTCTCAACGATGGTGGATATTGCAGAAAAGGAGTTTAAAATTCCTATCAGAAAAAAGCTCAATACCAAACCATAGAAGCAATGAAAAACAACTTTGCACACATAGGATTAGCCAGGTTATGTGGATGGTTTGGTATCACCAGACAGGCTTATTATCAAAATAATTGGGAAGGAATTTCAACTACCTTGGAAGAAGATTTAATAATACAACGGGTAAAACAAATTCGTGAAAATCATCGCAGAATGGGAACAAGAAAATTATATGAAATGCTGCAACCATTTATACTGGAACATCAAATAAAAATAGGCGGAGATGCACTGTTTAATATGCTTTCAGCAAATCATTTGTTGGTAAGAAGACGCAAACGTAGAATACAAACTACCAACTCTTATCATTGGTTGAGGAAATATCCCAATCTGATTCGGGAGTTTGTTCCTACTGCACCCAATCAACTTTGGGTGAGTGATATTACCTACTGGAAAATCAACACTGGCGAACATCTTTACATCAGTTTTATTGCCGATGCTTACTCACATAAAATTGTTGGCTATCAAGTAGCTGAAACAATGGAAGCCATTGAAAGCATCCATGCCTTGCAAATGGCTCTCTCTGCCTTGAGGGCAGAGACCCATTTGAATCTCATCCATCACAGCGATAGAGGCATTCAA
>CAMAWM010000010.1 GCA_945861965.1 Chitinophaga pinensis | reverse complement strand
TGAATCGACTTCATCGCTATCCAATATCTGTGCCGCAATTGTAGACTCTTGAGTTTCAGGTGCAAGAGCACCCATCAAAGTTGCAAACTCTGTTGCTTTGTCTAAATCTGTATTTTATATTGACAGCAAAATTTTCTATTTATTTTCTTTTTTTTACTAGCCCGTTGCTATCGTATTGTATTTGATCACTGCCATCAAATTTTGGGCAATATCCAACTTTACTTTTACATGAAAAAAAACCAAAAGCAACAAGTGAAACTAACAATGCGATTAATTTAGTTTTATTTTTCATAATCAATTACCTCCTTCTTTTATTATTTTTTTTTGAAGTGTTTCGAAACGTTTTATTCGATTGACGATTAATTTTTCTATCCAAAGAATTATTTGATCCTTTATTTATTTGTTTGCGTAAAAAATTATCAGCTGGCTCTAAATCAATTTGTCTTTTAAAAATATCTGCCCCTGCCACAATCACCTCTATCGTATCGCCAAGCTGGTAGCGCTTGCGAGTTTTTCTTCCCAATATCCATTGATTTCGAACATCGTATTCGTAATAATCATCGGTTAAATTTGCAAGTCGAATCATGCCTTCGCATTTGTATTTTGTAATTTCAATATACATTCCCCAATCTGTAACGCCCGAAATAATTCCTTCGAATTTTTCACCAATAAAATCGCGAATGTATTCTACCTGTTTGTATTTTGTACTTGCTCGTTCGGCATCAGCAGCTTTTTGTTCCATTGCCGATGATTGCTTGCAAATTTCTTCGTAATAATTTTCGTCTGCACTCTTCGCATTGTGCAAATAATCAAACAACAATCGGTGTGCTATTAAATCTGGATACCTGCGAATGGGCGAAGTAAAGTGCGTATAAAAATCAAATCCCAATCCATAATGTCCTGTTTTTTTACAAGTGTAAAATGCTTTAGCCATTGTACGAATTGCTTGGCTTTGCAAAACATTTTGTTCGGGTTTGCCCTCCACTTCAATCAAAAAATTATTAAGCGATTTTGCAACCTGTTTTATTGAATCGACTTTTACTTTATACCCAAATCGTGCAGCAAACATGCTGAACATTTTCAGCTTGTCTTCGTTCGGATTTTCATGCACTCGATACACATACGTTTTTTTCTCTTTTCCCTGCTTCAGGCTGTGAACGTATGCCGCAACTTTTTTATTTGCCATCAACATAAATTCTTCAATCAATTTGTGAGCGTCTTTTCGCACCTTGATATAAATATCAACTGGCTTATAATTTTCATCCAACTTAAATTTTACTTCCTGTGTTTCAAAACTTATTGCACCGTTTTCAAATCGTTCGCTTCGCAATATTTTTGACAACTCATTTAGTTTTATAATCTCATCTGCCAAATCGCCTTTACCGCTTTCAATTCGCTCCTGAGCTTCTTCGTAACTAAATCTTCGGTCGCTGTAAATTACAGTTTTGCCAAACCATTCATCCAAAACTTCAGCTTTTTCATTTATTTTAAATACAGCAGAAAAAGTGAGTTTTTCTTCTTTCGGACGAAGTGAACACAAATTATTTGACAATACTTCGGGTAACATCGGAATGGTTCGGTCAACCAAATAAACCGATGTGCCACGCTTCAATGCTTCTTCATTCAACTTGCTTTTTGGAGTAACGTAATGCGAAACATCGGCAATGTGAACGCCAATTTCATACATTCCTTTTTCTATTTCCTTAAACGAAATAGCATCGTCAAAATCTTTTGCATCTGCAGGATCGATGGTAAAAGTCAAGGTTTTTCTAAAATCTTTTCGCTTGGCAATTTCTTCGCTTGAAATTTTATCAGAAAACATTTTTGCTTCAATTTCTACTTCTTCAGGAAATTTATTTGCAAATCCAAACTCAGCAACAATCGCATTCATTTCAGCATTATGCTCACCTGGTTTGCCAAGAATTTCAATAATTTCGCCACGCGGATTTTCATCGTGAGCATTCCATTCGGTTATTCGCGCAATTACTTTTTCGCCATTTTTCGCTTTGTTTATTTTTTCAATCGGAATAAAAATATCTGCATACATTTTTCGGTCATCGGGCACCACAAAGGCATAATTAAAATTGAGTTGAACCACTCCGGCAAAATCAGTTTTGTAGCGCTCAAGCACTTCAATAATTTCACCTGCTCTCTTTCCGCTATTTTTTACTTTCGTCAATTGCAACTTCACTTTGTCGCCATCCAGCGCGGTGTGCATGTTTTCTTTTTGAATGAAAATATCGTTTTCGTGATCGGTCGAAGTATCGTTTTCGGGAACAACATAAGCAGCGCCTCGTTGTGTCATATCAACTTTCCCAAAAATAAATTCATGAACAAAGCGCGAAGCATATTTGCCAGGTTGCAACTCTTCAATTACTTGTTCCTTCTCAAGATTTTTTATAGCTAAAATAATTTCATTGCGATCTTCACTTCCGTCCAATTCGAGTTTAGCTGCAATTTGTTTATAATTAAATAGCTTTCGTGGATTGTCAGCAAACAAGCGCTCGATTTGTTGCTTTAACTTTTTTAAATCGGTTTTCATTTATACTTACAATTGTAATTAAAATTATGCTTGGTTTTCAATGCACATCAAAAACTTATTGACAACAAAAACTATATGTAACTCTATTATAAATTTATATTGAAAAAGCTAGGCGGTATTAAACTCTTATTAATTACATATTTGATTATTTGTGACATTCTTGCTTCATAATTAATATCTTCGCGCGCTCAATTTTTTCATGTCATTTATAAAATCATATAAACCTTATTTTAAAACTATAGTTGACTTAAGCGGTCCTATTATCATTGGCCAGGTAGGAATTGTGCTTATGGGTATTGCAGATGTAGTAATGATTGGCAAAATTGATTCAACTAATCTGGCCGCTTCTGGAGTTGCAAATTCGGTTTATTTTTTAATTACCATTTTAGGTATTGGAACACTAACTGCTATTTCGCCTTTGGTTGCAAAAGCTCACAGCGAAGAAAAATCTGAAGCATGTGGCGCCTTGTTTAGAAAAGGAATGTTGGCGGCTGTTTTTTTATCCATTTTTATTTGTACAATAACATTTTTTCTTGCTGAAAACTTTCATGTTTTCAAACAAGGTGAAGACATAACTGTACTTGCAAAAAAGTTTTTAAACCTCCTAAATTTAAGCACATTGCCTTTGCTTTTATTTTTTGCAGCCAAGCAATTCAGCGATGGATTGTCATATACCAAACCATCTGCAATTATTACCATCGTTGCTTTGTTGCTAAATATTTTTCTCAACTGGCTTTGGATTTACGGCAATTGGGGATTTGAAATGTACGGATTAGTTGGTGCTGGTTATGCAACATTTACAGCTCGAATATTTATGGCAATTGCGATGATATTGTATGTGTTTAAAAAACCTCAGTACAAAAAATATTTACACAGTAAAGTTACAAGCGCCAACAAATATTTGTTTGATATTTTCAGAGTGGGTTTTCCAAGCGGGCTGCAATATTTTTTCGAAATTGGAGCATTTGCTTCAGCAGCAATTATCATTGGTTGGATTGGAAAAAACGAATTGGCAGCTCATCACATTGCCATTAGCATTGCTTCGATTACTTATATGATTGCAACTGGGATTTCGGCAGCAGGAAGCATTGCCGTTGGCGATGCGCTTGGAAGGCGAAATAGGCACGACATCATATTTTCGGGAAAAGCATCTTTGTATTTGGGAACTGCTTTTATGTTTTGTTCGGCATTGATGCTTGTAATTTGCAACGATTTTATTGTCACAAATTATGTAGTCGATAAACAGGTTGCAACGATAACAACTGGGTTGATTTATATTGCAGCCATGTTTCAGTTAAGCGATGGAATACAATGTGTAAGTCTTGGAGTTTTACGAGGCATTGCCGATACAAAAATTCCAACGCTGATTACAATTGTAGCATATTGGGGTGTAGGTTTGCCTTTTGGTTATTATTTAACATTTAAACAAAATGTAGGATTATACGGAATTTGGTACGGATTAAGTTTGGCATTAACGTTTTCGGCAGTAATGCTTTCCATTCGTTTTTTAAAAGAATCAAAAGAATTGAGTTTCGAAAAAATGCAATGAGCACCAAATTAAAAGTACATCTTTCATTATGGCTTGTAACGCTTATCTACGCAGCAACTTTCAGCATTGCTAAACAAGTAATGCCAATGTATATAAAACCATTTGGCTTTATATTAATTCGTGTAATTGTGGCTACAATTGGCCTAATCGTATTTCATAGAATTTTTATAAAAGAAAAAATTCACGACAAAAGAGATTACATAAAATTATTTGTTTGCGCTATATTTGGCGTTGCCGCAAACATGCTTTTATTTTTTAAAGGGTTATCCATTACAACTCCAATAAATGCAGCTGTATTGATGATGTACACGCCCATATTTGTTGTACTATTTGCTGCAATTTGGTTAAAAGAAAAAGTTACAATTCAAAAAGTTGTTGGTGTTTTGCTAGCTACTTTTGGCGCTGTACTTTTAATTGGCGGAAGAAATTTTAACTTCAGCAGTACGGGAGTTTGGGGCGATATAATGGTTGCGCTTAATGCAATTATCTACGCTTTTTTTCTTGTGTATGCAAAATCACTGATGCAAAAGTATCATCCGCTTACGGTTACACTTTATACTTTTTTGTTTGGTTTATTTATTGTTATTCCATTTGGATTTAACGAATTTTCGGAAATAGATTTTATTGCTTTTCAAAAAATTATTTGGGTATATGTATTATTTATAACTGTGGGTTCTACATTTGTAACGTATGTTTTAAGTTCATATGCATTAAAGCATGCAAGTAGCAGTTTGGTTGGAACCTATATTTATCTTCAACCTGTTTTAGCAACATTAATAGCAATAGTTTTTGGAACCGATTTGCTGACATTAGAAAAATTAATCTTTATCTGTATTGTCTTTGTAGGTGTATATTTTGCAAGTTTCAAAAAAAGTTAATTTTCGTTTTCCAATCCAATTTCATTAATCCTTTTATTACCTAAAAAAATTAAGCAATTCCTACTTACTTTCGCACTATATTTAAAAATACATGATACGATCGATGACTGGATTTGGAATTGCCGAATCCGATACTGAAAAATTTATTTGTAAGGTTGAGTTAAAATCTTTGAATGGTAAATTTTTTGAGCTTAATATTCGTATGCCGCGCAATTGGCAGCACAAAGAATTAGACGTGCGCAACGAGTTAAACAAATCCATTGAACGCGGTTCGGCAACTTTAAGTATTAACCTGCAATACAAAAATGCAGAAGATAAAGCGCTTCCCATAAACCATGATGTTGCGGCATTTTATTTAGCTGAACTTGAAAAGATTTCTTCAAGTAAAAATATTTCAACTAAAGATTTATTTACATCCATTTTTGATTTCCCAAATATTGTGTCTTCAAAAGAAAATGAAAACAGCGAAAACGATTGGAATCAAATTCTGTTAACCGTTAAAAATGCATTTGTTGATTTTGATAGTTTCAGAAAAAAAGAAGGCGAAATGTTGTGCGTTGAATTAGAAAATATTTGCTTAAGTATTGAAGACAAATTGAATCAAATCCAAAAATTTGAAAACAAAAGAATTGAATCAATAAAGCAAAGAATTACAAAAGAAATAGAACAAACATACAACTCGATGATTGATAAAAATCGATTTGAACAAGAGTTGATATATTATATCGAAAAGCTTGACATCAGTGAAGAAAGAGTGAGATTAAAACAACATTGCGATTTTTTTATTGAAACATTAAACAAACCATCAAGCGGAAAAAAATTAAACTTTATTGCACAAGAAATAGGAAGAGAAATTAATACAATTGGAAGCAAAAGTTACGATGCCAACATGCAACGATTGGTAGTTGAAATGAAAGATGAATTAGAAAAAATGAAAGAACAAATTAATAACGTTTTATAAAATAGGAATGAATAAAGCTATTATTTTCTGCGCTCCATCCGGAAGCGGAAAAACAACAATTGTAAAACATCTTTTATCAAAATTTGACGAACTTATATTTTCGGTTTCTGCTTGCACTCGCAAACAGAGAGCCAAAGAAATTAATGGAAAAGATTATTATTTTTTATCGCTTGAAGAATTTGAAAATAAAATTTCCGAAGAATCTTTTTTAGAATTTGAAGAGGTGTATGATGGGAATTATTACGGGACTTTAAAATCAGAAATCGAACGGATTTGGGAATTAAATAAAATAGTAATTTTTGATGTGGATGTTCAAGGAGGGCTTAATTTAAAAAATTATTTTGGCGATAAATGTTTGTCCATATTTGTAAAACCTCCAAGCATTCAAGAATTGGAAATACGTTTGAGAGATAGAAGTACCGAGACTGAAGAAACTATCAAAACCAGAATCGAAAAGGCAACTTATGAAATGGAATACGAAAACAAATTCGATATTGTTTTAGTAAACAATCTTTTAGAATCTGCATTTTCAAAGGCCGAAAAATTGGTCTCAGATTTTATAAATATTTAAATCTAAAGAGTAATTTATTACATGAAAATAGGTTTGCTTTTCGGCTCGTTTAATCCCATTCACAATGGGCATTTGCAGATTGCAGAATATATGCTAATTAAAACCGAATTGGATAAAATCTGGTTTGTTATCTCTCCTCAAAATCCATTTAAATTAAACGATTTAATGCTGAATGAAAATCAGCGTTTGGAATTAGTAAAATTAGCAGTAGATGGAAATGACAAACTTGAAATTTGCGATATTGAATTTTTACTTGACCGACCAAATTTTACTATAAATACATTAATTGAATTGTCAAAAATGTATTCTCAAAATATTTTTTATCCAATAATTGGTGGAGATAATTTTCAGAACTTTCATAAATGGAAAGAGCATGAAAAAATTTTAAATAATTACGAAATATTAGTTTACAAGCGAACTGATTTTGAAGAGAACAATTTGCTAACAAACAAAAATAAAATTAAAATTTTTAATGCCCCTTTATTGCAAATTTCATCCACTCAAATTCGCGAAAATTTAAAAAACGGATTATCTGTTGAACATTTAGTTCCCAAAAAAATAAACGATTTTATTACTGCAAATAATTTGTATAAATAACAAATTAAAATACGGATTTTTACTTTCTATTTCTAATTCCTGTAATGTAAAAAACCTGCTGTAGCAACTAACTTAGACGGAAAATTATTCTCGTACAATTCGCCCGTTCCCAAACCTTGCGGAATATTTACATGCAAAGAAGATGCAAATTGTGCAATTGCATTTAAACCAATATTGCTTTCTAATGCAGAGGTTAACCACCAATTTATTTCATGTTTGTTTGCAGTATCTATCCACATTTTAGTTAGCTCAAAACCTCCAAGAAGTGTTGGTTTCAACACAATATATTTTGGTTTAATATAGTGTAAAATTTTACTGAAATTAATTTTCTCAATGCCAATCAATTCTTCGTCTAATGCAATATTAATTTTAGATTTAGCACAAATTTCCTCCATCAATTCCCATTGTCCTTGTTTTATTGGTTGCTCTATCGAATGAATTTCAAACTGAAAAAGTGTGTTTAATTTCTGCATTGAATCATCGTTCTTAAAAGCACCGTTTGCGTCTAATCGCAATTCAACTTTATACGAATTGTATTTCTTTCTGATGCTTTCTAACATTCGGCAATCGTCATCAAAATCAAGGTTTCCTATTTTTATTTTTATGCATTTATATCCTTTCGAAATTTTTTCTTCAACTTGTTTCAGCATTTCATTTTTTTCTGCCATCCAAACCAAACCATTAATTGGGATTGGCTTTCCATTTATAAAATCGCTTTCAACTATTTTTCCGTTTCCGCCAAAATTCAAATCCTTATGTGCCGTTTCTAAAGCAAACTGAATGGAAGGAAATTTCTCCAGTTGTAGAAATTCAATCGGCATCTTTTCATTTAGTAATTGAATGCAGTTTTGAAGTTTGTTTTCAAAATCAGGAGTATCATCAATACTTAAACCAGGCAATGGAGATGCCTCGCCAACGCCTATGATTTTATTGTTTTTAATATCGAAACAGCTGATCAGAAAAACAGCATGATCATTCATCTCTCCGCGTGAAGTACGAGCAGGAATTTTAAATTTTAAATTGTGTTTTTGATACGAATAATGCAACATAAATTAACCTATTTATTTTTTTGAAAGTATCCTATCAATTTTTCCATTCGAGGTATAAACAAACTGTTTTTTCAATATTATTTCTTTGGGAAGTTCATATTTAGAAAGCGATTTTTTAAGCCCAGTTTCTATCGTTTTCAAAACCTTTTTATTCATTGATTTTTTTGTTTCAATAAACAGAACTACTTTTTCTCCAAGCAATTTATCGGTCACTGATGAAATAAAAAAACTACAATCAGTTACTCCTATTTCGGCTATTTTAGTTTCAATTTTTTCGGGAATCAACTTAAGACCTCCGCTGTTTATTACAAAATCTTTTCGACCGAGCAACTTCAATTTCTTTCCTTTCAATTCAACAATATCGTTTGTTTCAATCCATTTGTTTTTTGTTGATGGAGAAGAAATCATCAAACAATTTTCATCCGTTAATTTTGCTTTTGTATTTGGCAATAATGTAAAGTTCGTTTCTATTCCAACTCTTCTCAAAGCAACATGAGAGAGGGTTTCCGTCATTCCATAAGTATGCCAAATTTTTGTTTTTACAGTAGCTAATTTTTTTTCTAACTCTGAATTTATTGAAGAGCCGCCTACTAAAATATTTTCGAATCGTTCAAGTTTTTTTTGTGCCGATTTATCTTCTGTCAACATTTTTTGCAATTGCAAGGGAACAAAAGACGCAAAAGTGTATGAATGTTTTAGCGAAATATTTTTTAACGGATTGGATGTTGCCTCCAGTAAAGTTGCATTTGCATTTACACAAAAAGCTCTGGCAAGCATCATTGCTCCCGCTACATTTTCAACATCCAAACAAATTAAAAAATGCTCTTTGTTTGGCTTTAATTTCAATACATCAATGGTGCTTTGTGCGCTTTGAATTATTTGTTTTTTATCAAAATAAATCTGCTTGGGTTTTCCTGTACTTCCTGAAGTGAAAAACGAAAATTTTTCTTTTCGTTTTATCAATTTTGATAAAAATTGAAGGGCTAATTTTTCATTTTGATTGCTACAATTTGAACTTAATTCATCCGATTTATTTTTTAAATCTAGATAGTCAAACTTACCCTTTTTGAAGTGTATTTGTCCCATTGAAATCGTTGCAAATTGCACTAATTTGTAAACAATAGCACAGCCCATGTTTGCTAAAAATAATCATGTCATTATGTAGTTTGAAAAATATTCCTATTTTTGTTTTCTATGAGTGTATTTAAAAAAGCTATACTTTGTTTATTTATAAGCCTGAATTTGATGCCTTTAAAAGCACAAATGGTAGAGATTGGATTGATGGGTGGAATGTCAAATTATATTGGCGATTTAAGTGACGAAAGCCTTGTTTTGGGCTCAAGTGGCACGTCTGTTGGTTTGTTTGGAAGGTATAATATTTCAAATTTTGTAGCAGTAAAAGGCTTTGCAGGATACGGACAATTGTCTGCTGACGATAAAAACAGTTCAGTTGCTGAATCAAAACTTAGGAACCTCAATTTCTTCAGTGATGTATTTGAATTTTCTGTGCATTGCGAGTATAATATACTTGAAAATGATTTAAGGAATATCAATACTCGACCTTTTGTGCTTTATGCATTTGGTGGTATTGGCGTATTTAATTACAATCCTAAAACTTCATTGAACGATACCGTTTACGAACTGCAGCCTTTAGCCACAGAAGGACAAGGAAGCACTGTTTACAACGATCAAAAACGATATTCATTAACAGAATTTGCTTTCCCTTTTGGTGTTGGAATTAGACAACGAATTGGAAACAACTTCACTTTAGGGGCTGAAATTGGAATTAGATACACAAGTACAAATTACTTAGACGATGTTGGAGGAATGTATGCACTTAATTCTGTGGTGGAAGGCGCATCGGGTAATGTTGCTCGCAGACTAGCTGATCGTTCGTGGGAAACGGATCCAACTATACCGCAAGGCTATTTTCAAGAAGGAGAATTAAGAAGCCGAAAAACAACATTTGAAAACGACATTTATATAATGGCTGGTGTTACACTTTCGTTTATTATTAGAAACAAAGGACAAGGATGTCCAATTTTTTATTAATAGTTTTCACTTAAAATGAAACAAAAAAAATTAGTTTTAATTTTATTTGTATTTGCTTTTCAGATTGCAAAATCTCAAAAAGTTGACTTTGGCTTATCGCTAGGTTTGGCAAACTATTGGGGCGATTTGGCACCATCTATTGCTTGGAATGAAACACACGGATCTTCAACAATTTTTGTACGCTATAATATATCAAAAAATTGGGCCTGGAACAACCAGATAACAAGTTTGACTTTAAGCGGAACAGATAAAAATTTTGAGTTCAACAAAAACCGAAACCTCGATTTTACAACTAAAGTTACAGAATACACTTCCATTTTCGAATTCAATTTTGTAAAATTTGGATACGGAGTGTTAGATGATAAAATTACCGGATATGTGTATGGCGGACTTTCTGCATTTAAATTTAGTCCTGAAACCATGTTTGGAAGCACGAAAGTTGTGCTTCGAGATTGGAGAACTGAAAATGTAAGTTACAGCAAATTTGATTTCTCAATTCCTTTTGGTGTTGGAGTAAAATGGATTTTTGCAAGAAGAATGTCGCTTGAAGGACAGCTTGGTTTTCGTAGAACATTTACCGATTATTTAGACGATTGCAGCGCCAACTACATTGACATTTCTAACAAAACTGTTATGCGAAGTTATCTTGTCGATAGATCATTTGAAGCTACAGGCGCATTCAAAAGCAGAGTTGGCCAAAAGCGCGGCAATGCTGATTACAACGATTGGTACATCATTTCTTCATTCAGCTTAGTGTACAGAATTCCTACGCGAATGAAATGCGCTAGGTTTTATTAATTCATCGTTTCGTATCCTTCAAATTTTTGATTTGCATTATTTACGACTAAACTATAATAATTACTCAATCCATTGTAGGCATGTACAAATTTTGAAATATCGTCTTTGCTTGCTTCTGATTTCATTTTAAAATATTTTTTTGTTGCCGCTGCTATTCCATTGCAATCTATATCATGATTTATAGCTCTAAGTTTTCTTTTAAATTTTCTGTCTACATTTAATTTTACATTTACTTTTAAACCCGTAACAGATTGTTTTTGAGTATTTTTCTTCAATCGGTTTTTTAAAGGATTAAGTTTAAACCCATTTGATTCAATATTCATTCTAATTTCAGACATCGTTTCGGTTTGAATAATTTCATTGCTTGAAAAGGTAAGATCATCGGCATATCGGCTATAGGTTAAATTATTAATATTAGCAATCTGTTGCAAGGTTTCATCCAAATTCAACAATACAAAATTGCTTAAAACAGGAGAGCTTGGCGAACCAACGGCCAATTTTTTATTGTGCGTACATAACAGAGCTAATACTTCAGCACTGGTTCTTTCCATTTTAAAAATATTACCCATAAATAGATTGCGAACTTTAACTATTGTAATTGAATGAAAGAAATCTTGCAGATCAATATTCCAAACATATTTCTTCGCTACATGATTTTTTGCGTTGCTTATGATTCCAATATTTTTTGTTGATGGCACATGGAAAATATGTTTTACGAATCCATGAACACACTTTGGTTTGTGATTGGCATAATCTTCATTTAACAAATCCGCTATTCCTCTTTGCGTTTTTTTCAACTTTTCGTCTGGGCTTTCTATAAGTCTAAACCCTCCTTTCTTTTTAGGAATTGTAAATTGTGTGTATTGCCTATTTTGTATTAATTCAAATAATTCTTTACGAGTACAATTAAGTAAACTGCACAAATCATTAATATAATTTATTCCATAAAATTTCATATTGTCGTTAAAAAATGCAGGCAGTTTAACATCTTATTCCAAAGTCGATGCAAGGCGCTAGCCTTGCAGTGTTGGTCACATTGAACAAAAGGCAGCAGGTGCACCGCCCCAAAGCGTTTATCATTTTCAGACTCATACTTTTAAATTACTCATGCTATTCTCTGCCTGCAAATATTTTATTGAAAAGGTGTTTTGTTTTCAAATTCATTTGAATCATTTATAAGTTTCAAAAATGTATCCTTGTTGTAAAAATTAGTTTCTGGTTCATATGGATTTTCATCTATAAAATCTGTAACACTTTGTGATAATAATTGATACCTGAGCAAACAATTGCCCGAACCACCATTTTCGTTTTTGGAAACAGTAACTATTAATTTTTCATTGCTAGACGAACCATCTTCCATCTCAAATATTCCATACGCTTCTGGGCGATTAAGGAACAACACAAGGCTTGCAAACTCTTCAATATAACCGCTATCTCTTAAATCACTTAATATTGGCATTAGATTACCCCTCCTTTCAGCTGACCGAGAAACATGACTACCAAGTATCAAGCAAATATTCAATTCGATAGCCAGTGCTTTTAACGATTGCATTATGATTCCAATTTCACGATCTCTGGTCATGTATTTACTTTTATTTTCCAAATACACGTATTGAATTTTTCCTACAATAAGCATTTTTATTTTGTACTGAACAGCTTTGGAACGAATCATACTTTCCAATTCATACAAGCTCAAAGTAGAAACAAAAACAATATCAAGATTCATTTTTTGAATGGTGGTTTCAGCTTCTTTCAAAAGCGATATATTTTTCTCGGACATGCATTCATTGTTATTTATTTCTGATACAGAAATTCCACTTATCAATGACATCATTAATGAAACAATACCTTTGTTACTTTCGCCAATTTGTATCATGTAATTTAATTCTGATTCGTCAACAGTGTTTAACAATAAATTACATAAAAAAGCAGTTATTCCAATTCCTGGCCTTGCTCCAACTACTGTAATACATCCACGATAAATGCCCAGAAAATTTTTATTGAAATTGTTCCAACCTGTTTTTACATACGGTCTACTATTTGAATTTATTTCGCTCAAAAACTCTTGAAACAAATCTGAAATATCATGAATTTCAGAACTGTATTTTGTAGTATATAATGCATCCAACCTTTTGATGAAAGGTTCAATTTCCTTTCGGTTTACATAAGACTTGGAATTACATAATTCTGACATGTTAGCAGCAATTTTTTGTAGCTGATTTTTTAGAAAATGTTCGCCCAACAATTCAAGATATGCTTTTACCTTTTGTTTGTCAATCAATGGTTTCATCAAAACAAATTCCATTTCCTGAATTTCTGTAGTGTTTAAATTATTTACAAATTTGCTCAATTCATTTTGCAGCAAAACACAATCAATATTTTCTTTATACTTATTAAAAACATCACGAATTCTTTCAATCAATTTGCGGTGAAATAAATTATTGAAATACCTATCATTTAATTCGTGCACAGTTTGGACAAATGCTTCCGGATTTTCAATAATTTTTCTTAAAATAGATTGCTCGAGGTAAATTAATTCTTGCATTTTGATTTCAAACTTTATTCAAATATAATTTGATGAAAGCTGTCAAAATTTTACAAGAAATTCACAATTCCGAAACTCCGCGATATGGCTATTTGAATATTTTTAAACAGTAGAAATCAACAACAATTTCGGGATTCTTAATCCTGTTCATAATTTTTGCCCTAGGCCAATAAGGACTTTTTCGGAAATGTGCAGAAATGGGAAAAGTTTTTGTGAAACACAATTAAACTTTATTTAACCTAAGTAATAATGGCTTTTGCAATCAGTAAGCAGAATTGGTAGAATGCGTTTTTAACTTTTACAATCTATCACATAAAAAAAGGTCAACAAATGAATTGTTGACCTTTTATTTTTTGTTGCGGAGGCTGGATTCGAACCAACGACCTTTGGGTTATGAGCCCAACGAGCTACCACTGCTCCACTCCGCGATATATTTTTCGTACTAAATACTTCGTCTCAAACCCAAAAACAGTTTAATATTTTGGGAGTGCAAAGATAATGCGCTTTCTTTGCCTCGCAACTAATTTTTAAAAAATGCAATTTAAGTCAGGCTTTGTAGGCATAATAGGAAAACCCAATGTGGGAAAATCAACCTTGATGAATGCGCTTCTTGGCGAAAAAATTTCAATTATTACCCCAAAAGTTCAAACCACTCGCCACCGAATTCGAGGCATATTGAATTCTGCAGATAGTCAAATAGTATTTTCAGATACTCCTGGAATTATTCAACCACGCTATAAATTGCAAGGCAGCATGATGAAATTTGTAAACGAGAGTTTGCAGGATTCAGATTTGGTATTGTTTGTCACCGATTTCAATGACAGAAATGAAGAGTTGGATTTGATTGAAAAATTAAAATTAATTCAAATTCCAATGCTTTGCCTTATCAATAAAATTGATGAAAGCAACGAAGAGGGCTTAATGAAAAAAGTAAGTTTTTGGAAAAATCAGGTTAATTTTAAAGAAATAATTCCATTGTCTGCTTTAAATAAATTTAATTTAGATACGCTCATCCATTCAATAAAAAAATATTTGCCCGAAGGAAAACCTTATTTCGATCAAGATCAGGTAACCGACAAATCAGAACGATTTATTGCATCCGAAATTTTGCGCGAAAAAATAATGATGCGTTACAAAGAAGAAATTCCATACTCTGTTCAGGTAGAAATTGACGAGTTTAAAGACGAAGAAAAAATTCTGCGAATTTCTGCTTTGATTTACGTAATGCGCGATTCGCAAAAACAAATTTTAATTGGAAAAGCTGGCTCTGCAATAAAAAATGTAGGCATTGCAGCAAGAAGAGATTTGGAAATATTTTTTGGCAAAAAAGTTTTTCTTCAAACATTTGTGAAGGTAAAAGAAGATTGGAGAGACAACGACAGATTGTTAAAAGAATGGGGTTATGAGAATGAATAAAGTGAATTGCTAAACATGGATTTTATTGACAAAAAATTGTTGGCATATTGCGAAGATCACAGTTCGGCCGAAAGCGAATTGTTAAAAAATCTGAATCGCGAAACGTATGCAAATGTTTTACATCCACGCATGCTAAGCGGTCATTTGCAAGGAAAAATATTAAGCCTATTTAGCAAATTAATTTGCCCAAAAAATATTCTGGAGATTGGTACTTACACTGGCTATTCGGCTATTTGCCTTGCCGAAGGATTAGCTGAAAACGGCAAACTAATTACTATTGATTGCAATGCGGAATTAGAACTAATGGCCAACAAATATTTTGAAAAATCTGGTATGAAAAACAAGATTCAAATGATAATTGGCGATGCTGTAAATATTATCAAAACTTTGGATGTGAATTTTGATTTGGTATTTATTGATGCGGATAAAACAAGCTACTCTCGTTATTTTGATTTGGTAATAGACAAGATGAATACAGGAGCGTTACTAATTGCCGACAATGTTTTGTGGAACGGAAAAATACTAAACGAATCAGATTTGAAAAAAGATGCCGATACGCAAGCAATAAATTCATTTAACCAAAAAATAAAAAGCGATGTGCGTGTCGAAAATATAATCCTACCTGTTCGCGATGGATTGATGGTAGCAAGAAAAATTAACTAATTCCTTCTTTCAATTTTTCTGCGTTTTCGGCAATCTGTAGTTTGTCAATAAAATCCTGAATTTCTCCATCCATTACCTCGTGCAAGTTGTAAACTGTGTACCCAATGCGGTGGTCCGTAACTCGCGATTGAGGAAAATTATATGTCCGTATTTTTGCCGATCGATCGCCAGTAGAAACCATTGTTTTGCGTTTGCTTGCAATGCCATCTAAATGTTTTTTCAACTCTCTTTCGTAAAGTTTGGTTCTAAGAATCTGCATTGCTTTTTCGCGATTTGCATTTTGAGTTCGCTCAACCTGACACACAACTACAATTCCTGAAGGTCTGTGTGTAAGCATAACTTTCGATTCAATTTTATTTACATTTTGTCCGCCTGCACCACCAGATCGTGATGTTTGCATATCAATGTCCGCAGGATTTAAATGTACATCCACTTCATCAGCTTCGGGCAATACTACCACCGAAGCGGCAGAAGTATGAACGCGTCCTTGTGTTTCGGTATTGGGTACTCGCTGCACACGATGCACTCCGCTTTCGTATTTCAATATTCCGTATGCGTCTTCGGCTGTTACTTCTACTATTGCTTCTTTGTATCCGCCTGCTGTTCCTTCTGTATAATCAACCAAATCTGTTCTCCATCCACGTTTTTCGCAATAACGCAAATACATTCTTAACAAATCTCCGGCAAACAAACTTGCTTCGTCTCCTCCTGTTCCGCCACGAATTTCAATTACAGCATTGCGCGAATCTTCTTGCTCTTTTGGAATTAAAATAACACGGATATCTTCCTCCATTGGTGAAACTTGTGGCTCCCATTCTTCCAATTCTGCTTTTGCCATTTCGCGCAATTCGACATCTTTTTCTGTTTTTAAAATATCTTTTGCGGTGGCAATGTTGCCAAGTAAATTTTTGTATTCAAAATACTTAACATCTATTTTTCGAAGCTCTTTATACTCGCGATTCAATTGTGTAAATCGTTTCATGTCGCTTAATACATCTGGTTGCGAAAGCAATTCTTCCACTTGTTTAAAGCGATTATGAATTAATATAAGTTTTTCTAAAATCATTGGTGACTACTATTTTTTTATGTGTGCGAAGATAATTGAAATTAAAAATTGGACGATAAACTAAGCTCTCGACTTGTATTAAAACAAAGTACTTTGAGTCAATCTAAAATTCATGAAAAAAAGCTAACGCATTCCTAAGGATCTTTTCAGCGTTTTTAATTCTTTCTCTTCTAATTCTCTCCATTCGCCTCGTTTCAATCTTGTTTTTGTAAGATCGGCATAAGCAGTTCGGTCTAATTTTTCGACTATGTATCCCAAACTTTCAAAAATTCGGTGAATAACACGGTTGCGACCGCTGTGTATTTGAAGACCTATAACATTTTTATTTTCGGGCTCGGGAAAAGCAATGGCATCGGGTTTTATAAATCCATCTTCTAACTCTACACCGTTTGCAATTTGCCAAGCATCTGATTTTTGTAGCACTTTATCCAAAGTGGCTTTATACACTTTGCTAATTCCATATTTTGGATGCGTTAAACGTTGAGCAAATTCGCCATCGTTAGTAAGAAATAACACTCCGGTTGTATTTCTGTCAAGCCTTCCTACAGGATAAATTCTTTGTCCTAATTTTTTTTCAAATAAATCCATTACGGTTTTTCTTCCTTCCGGATCATCGCTTGTAGTAATGGTATCTTTGGGTTTATTCAGCAGTATGTATATTTTTTTTTCGACAGATAATCGTTGTCCGTTATATCTAACATCGTCATCCGCTTTTACTTTATAACCCATCTCAGTTACAATTGTTCCGTTAACCGAAACCAATCCTGCTGTAATTAAATCATCGGCATCTCTGCGGCTACAAATTCCGGCATTTGAAATATACCGATTCAATCTTATTTCTCCATCTATCGATGTTTCTTCAATTTCTTGTTTGTTTTTTGAATAGGGTCTTTTCTCAAATTTTTTTCCTGAAAATTTTCTGTCGCCATATCGTTTTCCTTCGTCCCTTTTTTCATACGGTCTTTTTCCGTCTCCGCCTTTGTCGCCATATGGTTTTTTGTATTCGCGTTTTTCGCCAAATCCTGTGCCTTCGCCTCTTTTTACATACGGTCTTTTTCCGTCTCCGCCTTTATCTCCATATGGTTTTTTGTATTCGCGTTTTTCACCAAATCCTGCACCTTCACTTCTTTTTACATATGGTTTTTTGTATTCGCGTTTTTCACCAAATCCTGTTCCTTCGCCTCTTTTTACATACGGTCTTTTTCCGTCTCCGCCTTTATCTCCATAAGGTTTTTTGTATTCTCGCTTTTCGCCAAATCCTGCATCTTCGCTTCTTTTTACATACGGTCTTTTGCTATCTCCGCCTTTGTCGCCATAAGGTTTTCTTCTATCGTTGCTGTCTTTATTAAACGAATCGCCTTCGCTTCGTTTCTTAAAATAGGGTTTTGCATTGTCTGATCTGGGCTTGGCTGAATCAAATCCTCTTCCTGTTTTTTTGAAAGATGAACCGAATTTTTTTTCGCTGCGATCGGGTTTCGAATAGTTTCTTTTTGGTAGTGGCATAATCGGGCAAAAGTAATCTTATTTTTATCAGCAGAAAACCTTTTCTAAGGTGATATATCTTTTAAATACCTGGCTATTTGGTATTTATTACTACTTGATTCTGTAGCTTTAGCTGCCAAATATTTGAGCATACAATCAAGATGCTTCAACAATTTTTATTTCTTCTTCTGTTAACTCATACTTCTTGAAATGGCGGCATTTTTAAATCAAAATTTAATACTCAAATATGCATTTGATTTCAATCCATCGCGTACTTGTCGTACAACTCCATCAAAATTCCGTCTTTTAATCCAGCCGTTTCGGGCGCGTACACTTTATCAATGTTTCCCCAATTTAAAATTCGCAAATAAATATCGGCCGACATCTCAATTATATCTGCTCTATCTGGATTTAATTTTAACTCATCTACTCTTTCATCAAAACTCATTTTGCTAACCTTGCGGTGAAATTTTTTGAGTTGTTGGCGAGTAAATTCTTCTGGCTTTTCGGGATTGATGATATGCGAAATTTTATTGATGGTTCCACTTGTAACCACTGCTGAAAGATTGGGAATATTTTGTGTTTTGTGTTTTACCCAATGCTCCATTATTTTCCAAGTTTTTTCTTTTACAGCACCATCCATCAATCGGACAGTCCCAAGATCAAAAGATACCGAATTAACTAGTTTTCCTTTTTTAATTACGGCCATCTCGGTACTTCCTCCACCCACATCAATGCTTAAATAATTTTCATTGGGTTTAAAAACCCCTTTTATTGATCGCAGAATTAATTCGCTTTCGCGTTTTCCGTCAATGATTGAAATTTTCAATCCGGTTTTTTCGTAAATTTTAGCTACAATTTCGTTTGCATTTCTGGCTTCACGCATTGCGCTAGTTGCACAAGCCATGTAATGATCTACGCCAAAAGCATCCATCATAAGTTTGTATGCTTTCATGGCAGTAACAAAAACTTTCCGTTTCTCTTTGCTTATTTTTTTCTGTTTAAATGCATCATCGCCCAATCGCATAGGAATGCGAACAAATTCTATTTTTTTTAAGGGTTCATTTGGATCGTTTTTATTTACACGAACTATTTGAAGACGGACTGCATTTGAACCAATATCTATAGCTGCAAATTTCATAAAATAAAATTCTAATATCTAAATAAATTCAAATTTAAACCGTTATTTTTTAGGATTTTGAATTTAGTGCTTTAACTTGTTATTCTCCTTTAAATTCGGGTTTGCGTTTTTCGTTAAATGCTTTTACTCCTTCTTTGTTATCGTTGCTTCGCCCTGCTATTTCTTGGCAATAGGTTTCGTATTCAAGCATGGTATCCAAATCGCTGTGGAAAGATTTATTCAACATTTTTTTCATCAAGGCAATGGCTTTGGTTGGCGCTTTGCTATAATAATCTGTAAGTTTTTTTACTTCTTCGTCCAAGTCTTCGGGTTTACAAACGCGGTTTACCATTCCCCAATCAAAAGCTTGTTGTGCGTTAACTTTAGTTCCCATCGTACTCATTTCAAATGCACGAGCAGAGCCCACCAATCGCGGTAAAAAATACGATGAGCCTGAATCTAAAACCAAACCGACATTGACAAAAACTTCAATCAAAGATGCCGATTCACTTGCCACAATCATATCGCAAGCCAATGCCAAAGAACAACCTGCTCCAGCTGCAACTCCGTTCAATCTGCAAATTACGGGCAAGGGTAAATTTTTAATGGCGCGAATCATTGGATTGTATCTCTTGTGAAGACTTTCGCTCAAACTTCTTTTTTCGGCTCCGGCAATTGATTTTAAATCCTGACCACTGCAAAATGCTTTGCCTGCACCTGTGATAACCAATACGCGAATTGATTTGTCTTTCGCTGTTTTTTTCAATGCATCAATTACATCAAAACTTTGTTGTTCGTTAAATGCATTGAACACATCTGGACGATTGAGTGTAAGTGTTGCAACACCTTCGTTACTTTCAAATAAAATTGTTTCGTAAGCCATAGTCTAACTTAATAATTTATTCCAACTGATTTCTTCTTTCAATATTTCAGCAATTTTGCTGATTGAAATTCTTTCTTGTTTCATTGTATCGCGATACCGAATGGTTACCGATTCGTCATTCATCGTGTCGTAATCAACTGTTATGCAAAAAGGAGTTCCCAATGCATCTTGCCTGCGGTAGCGTTTGCCGATGGTATCTTTTTCTTCGTAAAAACAATTGTAATCCAATTTCAAATTGTCAATTATTCCGCGTGCTTTTTCGGGCAATCCGTCTTTTTTTACCAAAGGCAAAACGGCAACTTTTATCGGTGCAAGAATTGCTGGAAATTTTAAAACAACTCTTGTTTCTTTTTTTTCTTCCTTGCCAACTTCTTCTTCAACATAACAACTGCAAAGTGTTGCTAAAAACAACCTGTCTAAACCAACCGAAGTTTCGATAACATAAGGAATGTAATTGCCAAAAGCTTTACCTGTTTCATCTAAATCGGTATCAAAATACTGAAGCTTTTTGCCGGAAAGTTCCTGGTGATTTTTTAAATCAAAATCGGTTCGGCTGTGAATTCCTTCTAATTCTTTGAATCCAAATGGATAATTAAATTCAATGTCAACCGCAGCATCTGCATAATGTGCTAATTTCACATGGTCGTGAAAGCGGTATTTGCCTTCGCCAAAGCCTAATTTTTTATGCCAATTCATTCGCGCTTCTTTCCATTTGGCGTACCATTCTTTTTGCGTTCCGGGGCGAATAAAGAACTGCATTTCCATTTGTTCAAACTCGCGCATACGCATAATAAATTGCCGCGCAATAATTTCATTTCGGAAAGCTTTCCCCGTTTGGGCAATGCCAAAAGGAATTTTAAGCCTGCCGCTTTTTTGCACATTCAAAAAATTTACAAAAATTCCCTGTGCGGTTTCAGGACGCAAATAAATTTTATCGGAATCCTCAGCATTAGCGCCCATTTCGGTGCTGAACATCAAATTAAATTGTCGCACATCGGTCCAGTTTCGTGTACCTGAAACAGGGCAGGCTATTTCATGTTGCTCGATTAAATTTTTTAATGCAGACAAATTATTTTCAAGCATCGCTGTATCCAAATCAGATTGCAACTCTCCAGCTTTATTTGTTTTTCCATCTTTTTCGTAACGAGTAATTTTATCTTCTAAAAGCTGGTCAGCACGGTAGCGTTTTTTCGAGTCTTTGTTATCAATCATCGGATCGCTAAAACCTGCAATATGCCCGCTGGCTTCCCAGGTTTTAGGGTGCATAAAAATGGCAGCATCAAGTCCTACAATATTTTCATTCATCTGCACCATGGCTTTCCACCAGTATTGACGGAGGTTGTTTTTCAGTTCCACCCCGTTTTGCCCGTAATCGTACACGGCACCCAGCCCGTCATAAATTTCACTGCCGGGGAAAACAAATCCATACTCTTTGGCATGGCTAACCACTTTTTTAAAAATTTCTTCGCTCATAAATCGCTGACGAAAATAGAAATTAATTTGAAGATTGAATCGTATAAAAATATTTCGTCAAGGAAATTTTTAGTCAATACCGCTATGTTTGTCGGGTGATAAAACACAATAGCGTTTTTATAGTTGGTACAACGGCAAGCGGCAAAACAAAACTTGCCGTGCAGCTTGCTTATGAATTGAATGCAGAAATAATAAGTGCTGATTCGCGGCAAGTGTACCGCGGTTTGGATATTGGAACTGGTAAGGATTTGAATGAATACACTTTTCAGGAAAAAAAAATCCCCCATCATTTAATTGATGTGGCTGATGTAAATGATAATTTTAATCTGAATGATTTTTTAAATCAATTTGTAAAATCTTTTCAGGAAATAATTTCAAAAGGAAAAATCCCGATTGTTTGTGGTGGCACAGGTTTATACTTCGATGCCATTTTAAAAAAACATCAATTTACTTCGGTTCCGGTAAATGAAAATTTGAGAAAGGAATTAGAAGAATTATCGGACGAAGAATTACAAACCAAAAATCCAAAATTTCTACCGGCTGATACGCGAAAGCGCTTGATACGAGCTATTGAAATCGGAAGGTATTTAGCATCAAATAAAATTGAAGAAATTATTTTTCCAGAAATAAACCCAATGATAATTGGCATTGAACTTTCGATAGATGAACGAAGAAAAAAAATTTCTGAACGCTTAAAAATACGATTGGAAAATGGTTTGATTGACGAAGTAAAACATATTTTAGATATTGGAATTCCTCCCAAAAGATTAATTAATTTAGGTTTGGAATACAATTTTGTAACACGATACATTCAAAATGAATTATCGTACGAAGAAATGTTTTCTCAGCTCGAAATTGCAATTTTTCAATTTGCCAAAAGACAGATGACTTGGTTCAGAAAAATGGAACGCGAAGGAAATAAAATACATTGGGTAAAAGATTTTGAGGAAGCGAAAAATTTTATACAAAAAAAAAGAGACTCGACTGAAGCTCTCTTTTAAATTCATTCGTTTTTTATGTTATCCGTGTTGTGAAGCTTTTGGCGCTGCCTCCAAAATTTCTTGCGAAACACCGTTTGCATATTGCTCAAAATTTTTGTTGAACAAATTTGCCAAGTGATTTGCTTTTTCATCGTAGACATTTTTATCAGCCCACGTATTTCGTGGATTTAAAATCTCAGATGGAACATTGGCGCAAGATTTTGGCATCGCATATCCAAAAATTGGATGTTTTGCAAATTCAACGCCATTTAGTTCGCCATTCAATGCAGCTGTAATCATTGCACGAGTGTATGAAAGTTTCATACGCGAACCGGTTCCGTAAGCCCCGCCTGTCCAACCGGTATTAACTAACCACACGTTAATATTCGGGTTTTCTTTTAATTTTTTACCCAGCATTTCGGCATATTTTCCAGGATGAAGTGGCAAAAATGCTTTACCAAAACAAGCCGAGAAAGTTGCCTGAGGCTCTGTAACTCCTGCTTCTGTTCCGGCAACTTTAGCCGTGTAGCCGCTAATAAAACTATACATTGCCTGTCCCACATTCAGTTTTGAAATAGGAGGCAGCACACCAAAAGCATCAGCCGTTAAAAAGAAAATATTTTCGGGAGCTTTGCCCACCGAAGGCACTGCAATGTTATCAATTAAATAAATGGGATAAGCTGCACGGGTGTTTTCGGTAACCGAAATGTTTGTATAATCAACCGTAGTTGTTTCGGGATAGAAACGCGTGTTTTCCAACAAACTTCCTTCGCGAATCGCATCAAATATTTGTGGTTCTTTTTCTTTTGTTAAATCAACACATTTGGCATAACAACCGCCTTCAAAATTAAACACCGAATCTTCGGCCCAACCGTGTTCGTCATCGCCAATTAATTTTCGTTCTGGATCGGCACTCAATGTTGTTTTTCCAGTTCCGCTCAATCCAAAGAAAATAGCGGTATCGCCCTTTTTTCCAATATTAGCCGAGCAGTGCATCGAAAGTGTGTTGCGTTCTTGTGGAAGCACATAATTCAACACGGTGAAAATTCCTTTTTTCATTTCGCCTGTATACCCACTTCCGCCTACCAAAATTATTTTTCGAGTAAAATCAATAATCGAGAAATTGTGTTGGCGAGTTCCATCTACATTTTTATCCGCCATAAAACTTGGCGCATTTAGTATCAACCACTCAGCATTGAAATTTTCTAATTCCGATGCTTCTGGACGAAGAAATAAATTATGACAAAACAAATTGTGGTATGCTGTTTCGTTTACTACTGTAATGTTTAATCTATAACGCGAATCTGCACATGCAAAGGCATTGCGCGTGTATACTTTTTTGCCCTCGAAATGTTTAATTACTTTTTCGAGAAGCGCTTCAAATTTATCGTTTTCAAATTTCTGGTTCACATCGCCCCACCAAACTGTATTTTCAGTTTTGGCATCATGCACACAAAATTTGTCTTTTGGCGAACGACCTGTAAATTCACCTGTATCTGCCATCAAAGCACCTGTATCGTTTAAAACGCCTTCGCCATTTATCAGTGCATGTTGCACTAATTCGGCAGGCGTTAAATTTTGATTAGCAGTAAGCGCACTATTTAAAATTCTATTTACAATCGAGTTGTTGTTCATGTATATCTCAAACTTGTGAAATCGCGAAAGTATGGTATAGCTAATGTTTTTTGAAACAATAGCTCATAATTTAGTGCTGCTCTGACTTAAATCAGCGAACAATAGTCAATTAGTCGATAATTAACTGATTTTTCTCTTTTTTGTGTTGTTTTAGGAGACTATTTGAATGAAAAAAATCCATCCATTAGTAGAATTCTGAAATGTGTTTCTTTAGTATTTTGTTTTTGAAAAAAACAAAAACCCACTCTTTGTTGCAGATGATTTTGCAAATTTTTTCGTCAAATTTTGTGGTTTTTGTTTTGCTAAAATTGTTTGCCGAAAGTGTTTCGATTACCTTGTCATTTGCTTTTAAAATTTTATCCGAACATCCGTCAAACATATTTTGTCCTGACAATCGAAAAGTTGAAACTGTATTTACTTTTTCCCAGTCAATTAAATCACTTGAGCGAAAAACAGAATACCCATCAACCGACATAAAAATGTAGTAAAAATTCGAGTTTGCATAAAAGAAATTTATCGGCAAAGCGCCACTTCTGTCGGGCAGTGGAACATCGCAAATAAGTTCCAGATTTTTATTAAACAACAAAATATCGCCAATGATTATTACAAGCCTGTCGCGAAATGCGAAGAAAGTATTGGCATAATAAATAGAATTGTATTCGAATTGTTTGCTGTTTACAAGGTTCAAGTTTCGTTTTGATGCATCAAATTGAAACTGCAAAAAATTCTGTTTTACTGCAGCAGGATATGACTGAGTAGCTATCGTATAAATATTTTTTCCATCGTTTGGATAACTGGTATTGTCTGCAAAAAGATATCGGCTGTAAATATCCTGCGAAAAAATTGTTGTATCGTACAATATGCCAAACGAATTTTGATTGTAAATATTCTGAAATTTAAATGCCTTGTGCGAGTAATCTGCGCCTTGACCAAAATTTGCAGTTATCAGTACGTCTTTTGAAAAAAATTTGACATTCCTGTTTTTGTAATTTTGCCGAACACCTTCGTTGCCAACTAAAATAGTTGACTTTAAAGTCCCTTCCGTTTTATCGTACACCGAAATCCAATATTCACCCTCATCAGGACGGCTCAACACAACAATTTCATTTCCGTCAATATACGACTTTACAAAATTTCCAATGTCTAAAGTAAATCCAAGCGAAGCCTCTTGTTGATTTATTTTCGAATCTTTTCTACAGGTAAATAATGTTGAAATTATCAGGAAAATAAAAAGCAAGTGTTTCATCCCAAAATTGCTTGGGGTTAATTCATGCGTTTTCTGCCTACTTCGAGCACTTAGCTTCTTCTCAGATTTTGTAGCAACTATACTCATTGCTTTAATATTTGTTCAAAATAAACTCAATTATGTTAGGCATTTAAGCCCTACTTTCGCACAAATTCTATGAGTGTACAAAAAAAACACCTTGTAACCGCAGCACTTCCTTATGCCAATGGCCCCGTTCACATTGGGCATTTGGCAGGATGTTATTTGCCTGCAGACTTGTATGTTCGGTACTTAAAAGCCTGTGGCAAAGAAGTTTTGTTCATTTGTGGAAGCGATGAACACGGTGTTCCAATAACGATAAAAGCCAAAAAAGAAGGAATTAGTCCGCAGCAGGTGGTTGACAAATACCACGAATTGATGAAAAAATCATTCGCTGATTTCGGAATTGACTTTAGTTATTATGGAAGAACATCCTCAAAAATACACCACGAAACCGCACAGAAATTTTTTAAAAAATTGTACGAAAAAGGCGCATTCAAAGAAGAAGTAACTCAACAATATTACGATGAGGAAGCCAAGCAATTTTTAGCCGATCGATATATAACCGGAACTTGCCCAAGATGCCAAAATACTGAAGCGTATGGCGACCAATGCGAAAAATGTGGCGCTACTTTAAGCTCGACTGATTTAATTAATCCAAAATCAACATTAAGCGGTGCCGTTCCCATTTTAAAAGAAACTAAAAATTGGTTTTTGGAATTGGATAAACTTCAACCCAAAATCCAAAAATACATTGAAAACCAAAAGAAAAATTGGAAAACAAATGTATACGGGCAATGCAGCAGTTGGCTTAACGAAGGGCTGAAACCACGAGCCATGACGCGTGATTTGGATTGGGGCGTGAAACTTCCAAATGAAATAAAAAATGCAGAGGGAAAAGTTTTGTATGTGTGGTTTGATGCACCCATTGGATACATTTCGGCAAGCAAAGAATTGTTGCAAAACAACGCACAATTTGAAGATTGGTGGCAAAATGAAAATACTGAACTTGTACATTTTATTGGCAAAGACAATATTGTTTTTCATTGCATAATTTTTCCGGCCATGCTGATGGAACATGGCAATTATATATTGCCGACAAATGTTCCGGCCAATGAATTTTTAAACTTGGAGGGCGAAAAAATTTCGACTAGCCGAAACTGGGCTGTTTGGCTTGATGAGTATTTGAAAGATTTGCCAGAGCGCCAAGACGAACTTCGTTTTGTGCTGACATCGATAGCGCCCGAAACCAAAGACAGCGACTTCAGTTGGAAAGATTATCAAACAAGAGTGAACAGCGAATTGGTTTCTATTTTCGGGAATTTTATTAATCGCGTAATGGTGTTATCGCATAAGTTTTATTCTGGTATTGTTCCTGAATTGCCTGTCGTTTCGAACGAAGAAATACTTTCAAAAACTACACTTGCAAACCAAGAAATTTCAAAATGCATTGAACAGATAAAAGCAAATCTCGACAACTATAAATTTCGTGATGCTTTGGCTCAGTTTGTAAACATTGCAAGAACCGGAAATAAATATTTGGCTGAAACAGAGCCCTGGAAACTGATAAAAACTGATGAACAGTCAACGCAATATGTGATGCATCGAGCACTGCAAATGTGTGCCGCATTGCAAGCGTATTCAAAAATATTTATCCCGCACACTGCCGTAAAATTGGCTGAGCAATTAAATTTTGATTTCAATTTAAAAACGATTTCTGATGTGTTTGAAATCGAATTTAAGAATGGACATATTTTAGGGAAATCCGAAGTTCTTTTTAAACCTGTAGAAGACGAAGAAATGGAAAAACAAATTGAAAAATTACAGCAATCGAAAACCGAAAACGGACAATCTGCAAACGAATCCGAAAAAAATGTTTTAAGCGAAGCGCAGGTGAAACAAAGCATTGCGTTTGAAGATTTTGATAAAATTGATTTGCGTATCGGAAAAGTTTTGGAAGCCGAAAAAGTACCCAAAGCAGATAAACTTTTAAAACTTATTGTTGATTTAGGTTTTGAAAAAAGAACCATATTGAGCGGCATTGCCGAGTTTTACAAGCCCGAAGATTTAATCGGAAAATTAGTTACAGTTGTTGTAAATCTTGCTCCTCGAAAAATTAGAGGAATTGAATCGCATGGCATGTTATTGATGGCTGGAAATGATCAAGGAAAATTAATATGTGTTGGTCCTGAACAAGATATTGAAGCTGGAAGTATTGTAAAATAAATTGGTCTCGTAGTTCAATGGATAGAATAGAAGTTTCCTAAACTTTTGATAGCAGTTCGATTCTGCTCGAGACTACAAAGTTTGTAATCAAAAAAATAATTTATTATTCTTGCACAAAAAAATCTAAAAAAATTATGAAAAAACTTGCTTTGATTGTATTGACAATATCATCATTAATTGTATTGAGTTGTAGTAAAGAAGAGACTACAGTAAAAACTCGCGCTGAGTTATTAACTGCAAAAGATTGGATGATGACCGCTGCAATTATAACCATGAATATTGGCGGAAAAGATTCTTCCATTGATATGTACTCTACAATGCCAGCTTGCGAAAAAGATGACTTATTTAAATTTGAAACATCTAAAGTAATCACACAAAAATGTGGCGCACTAAAATGCAATCCAACTGATCCAAACAGTATTTCTTCAGGAATCTGGACATTGATTGACGAATCTAACCCACTTAGAATAATTGATGGAGACACTACTGACTTTAACATTCTAACATTAAATACGACTACTTTAAAAATGCAAACAGGCGTTCCTGGATCAACCCAAACAATTACATTCACTGGTCAATAAAATTGTTGTATAAAACCGCATTTGAAAGATTCATATATTTGTTTTCAAATGCGGTTTATTTCATTCTTACTTTTATTTTTCATTTGTTTTAAAAGCGATGCTTCATTTAATTTTACGTCAAAACTAATTGAAGCCCAAAAATACATTTCAACTTTACAGCTATCAAAGGGCAAAAACTGTATTGATATTGAAAGAAAAACAAATCCTGACAACTACGCCTGCGATTTTTTAGAAAACTACATTGACTTTTATACTGTATTGTGTGGTCAGAATTTAGACGATTACAAGCAGTTTGAGAAAAATAAAGAACAACGGATTTCGCGATTGAAATTAGTTGAGCCAAGCAATCCATTTCGATTGTATGCTTTGAGCGAAATAAGTTTGCAATGGGCTTTTGTAAGTAGCTTGTTCGAAGAATATTTTACTACGGCCTTAAGTTTTAAAAGTGCTTACAGCTATACCGAAAGCAACAATAAAAAATTTCCTGCTTTTTTGGGAAACAGAAAACAAAAAGGGATTTTAAAAGCGCTGATTGGAACCATACCTGATAGTTACAAGTGGATGGCAAACATTGCCGGAATGGAAGGAAATTTTGAAGAAGGAATGCATTTGTTAAAATCATACCTCGATGATAAAAACAGTGCAAGCGAATTGCAAAGCGATATCAAAAACGCACAACTTTTGTATTGTCTTTTGAGTTTTAATTTTAAGAAAGAAAAAAACGAAACCTGGATCTTAGCCGAAAAATACACTGTTGATTTTGAAAGCAATTTGATGAGCAATTGTATCCGTGCATTTGTGGCATCGCGAAGCGATAGAAATGACGATGCCATTCAAACTTTATTAAAAAAACCCAGCACGGATGATTACATAAAATTTCCGTATTTGGAGTACCAACTTGGCTCGGCAAAACTGAATAGATTGGATGCAGATGCATCGCTGTATTTCAAAAAGTTTCTTCTTCAAAACAAAGACAAAGCACTCAACGAATATGCCTATTTAAAACTTTCGTGGTGCGCTTGGCTAAAAGGAGATACTGCTTCGTGGAGGGTTTATATAAAATTGGCATCACTAAACGCAAAAGACAAATCGAAAAAAAATGTAACAACTCCATCGCAGGGAAGTTTGGAAAAATTTCCACAACTAAATCTACTGAAAGCGCGCTTGCTTTGCGATGGTGGATATTATGCAAAAGCGGAAGAAGTTTTGCTAAACAAAAGCGAAGAAATTGACAAAACATCAATTGAAAAAATTGAATATAATTATCGACTTGCACGAATTTATCACGAGAATAATAATCTGTCGAAAGCAATTGAATATTATTCGCTTTGTATCAAAATGTCAACAAGTATCAATATGGCTTTTGCGCCCAAATCGTGTTTAGAGTTGGGATACATTTGTCAGAAATTAAATTTCAGGCAAACCGCCAAAAAATATTTCGAAAAAGTATTTGAGTACAAAAATTACGAGGGCAAAAATTATATGCAGCAAAAAGCAAAAGCTGCATTAAGTAAACTCAATTGATTTTATATCTTCGCCCCTTCAAAACTGAATATAAAAAATGCATTTAAGCGAGCAGGAAATACAACGAAGAGACAAACTTACAGAATTGCGAAAGCTGGGAATTGATGCCTATCCGGCAGAATTATACACCCTTACTCACAACAGCAGCGAAGCCAAAGAAAAATATACAGCTAATCAAGAAGACGAATCGTTAAAATCGATTTCGATTGCTGGTAGAATTATGAGTGTAAGGGATATGGGAAAAGCTTGTTTTGTTGTAATTCAGGATGCTGTTGGTCGCTTACAAATTTATATTCGCAGAGACGATATTTGCCCAAGCGAAGACAAATCTTTGTACGATTTGGTGTTTAAAAAATTGCTCGATATGGGTGATATTATTGGCGTAAATGGATTTATGTTTACCACCAAAACGGGCGAAATCTCCTTGCACGCTACAGGAATAAAACTATTGTCAAAAGCATTAAAACCGTTGCCAATTGTTAAAGAAAAAGAAGGCGAATCCTTTGACGAAGTTAGCGATCCAGAATTTAGATACAGACAACGCTACGCTGATTTAATTATCAATCCAAAAGTAAAAGAAACCTTTGAAAAACGCACACAATTAATTACAAGCATTCGAAATTATTTAAACGAAAACAAAGCGCTTGAAGTGGATACTCCTGTTTTGCAAAACATACCGGGTGGAGCTTTGGCGCGTCCTTTTATTACGCACCACAACGCGCTGGATGTGCCTTTTTATTTGCGCATTGCCAACGAACTTTTTTTAAAGCGACTGATTGTTGGCGGATTTGATTTTGTGTATGAATTCAGCAGAAATTTTCGCAACGAAGGAATGGATCGCACACACAATCCAGAGTTTACCATTTTGGAATTTTATGTGGCCTACAAAGATTATTTCTGGATGATGGATTTTACGGAAACCATGTTGGAAAAAGTTACTATCGCATTGCACGGAAAAACAGAAATTCCGAGTGGCGACAAAACAATCGATTTCAAAGCACCTTACAAACGCATTTCAATTTTTAATGCGATAAAAGAACACACAGGAATTGATGTTAGCCAAATGGATGAAGCCGCTTTGCGCGATGTTTGTCGAAATTTAAACATACACGTTGACAACACGATGGGAAAAGGAAAACTCATTGATGAATTGTTTGGCGAAAAATGCGAAGCCAATTACATTCAACCCACTTTCATTATTGATTATCCTGTTGAAATGAGCCCTTTGACAAAAAAACACCGAAGCAAAGAAGGTTTGGTTGAGCGATTTGAATTGCTGATAAACGGAAAAGAAATTGCCAATGCCTACACAGAATTAAATGACCCTATTGAACAACGCGAGCGTTTTGAGGAGCAAACCAAACTGATGGAACGCGGAGACGATGAAGCGATGTTTATTGATCACGATTTTTTGCGTGCGCTCGAATACGGAATGCCACCAACATCGGGAATTGGAATTGGAATTGACCGACTTTGTATGCTGATGACCAATCAACATTCAATACAAGATGTATTGTTTTTTCCGCAGATGAAACCAGAAACTTCCTTGTCATAAAAAATGAAAGAGAAAATGAAAGCTGTTTTAATTAGCCATTCAAAAGATGTGCAAGTGGCATTGAAAAAATCGCTTAAACATTTTTCTCAAATTGAATTGGTTGGCGAATGTTCAACGATGAGCGATGCCAAAAAATGCATCAACCTTAAGCTTCCCTATTTAGTATTTATCGACTTGGATTTGGCCAAAATAAATCCAGTTGTTTTACTGAAAAAAATTAAATGTTCGCCCAAAGTTATTTGCATTACCTCCAAACGCGAAAATGCATTTCATGCCTTTGAACTAAACGCAGCAGATTGCGTGTTGAATCCTATCAATTCAAACAAAATAAAAAACGCAATTGCACGAATTTCAGTTTCCAATCAAAGCCCGATTGATCCAATTGTTGCAAGCAAATTTGAGCGATTTTTGCCCAACAAAATTATCCTGTTGAACTTCGATAACAAGATGAATTTTATAACCATAAAAGACATCAATTGCATTGAGGCATACGGAAATTACACCAAAGTTTTTTTGTTGGATGGAAAGCTTAGCATCACTTATAAATCGATAAAAAACTGGGAAGGCATATTGCCCGAAGATATTTTTATGCAAATTCACCGTTCGACATTGGTGAATCTGATGAATGTTCAGCGAATTGAAAAATGGACCAACGATACCGGCCGATTGCATTTAAAAGCATTTGACAAACCCTTTGAAATTAGCCGAAGTTACTTTTCGCAGATTAAGAGAAAATACAAAATGTAAAAAATTACAGCCAACTGTATCGAGCAATAATGCCTAGCGGCAACTTTATTTTTGTTTGCGATTGCAAGTACAATTCCGAACACTCCAAGTTTTGAGCAACATTGAAATTGCTTTGAAGCAAATTTTCAATAATCATGGAACTGAGGCCAAGCGAGTACACATTTAAAATCAGAAAATGTTTTTCGCTAAGTATTTTCGAAACTTCCATTAACAACTCGTTGATGTTTTGTTCCAATTGCCAGCGTTCGCCATTGGCACCAATTCCATACGCAGGAGGATCTAAAATAATTCCATCGTAGAGATTGCCTCGTTTGGCTTCGCGTTTTACAAATTTCATGGCATCTTCCAACACCCAACGAATGTCTTTTAAACCCGATGACTCCATGTTCTCGCGACTCCAACCCAAAACCTGCCGAACACTATCGACATGCGTAACATCGGCACCTGCACATTTTGCAGCAAGCGATGCGCCACCAGTGTAAGCAAACAAATTTAAAAAGCGCGGAGTACTGTTTTTTATTTTCGAAATGTTTTCAAAAATATACTCCCAATTGGCTGCTTGCTCCGGAAAAATTCCGACATGCTTAAATGCAGTCAGCGATAAATTAAATTTCAATGAAATATTTTCCGAATCGTAATCCAATTTCCATTTATCGCGTAGGTTTGGATTTTTCTTTTGCCATTCGCCACCGTGACTTCCTTTTTGTTTAAAAGTGATATCAGCAATTTTATCCCATTCGCTTTCCGATAATTTTTTGTTCCACAGCGCTTGCGGTTCGGGTCTGCGCAAAACAACAGAAGCAAAGCGTTCTAATTTTTCAAACCCTCCGCAATCCAGCAGCTCGTAATGTTTCCAATCTTGGGGTGTAATTCCTGTCATAAAAAATGTTTCTATTCTTAAAAATCCGCTTGGTTCAAAAATTCTTTTTCTACCTGATCCATAAAAGTATAATCAATGGCTTCGGTATCGCTTGGCACTACAATAAAATCATCCTGCGAAAACAAGGATCCCAGTTTTTCATCTGAAATACTTAGTAGTAACAGGCCTTCTTTCTCTTTTAAAAATAATGCAAGTTGTGTAAGTTGATCAAGCGCATTGGACTCAAATTTTTGTACACTTTCAAAATTTAGAATTGCATAATACAATTCGTGTTGTGTTGCATTTTTCAAAATCAAATCGCACAATTCTTTTGAATTGACTGAATTAAATTCCATCAAATCGGTTTTATACAAGCTGTACTTTTCGTTTATTTCTGTCGAAAAACTCATGGTTTGAAAAAAAAATCTTTAAACTTGATGCTTTAAATCCTTAAAAAAACACGGGCAATATAAACCCAAATTTTGTATGACAAAAAAAATAGCTTTTATAACGGGTGCGTCATCTGGCATTGGCGAAGCAATAGCGCGAAGACTTGCTGCCGAAAATTATTGTTTGATTTTAAATGCACGAAGAGAAGACAGAATTTTAAAACTAAAAACAGAGCTTGAAGAAAAATACAATGCATCTGTTTTGCCTTTAATCTTTGATATCAGAAAACGCGATGCGGTAAAAAACGCCATCGAAAATTTGCCTAATGAATGGAAAGAAATAGATGTATTGGTAAACAATGCCGGATTGGCAAGTGGCTTAAGCACCATATTTCAGGGCGACATAGACGATTGGGAAAAAATGATTGACACCAATCTGAAAGGATTGCTTTTTGTAAGCCGAGCCATTTTGCCTTTGATGGTTGAACGAAAAATGGGTCATGTAATAAATATAGGATCTATTGCTGCCAAAGAAGTGTACGCCAACGGAAATGTGTATTGCAGTACTAAATTTGCTGTTGATGCATTGAACAAAGCCATGCGCATTGAATTGTCTTCGTTTCCTGTAAAAGTTACGGCTATTCATCCGGGTGCAGTAGAAACCGAATTTTCAATTGTGCGTTTTCATGGCGATGCAGAAAGAGCCGGAAAAGTATACGAAGGTTTTGATTCCTTACATGCCGAAGATATTGCTGAAGCCGCTTGGTTTGTGCTTTCCAGACCGCAACATGTAAACATCAACGAACTTACGATAATGCCAACCGCACAACCCATGTCGGGTGTCATTCACCGAAAATAAAATAAAATTAGTGTCCAGAAGATTCCATTAAATACGCTTTAATAAATTCATCTAAATCTCCGTCCATCACACCTTGCACATTGGAAGTTTCGACACCGGTACGCAAATCTTTTACTAATTTATACGGATGCATTACATAGTTTCTAATCTGACTTCCCCACTCTATTTTCTTTTTGCCTGCTTCAATTTTGTCTTTTGCTTCGTTGCGTTTTCTGATTTCTAATTCGTACAATTGAGATTTTAACATTTTCATTGCGCGGTCGCGGTTTCCGTTTTGCGATCGCTCGACTTGACAAACAATTACAATTCCTGTTGGCTTGTGTGTTAGCTGAACTTTGGTCTCCACTTTATTTACATTTTGTCCTCCTGCACCACCCGATCGCGAAGTTTGAATTTCAATATCTGCATCGCTAATTTCAATCTCTATCGAATCGTCAACCATTGGATAACAATAAACAGAAGCAAACGAAGTATGTCTGCGTGCATTACTGTCAAAAGGCGAAACACGTACAAGGCGATGAACACCATTTTCGCCCTTCAAATATCCGTATGCAAAATCTCCGATTACTTCAATTGAGCAGGATTTTATTCCTGCGCCATCACCTGCTTGTTCGTCCAAAACTTGGGCTTTGTATCCATGTTTATCAGCATACTGAATGTACATACGCATCAACATTTCCGACCAATCTTGGCTTTCGGTTCCGCCTGCTCCCGAGTTTATATTGATTATGCAATTCAGTTGATCTTCCTCGCCACTCAACATGTTTTTAAACTCCAATTCTTCGATGGATTTAAATGCTAATTGGTATGCAGTTTCAAGTTCTTTTTCTGTGCATTCATCTGCCTGAAAGAATTCGTAAATTACCGCAAGATCTTCAATTTTGCTTTGCGTATTGGCAAATGCATCGGTCCATATTTTTTTTTGCTTGATGGATTTTAAAACCTTTTCGGCTTCTTTTGGATTGTTCCAAAAATCACTTGAATGCGTTTCAGTTTCTTCGTCTGCTATTTTTTGTAGTTTGGCAGCAACGTCAAAGATACCTCCTCAGAGCATCGGCTCTTTTCTTCAAATCTTTTAATTGTTCGTTTGTCATATTTAAAGCTTACGAAAGTAAATTATTTTTACATTCGCAAAAACTAATTTCAAACATAGGAATGCAACTTTTTTTTATTGACGATTTATCAAACACCGAAATTGTTTTATCCGAAGAGGAATCAAAACATTGCATTCGCGTATTGAGAAAAAAAATTGGCGATGAAATTATTTTAATTGACGGAAAAGGAACCGAAGCAATTGCAACAATTGTTGATGACAATCCAAAACGATGTAAACTTCATATAAAACTCAGAAACGAGAAGCGAGAAACCCGAAACTACAATCTGCATATTGCCATTGCGCCAACAAAAAATTTTGAGCGAATGGATTGGTTTATTGAAAAAGCTGTTGAATTAGGAATAAATGAAATTACTTTTATTGAATCTGAAAACAGCGAACGCACAAAAATAAATTTAGAGCGCTGCCAAAAAATTGCAATCGCTGCCATCAAGCAAAGCAAACAATTTTATTTGCCGAAATTAAACGAAGTAATTAAGTTGACTAAGTTTATGGAGTTGACTAAATTAAATACAAAAGAAGAATTGCGATTGATTGCATTTTGTGATGAAAAAACAAATTCGCTAACTCAGCAAATTACTCAATCACACAATCAAAATTTCAGTATTTTAATTGGTCCTGAAGGAGATTTTACTTCAAAAGAAATTGAACTTGCCAAATCAGCAGGATTTAAAACCGTATCGCTTGGCTCAACTATTTTGCGTACTGAAACTGCTGGTGTTTTTGTTTGTGCTGCGCTAAAAACTTTATTAGAAAAATGAAAATATTTTTTTCTTTTTTGATTTCATTTTTTATCCTTACTCCTTGTTTTTCGCAGCAAGATTCAAGTACGATTATCAAGCCCAAACATGGTTTCAAAAAATATATAATTCCTGCTACTTTCATAGTTTACGGACTTAGCACTTTTGATCAAAATGGATTGCCAAGCAGCAATGAAGTAAAAAATTTTCGCGATCGAAATTATTCGGATTTCAACACTTCGATGGATGACTATTTAGTCTTTGCTCCGGCAGCAATTTTATACACCTTTGATTTTTTGAAAGTGAAGGGCAAAAGTGATTTCTTAAATCAAAATATTATTTGTGCAAAGGCATTGACTTTAAGTTTAGGACTTACTTATTTATTGAAATATACAACACAAATTACGCGACCAGATGGCAGCGATAATTTATCTTTTTGCTCTGGCCATAGCGCTGCAGCTTTTACTTTTGCTGAAGTTTTGCATCAGGAATTTAAAGAAAAACCATGGATAGCAATTAGCGGATATGCATTAGCAACTTCGGTTGCTGCAATGCGAATAGCAAACAACAAACATTGGTTGAGCGATGTATTGGTTGGTGCAGGAATTGGAATGCTTTCTGCCAAATTAATTTATGCATCGCATCGCTACAAATGGAAATGGAAAGCCAATGGAATGCTTGTACCTTTTTCAACTTCCAACGGACAAAACGGATTCCGTTATGTGCTTACATTTTAATAAATTCTACACTCTTTGCAATGTCATCGTGTAGCAATCTGTCTTCGGTTACAAATGAAATTTGTTGGCGGTAAGCTGTGATAATTTTTTCGTTTTTTGATGATGATTTTAAAGGCCTGCGAAACTCAATTGCTTGAGTTGCATTCAACAATTCGATGCCTAAAATTGTTTGTAGATTTTTTACAACTCGTAAACATTTTGTAGCGGCATTGGCGCCCATACTCACATGATCTTCTTGTCCGTTGCTGCTAACAATACTATCAACCGAAGCGGGAGTGCACAGTTGTTTGTTTTGACTTACAATGCTTGCCGCAGTGTATTGCGGAATCATCATTCCTGAATTTAATCCTGGATTTAAAACTAAAAATGCAGGCAAATTTCTTTGTCCTGAAATTAATTGGTAGGTTCTTCGTTCCGAAATATTTCCAAGTTCGGATAATGCAATTGCCAAAAAATCTAAATTCATAGCAAGTGTTTGACCGTGAAAATTTCCGCCAGATAAAATGGTGTCTTCTTGCGAAAAAATTGTTGGATTATCGGTAACAGAATTTATTTCAGTTGTAAAAACGGATACGGCATGTTCGATTGCATCTTTGCTTGCACCGTGTACTTGCGGTATGCAACGAAAAGAATAAGGATCTTGTACATGGTGTTTTTTCGTTGACGCCATTTCACTTCCCTCTAAGTTATTTAAAATGTTTTGAGCTGTTTCAATTTGTCCTTTGTGAGGCCTAATTTGATGCAATAAATTATTAAAGGGATCCATGCTACAATCAAATGCATCCAATGAAATGCTTGCAATCTCGTCTGACTTGTCCGAGAAATGATTGGCTTGCAACAAGCACCAAACGCCATATGCCGCCATAAACTGAGTTCCGTTTATTAATGCCAGACCTTCTTTGCTTTTTAAATTTATTGCTTTAAGATTTAGTGATTGCGAATTGCAAATTATGAATTGCGAATTTTCTTTTACCCAAACTTTTCCCTCGCCAATCAGCGGCAAACATAAATGCGCCAAAGGTGCCAAATCGCCACTTGCGCCCAAGGATCCTTGTTCGTAAACAACAGGAAGAATATCGTTATTAAAAAAACAAATCAGACGTTCAACGGTTTCTAATTGAACAGCAGAATGTCCGTACGAAAGACTTTGAATTTTTAAAAGCAACATGATTTTTACAATTTCATGTGGCACAAAATCTCCGGTTCCACAGGCATGAGAAAGCAATAAATTTTTTTGCAGTTTTTCTAAATCCTGAGTCGGAATTTTTTTATCGTGCAATGCGCCAAAACCTGTATTGATTCCATAAATGGCTTCATCGCTATTGGCAAGTTTTTTATCTAAATACTCACGACATTCAACAATACATTGTTTTGCTTCATTGCTCAACAGCACTTGTTTTTTCTCGGCAAGAATGCTTTTTATTTCAGCAAATGTTAGTGTTTTATTTATTTCAAAAGTTTGCATAAATTGATTTTAGATTGGCTAAAGTCAAAGACATTTATTTTAGTTTTTCAATTATGTTTTCGATACTCAAAAGTTCTTGTGTTCCGGCAAACAAATCTTTGAACATAAATTTTCCTTCTTTCATTTCATTTTCGCCTGCAATGGCAGCAAATTGAATTTCTAATTTATTTGCATAATCTAATTGCTTGCTAATTTTTTTTACAATATCAGGATAAATTTCGGATGCAATTCCACCATTGCGAACTTTATTTATTGCTTGCAGACAATAGTTTTGTGAAGCTTCATCAAAATAACAAAAAATCAATTTTGTATTGTTTGCTTTTAAGTTTTCAGGAAATAATTTCAACTCGTCCATCACATCGTAAATTCTATCTAAGCCAAATGAAATTCCAACTCCTGAAATATTTTCCAATCCAAAAATACCAGTAAGATTGTCGTATCGTCCTCCTCCTCCAATGCTGCTTTTTATAGTTCCTTCGCCTGCTGTTACTTCAAAAATACATCCGGTATAATATCCTAATCCACGCGCTAAGCTTAAATCTATTTTGAGATTTGGCGATTGCGTGCTTGAATGTTTGAGTGAATTAATTACAAATTCTAATTCTTCAATTCCTTTTAACCCTTCTGTCGATTGTGATAAAATATTTTTTAGCGACAAAAGTTTTTCGGAATTCGTTCCATTTAATTTAAAAATCTTAAAAAGATTTGTGCATTCGTTTTCGGTAAATTTATTTTCAATCAATTCTTTTTTAACTTCATCCTCTCCAATTTTATCCAACTTATCAATGGCAATAGAAATTGAATTCAAAAATTCTTTCCCTTTTATAATTTCTGCAATTCCCTGAAGTATTTTTCTGTTGTTAATTCGCAATTCGTATTTTGAAATTTGCAATTTTCTAAACGCTTCGTCATATAGTAAAATCAAATCCAGTTCGTTCAACAAACTATTGCTTCCAATAACATCGGCATCGCATTGCCAAAATTCTCGATAACGATTTTTCTGAGGCCTGTCGGCACGCCAAACGGGTTGCATTTGATATCGTCTAAATGGAAACACAATTTCATTTTGATGTTGAACAACATATCGAGCAAATGGTACCGTTAAATCGTAACGCAATCCTTTTTCACTAATATCTGAATTCTGAAATTTGAAATTCGAAATTTTTTCGTCCGAATTTCTTTCGCGAATTTCTTTAAAGGCATCGCCCGAATTTAAAATTCTAAATAATAATTTATCGCCTTCATCGCCATACTTTCCTTCAAGTGTCGAAAGGTTTTCAATGGATGGCGTTTCAATAGGCATAAAGCCGTATTTTTTAAATACCGTTTCAATGGTGTTTAAAATATAGCTGCGTTTTTTTAATTCTATCGGACCAAAATCTCGTGTTCCTTTTGGTATGCTCGGTTTAACTTTTGCCATAAAACTTTGGGCGAAGATAAATTAATTTACAAATCCTCTAAAAACAAAAACAGCTCGCTTTGCAGCGAGCTGGGTTTGCGATTTCAATTATTGCTTATGTTTATTTTGTAACTACTATACGCACCGTCTTTGAACCTCTTAAAGTTTCGATTCGCATTAGATATAAGCCTTGGTTTAAAGAACTGATGTTAACAGGCAAGGTGTAATTTCCTGCTTGTAACAATTCTGAGTTTGTAACATTCAATAGTAGTTTTCCAGTTATATCATACATTGAAATAAGCAAACTGCTTTGAGATGTTAAGTCAAAATCTACATTCAATGTTGAAGTAGCAGGATTAGGATATACTGTTATGTTGTCAATTACTGATGCTTCTTCTTTTGCTGAAGTTGCAATTGCAACAATTGATTTTGTTATCGAATCTGTTCCGTTCAATCCCATTGCAACTAATTTCACATCGTAAATTCCTCTAGCAGAATAAGTATGAACTGGATTTTTTGCCGTGTCAGTTTGCGTGTCGCCAAAATACCATTTGTACGAAGTCGCAAATCCTTTTTCATCTGTTGTATTTGTAAATGTAAATTGCAATGAACCTGAAGTTGAAGTTTGAACATAAGTATAATTAGCAACTGGTTTTAAACTTGTATCGTTTACAACAACAGTTCTGCTTGTTGAAGATAATCCGCAAGCACTGCGAGTTAATAAAGTAACAGTGTATGTCCCGTTTTTAGGGAAATTAAAACTTGGGTTTAACAAAGTTGAAGTATCTGTATCCAATCCATCTACTCCAAAATTCCATAAATACATTGTTGCATTGCTTGAGTTGTTAGAGAAATTTACAGTTCTTCCAGAAGGTGTACCGGCATTAAAATCAGCCGAAGGCGATGGATAATTTATTGGTGCCGATGTGTAATTTTCTTGTTGTGGATTAAATTTACACCAGCAATCTGTCCAGTTGCTATCTGGGTTTGGCCCAACTGCACCACGAAAAGGTGTTTGTGTAAAATACGCATCGTTTATTTTATTACCCGTGAAAGATGCATTGCCCAATGCCGCTGAACCAGGTGCAGGAGCAAATACAGGCGAATTATAATTGAACGCATTTAGCAACAATCCAAGAGCCGAAGAAAACGTGTCGTTAGCGTTTGTCATTATTTTAGTACGTGCTGCACTTGCGTTTGGAAGCGATGAATTATTTACTGCTCGAAGGTTTCCTGCTAAAATATTATTTTTAAATAATAGCGTATCGTTTTGATGTTTGTTTCCGCTTCTTGCACCATCAATAAATACACCATCAGGCCATCCCATAATGATAGAATTAAATAATGACATGCTTGAATTTCTACGAATACGGGCTCCGTTTTGGAAAGATGTAGCAGTGCTCAAAGCTGTACCATTTGCAAGCGGTCCAATTATGGTCATGTTTGAAAACGTTGGCTCTGTAAATGGTTTTGCTTCTGTTCCTGTTCCGTCATTGTCTGATTCAAATCCATTGGTTGTTGGTCCTGATCCTATGTCGTACCAGTTTGAATCCCTTAAACAAATTCCAAATTGTATTTTTCCTGTGAATCCGAAATCTGTATCAAAATCATCGTCAACATTTCCTTTTGATACCAAATATTTTCCATTCACATTTCCGCCAAACCATTCAAATCCGTCATCATTCGATTGGGTAACCTGTACGTGGTCAATCTGCGTTGATTTACCAACTCCGCCCATTGTTAAACCGTTGATTTCGTTTCCGGGAGTTATTACTACTCCGCCAAATTCTATACGCACATATCTTATAATTCCTGAATTGTGATTGTCATCTGTTCCACCATACAATCCATCACCACCGGTATTATCCAAATCTCCTTCAATAGCATTTTGAATTCCGGTTTCGCCAGCAGCTACTGTTGCACCGGGGCAGGTTGAACAATCAGTAGGGCGATTAATAATTGCTTTTCCTAAAATTACAATTCCTCCCCAATCGCCAGGTGCGCGACTACCAATTGCTTTGTCTGATGTAAACACAATAGGCTGGTTACGGGTTCCGTTTGCATTTATGTTTCCGTTGCGGGTAATAATCAAAGTGCCTTTGTTGGCTCCGCCTTTAATTATTGTTCCCGATTGAATGGTTAAAGTTGCTCCGTTTTTAACATAAACATATCCGTTCATGGTGTAAATGGTATCGCGAAACCAGATAGTGTTTGCTGTAATATCTCCGGTTACTGCTTTAAAAGGTGAGTTTACTCCTGTAACAGTAACTAATTTGTTTATTGAGTTGGTGCAGGTTCCGCTTATTGCTGTTAAACTTACATTGTACGTTCCGTTTGCTGTGTAAGTATTACTTGGGCTTGCTGTGGTTGATGTTTGTCCGTTTCCAAAATTCCAACTATAAGTAGTTGCATTGGTTGATGAGTTGGTAAAATTAATTGTTCCTCCGCTGCCTGCAGCAAAAGTAAAATTAGCTGTAGGGGTTGGGGTTACGGTAATTGTTATGCTGTCCATCATCATGCAACCTGAAACTGAATCCATAATTGTTCCATAGTATTTTGTTGTTACCGATGGGCTTGCTGTAGGGCGGGCGGCAGTTGCCGAACTCAACCCGGTAGAAGGTGTCCATGAATATTTATAAGGTCCGGTTAATGATTGTCCGATTACCAATGACTTGCTTGAACAAATGGTAGAATCTTTTCCGGCATCGTAAGTTATAGGCATATTATTTACAGGTGCAGTAGTATATGCTGAGTTTTGCGGGTTGAAGTTACACCAGCATTTTGTCCAGTCGTTGCTACCACCCACTGCTCCACGGTAACTTGTAGGGGTAAAGAAAGCATCACTTATTTTAGCGCCTGTAAACGAGGCTCCGCTTAAAGCCGGTGAACCTGTTGCAGGCATATAATTGGGATTGGTATAATTAAATGGCGCTGTTAACACACCGCTTGCTGAAAGTATCGAATCGTTTGCCTGAGAATAAATTTTAGTACGAGCCGAACCTGCATTTGGCAGCGAAGAATTATTTACCGCACGAAGATTTCCGGCTAAAATATTATTCTTAAATAAAAGCGTATCGTTTTGGTGTTTGTTTCCGCTACGCGCTCCATCTATAAATAAACCATCAGCCCAGCCCATTACTACCGAATTGAAAACTGAGGTGCTTGAATTTCTGCGCAGGCGCAATCCGTTCTGAAATGAGGTTGATGTACTTAAAACCGTACCATTTGCCAATGGACCTATTATCGTCATGTTCGAAAACGTTGGGTCGGTAAAGGGTTGTGCTTCGGTTCCGCTTCCGTCATTATCCGACTCAAATCCGTTGGTGGTGGGACCAGAACCAATATCGTACCAGTTTGAATCACGCATGCAAATTCCAAACTGAATTTTTCCGGTAAAACCGAAATCAGTGTCAAAGTCATCATCAATATTGCGGTTCGATACAAGGTATTTTCCATCCACATTTCCCCCAAACCATTCAAATCCGTCATCATTTGCCTGAGTCACCTGTATATGGTCAATTTGAGTTGCTTTACCAAGTCCACCCATGGTTAATCCGTTAATTTCATTGCCGGGTGTTATTACTACTCCGCCATATTCAAGTCTCACATATCTTAAAATTCCTGCATTGTGATTGTTATCCGTTCCGCCATACAAGCCATCGCCTCCGGTATTATCCAAGTCGCCTTCAATAGCATTTTGTATTCCGGTTTCGCCTGCGGCAACTGTTGCTCCAGGGCATGTTGAACAATCTGTTGGACGATTGATTATTGCTTTTCCTAAAATTACAATTCCTCCCCAATCGCCAGGTGCGCGTGAGCCAACATTGCTAGACGAGGTAAATACAATTGGACTGTTTTCTGTTCCTTGTGCATTGATCATTCCATTGCGGGTTATAATCAAAGTTGATTTTCTTGCAGAAAGTCCACCTTTAATAATAGTACCTGCTTGAATGGTAAGTGTTGCATTGTTCTTAACATAAACATACCCATCTAATGTGTAAATGGTATCGCTGTACCAAGTTGTATTTGAGGTTATATTTCCTGCTGAAATGGTTCTTGCGTTTTGCGAAAATGCAAGTGAGATACTGAATAAACTAATCAGTATTAATAAACTTATTTTTTTCATTTGTTGTTTTTGTAAATTTTTACGGCTCAAAAGTAGACTCGCCTTGTTTTCCTAGTTTAAACAAATAGTTAAGTTAAGGTTAAGAGCTTAGCCACTACAAACAAAAAACGGCTTGATAAAATCAAGCCGTTTAACATTCGTGTTAACTAATCCCTACTAAAATTTATAACTTAACCCGAAAGAAATGGTGTATCCTTTCTTATGTTTGAAAACCGTGTTGTCAAAAGTTGATTTTTCGGAAGTCAAAATAGTTGGATCAAGCATTTTTGCATTTGACACTTCATCGTACTTTCCGTTGTTATTATTGTCTTGATAAAAAATCAAATCTTGAGCTAACAAATCGCCAATTGAAAATTTGGCTTCAAGTCCTTTGTAAATTGGACTTGAAATGCTAAAGTCGATTACTGTTCTTGGGTTTTCCCAAAGATCTGGAACCAATCCATTTTTTTCTCTAGCGTAAGCAATTCTTCTTCCCACTTGGTTTACAAACAGCGCTGCCGACACTCTGGTTTTAGGATCATAAAACTGAAAGCTTGCATTTACAATATAGGGCGATTGACCTTGCAATGGACGAGTTCCAAATTGGCTTAATGCAATTTGTTTATCCAATGTTACTTCCGAAAAGATGTAGGCATAATTGCATGTTATCGAAAATTTCTTAATCCATTTTGTCGAAAATGCTTTGTCTAATAAATCAAGATTTTTTCTAAGCTCTAATTCCACACCATAATTTTTTGCATTGGCATCGCTAGTGTAACCAAGTGTTGCATCGCTTCCAATAAATTCATACACGCTTTCAATTGCATTGTCAAATTTTTTATAGAATAACGATGCAGAAATTAATTGCGATTCGCCAGGATAATATTCAAATCTGAAATCATAATTTTGAATGCTTGTTCTTTTAATATTTGGGTTTCCGGCAACTACAGAATTTAAATTGAAATCGTAAAATGAAAATGGTGCAAGCTCTCTAAATTCTGGTCTTACAACAGTACGACTGCCCGACAAACGCAAATTAATTTTGTTTGTCATTTCGAAGGTAAAATTAGCCGAAGGCAACCAATCGGTTATGGTTGTGTTTACATTTACAGCTTCGCCCGTTGCTCCTTTTGATTGCAATTGCTGATTGTATTGTTCGGCCCTAACTCCGTAAGCCAAACGAAATCTTGCAAAAAATCTTTGGTCAAGCATTAAATAAAATGCATTGAGTTTTGAACTAGCACCGTATACATCCTGCGGATTAATTCTTTCGTCAATGTAAAGTGTATCTTGAGCCAACTTACTTTTACTAAAAATTTGATCAAGTGGTGTTTGAATATATTTTTGGTAATTGTATGCGTTAGTCGGATTGTTAACTTGTTTTAACTTGTATCCAAAAACTCTTGCTTGAAAATCGCGAGTACGAGATTGTGTAAATGCGCCAGTTTTTATTTCAGTTTTTATCTTTCCATCTAAAAAAGATTTGATTGGTTTTTGAAAATCAACACCTGCACTTTTTATGCTTTCATCTAAGCTTGAATAAAATCTTCCTGTTTGTGTAATATCAACGCCAGGACCAATTTGCGCAGCAAATGGCGAGTATTCGCCTGTGTTTACATCGGTTATTGTTGCCCTTGTCGAAAACCTTTTGAAATCTGGCATATCGCGTTTAATAATATTGTTGTTCAATATCCAGTTTATTTTAAGATTGATTTTTGGCAAATAATGATTGCCTATTAATTGGCTTGTATAAAGTCTGTTTTCCTGATAAATAAAATATGTATTTCGTACAATTGGATTTGAACTTTGATCTAAAAAATCAGCAAAACCTCCACGATTAATTATTTCATTTTCGGTATTTATGGTTACTGCATTTTTAAAACTGAATTTATTGTTGCTTCCAATTTTAAATCCAGCGTTTGCCATTAATCCAATCAATATTTCATTCTTATAAATACTGTCAGTAAAACTACTTAAAAGTTGGTTGTCTGGAACTGAAATTGGTTTATTAAATCGGTTTCTTTCAACATAAGAATTACGATTGCTGTTGTTGTACGATGCTGAAAGAATAAAACCGAAACTATTTTTTTTGCTTAATTTATAGCTGTTTCCTCCCGAAAGTTGAAATGAAGAATTTAATGGAATGGAAGCGATTTTTTCTGTTTTCCAGTTGTCATTAAACTTTAAACTACTGTTGTATTTTGTTGCGTTATCGGCTTGTTCGTAGGCAAGTCTGTCTGGAATTCCATTTGGCAATGCACGAGTTCCATCGTCAATTCCAAGCCAATCTGTTTTTCCACCTTCTTGCAATAAACCTGCTTTTCCTGTGGTGATGCTGTGTGTACTTAATCCATTAGACAATGAAATAAATCGTTTATCCGGAATGTCTTTTGTGTTTATTGTAATCAGCCCTCCAGCAAAATCACCTGGCAAATCTGGCGATGCTGTTTTTGTAATCACCATATTATCCAACATGTTTGACGGAAAAATATCAAACGAAAAAGCTTTTCTATCCGATTCGGTACTTGGCAATGGCGCACCATTAATATACGCTGTGTTGTATCGGTCATTCAATCCGCGAATAATTGCAAATTTATTATCCTGAATACTTGTTCCGCTTACGCGTTTCATTACATCACTGGTTGTAGCATCAGGTGTTTTTTTAATCATATCGGCCGATACGCCATCCGATATTGAAACATTCTTTTTTTGCGTAAGCAACAATGCAGCTGCTGTTTCTTTTTTCAATTCTGCTTTGATAACAACATTGTTGAGTTGCTTTGTTTTTTCTTCCAATAAAATATTTACTGAGGTTACTTCTTTTGGCTTTACATCAACTCCGCTTATTACTTTTTTTTCGTATTTAATGTGCGAAATACTCAAATTGTAAACGCCTAATTGAACTTTATTCATTGAAAATTTTCCTTCAATATCTGTAAACACTGCAATTTGAGTTCCTTCAATCAAAACGGTTGCGCCAATTAATGCTTCGCCTGTTTTGCTATCAATTACACTTCCTTTAATGTTGCCAGTAATTTCAGCCGATTTAGCTTGAATAAAATTTGTGTTGACTTGTGAGTAGGCAGTGCCGTTTTGTGCTAGTAAATTACTGGCATTGACTAACAAAAAAACAAGGACTACTGTTTTTATTTTCAGGTTCATAAATTGTTAAATTAAAATCGGATACAAAATTACTCCCTGAATGATTGCCCATAATTAATGAATTGTTACTTTTGAGTTAACAGAATATTAACCCAATGTTATGGAAGCGTTAGCTGCGGAGGTGTTTTTATTTAATTTTTGTAAATACTGTGCGATTGCTTAATTTTTAATTAACATATCAAATGCTTTTTCTGGTATTTGATCTATTTCCAAAATCAAAAATCCATCAAGAGAATCATTAAATTTTGGATCGATATTGAATGAAACTATTTTAGCATTCAGCTTCAAATATTTTTTTATAAGTACCGGAATTTTTAAATGCGTTGTTTCAATTTCCGAAATAAAATTATCTAGTTTCTTTATATCGTCTGAATGTTTTTTAATTAAACTCTTGCCTTCTTCGCCTTTAAATTTGTATTTAAATTTCTTTCGTGCTTTTATTAATTTCGAGAGTTTTCTGTCGTAATGATTATGTCGAATATATGCTACCAACAAATCTTTGGACAAACTTGAAAAACTATTGCTAATGCTTACAGGTCCAATCATGTATTTGAATCTATCTGGATTTTTTTTCAAAAATTCGTTGATTCCTTTCCAAAGCAACAACAGACTTAAAGGTTTTCGTTGATATTCTTTTGTAACAAATGAGCGACCTAATTCAATTGATTTTTGCAGATAGGGATTAAACTCTTTTTGAATTTTAAAAAGTTGATTTAGATAAAAGCCTTTTTTTCCAAACACCGCAAAAAGTTCATCTCCCAAACCCAAACGGTAAGCGCCAACAATACATTGCGCTTTTGAATCCCAAATAAAAAGATGTTTATAATAAGCGTCAAAAGCATCGCTGTCAAAACTTCGATTTGTTCCTTCGCCAACCTCTCTGTAAGCAATTTCTCGCAATCGCGAAATCTCTTTCAAGCAATAAGGTATTTGAGTTGCTGCACAAATATAAATTTCATACTGTTGGTGCGAGAAAAGCAAGGCTGTTTTTTTTAATGTACAAATTTCGCTTGCTAAACTATTTTTATCGATGGCAGGAATTACAGCTTTTGGTTTACTTATACTTTTAAGGGTTGCTCTAAAATTTTTCTTCACTTCAATTCCAGTACCAAGTGCATACGTTTTTGCTCTCAAAAAATTAAGCATATCGTCTGAATCTTTAAAATCCGAAATTGATTTGTTAGAGATTATTTTGCCTATTCGTACTTTTACTTTTTGTTTTTTATTGAACAATTCAGATGGAAGTTTGGCTGTTCTGAAATTAGGATTTAATAAGCCTAGCAAATTAAATATTAAACTGTTATTTCCACTAAAAAAAACTGGCAATACATCTGCTTCCGATTTCTTAATTATTTTTCCGACAATAGGATTCCATGATTTGTCTAATACTTTTAATCGACTAAATTTTATGGAAGAAACTTCGCCAGCCGGAAAAATCCCAACGGGACTTTCTTTTACGTGCCTCAATAGTTTTTTTAAACCCGATATGCTTTTCCCTTTGTCTTTATCATTTTCAAATGGATTTACCGGAATAAAATTTTCTTTTACACTTTCAATTCTTTGCAATAAATAATTTGCAGAAACTTTAAAATCTGGTCTTGCTTTCAAGAAAATAGATAACAATATCAAGCCATCAATTCCACCATACGGATGATTGGCTAATGCAATAAAGGAATTGTTCAGAGGTATATTTTTCAAATCTTCGGCATCAATTTCATATTCTACTTTCAACTGTTTCAGAAAGTGATCAACAAATTCAACGCCCTTTAAATGTTCGTTTTCTTCTATAGCTTTATTCAGTTTTTTTAGCTTTAAAAGTTTCATCAATGCCGGTGCAAAAATTTTCATGTGCAGTTTTTCCAACTGCAAAGCATTACTTAAATCCGATTCTTTTATAAGGTCTGACATTGAAATCTGTTTTTAGGTTTCACAAGATTATTAATGTACCCTAAGTCGAATGTTAACAAATAATTACTTTATTGTTAAGTGAGTGGCTTGTATTAAAAAAGCACTACAACACAAAACGAATACTTTTTTCAATACAACTAAAAGAAATATTTATTCTTGCAAAAACAAATTTTCGCTTATGAAAATACTTTATGCTGTAAACGGAACAGGCAACGGGCATATTACCCGCGCCATGGAAATTATCCCCCTGCTGAAGAAAAAAGGAGAAGTAGATGTGCTTATCAGCGGAATGGCTTCTGAAATAAAACTTCCGTTTGATGTTAAATACAAATTAAAAGGCATTGGTTTTGTTTTCGGCAAAAAAGGTGGCGTGGATTATTGGAAAAGTTTTGTGAAAATGAATTCCAGAAATATGCTTCGAGAAATAAAACAAGTTCCGGTTAATGAATATGATTTAATTATCAGTGATTTTGAACCCGTCTCGTGCTGGGCAGCTATCAAAGCAAAAATGCCTTCGGTGGGACTAAGCAATCAGGTTGCCACTTTGCATCCGCTTGCACCCAAACCCAAACGAATTGATGTGGTGGGTAAAATGGTTTTAAAGCATTTTGTGCCTACCACATTTAATTACGGCTATCATTTTAAAAGCCTTGATAAAAATATCTTCACTCCCATTATTCGAAAACAGGTTCGTAAACAAAAAACAACTGACAAGGGGCATTACACAGTTTACCTTCCATCGCACGATGATGAACGAATAATAAAACACTTGAAAAAATTTAAAGAAATTAAGTGGGAGGTTTTTTCAAAGCACAGCAAAAAGGAATACTCATTTAAAAACATCCACATTCAACCCATCCACAACGATTTGTTTTTAGAAAGTATGGCATCATCATCGGGCGTAATTTGCACCTCAAGTTTTGGTACCCCAAGCGAAGCTTTGTTTCTAAAAAAGAAGTTATTAGTAGTTCCTATGAAATTGCAGTATGAGCAATATTGCAATGCAGCCATGCTGAAAAGTATGGGCGTGCCGGTAATGAAAAAATTTAAAAGAAAATATATATTTAAAATAAAAGATTTTTTAGAAAGTGACAAAATTGTTGAAGTAAATTATCCTGACATAACTGAAAAAATACTTGACACCATTATCGAAAACCATGCGGGCAAAAAAGTTGCCCCCAAGTTTGAACACTCAAAATATTCTTTCTTTCAATAAAATTATATGAGAAAGATTCCCCGGCTTAATTTACATTCGGATATAAATAAAAAATATTTCGGCAAAGATTTTCATTGGGGAATTTCAACTTCTGCACTTCAAACAGAAGGAGCTTTTGATCAAGACGGAAAAGGCCTTTCAACTTGGGATGTATTTGTCGAAAAACGAGGTAAGATTCTAAATAATCATTCGCACAAAACCGCTGCTGATTTTTATAATCTATATAAAACCGATATTGAGATTATAGCATCTCTAAACATCCCAAATTTTCGATTTTCAATTTCATGGTCAAGAATTTTTCCAAACGGAATTGGAAAAGTTAATCAGAAAGGTGTTGATTTTTATAATCGAATTATTGATTTGTGTATTGAAAAAAACATCGAACCCTGGATTACACTTTATCATTGGGATTTGCCTAATGAATTAGAAAAAAAAGGCGGTTGGGCCAATCGCGAAATTGTAAATTGGTTTGAAGAATATGTTGCTTTTTGCTGTCAAAAATTTAAGGACCGAATTAAATACTGGATGGTATTAAATGAGCCAATGGTTTTTACGGGTTCTGGGTATTATTTAGGCGTTCATGCTCCCGGAAAAAAAGGATTAAAGCATTTTTTGCCTGCTGTTCACCACGCAGTTTTATGTCAGGCAAACGGACAAAAAATAATTAAAAGCATACAAGCAACCGCATCCGTTGGTTCTACTTTTTCGTGTTCTTATATTTCGGCTTTTTCTAATTCAAAAAAAAATTTGGCGGCTGTTAAACGTAGTGATGCATTGGTTAATCGTTTATTTATTGAACCAGCATTGGGTTTGGGTTATCCAATTGCTGATTTACCTTTTTTAAAACAAATTGAAAATTACATGAAGCCGGGCGATGAGGAATTGATGAAAGCAGATTTTGATTTTATAGGAATTCAAAACTATACACGAGAAGTAGTAAAGCATAAATTTTATGTCCCTTATATTAAAGCAAAGCCCATTCCGGCTAACAAAAGAAAAGTATTTCATACCAGCATGAATTGGGAAGTTTATCCTGAAGGGATTTATGAAATGATTAAACAATTTGACAAGTACGATGGAATCAAAAAAATAATAATTACTGAAAATGGCGCAGCATTTCCTGACAGCATAGAAAACGAAAAAGTGAACGATAGTCAGCGAGTTCATTTTATAAGCAACTACCTTGAACAAGTGCTAAAAGCAAAAAAAGAAGGATTGAAAATTGATGGCTATTTTGTTTGGTCGCTTACCGATAATTTTGAATGGGCCGAAGGATATCATCCTCGTTTTGGTTTAGTACATATTGATTTTGAAACACAAAAAAGAACAATTAAAGAATCGGGGGTTTGGTACAAAACGTTTTTATCAAACCAATAAAATGTTTCAATTAACGGTAGCTTAATATGAACAGCGTTTTTTTGTAAAACTTAGAATTGAAAATGTCAAAACGGAAACTGAAAATTTGTGTGATTTCTGATATTCATCTTGGCACCTACGGCTGTAGAGCAAAATCATTAAATAAATATTTAAAATCTATTGACCCTAAGATTTTAATTTTGAATGGCGACATTATAGATATGTGGCAATTTAGCAAACATTATTGGCCAGAGTCGCATATGAAGGTCTTGCAAAGGATTACAAAAATGATGTCAGAAGGTACTCAGGTTTATTATCTTACCGGAAATCACGATGAGATGCTAAGAAAATTTACCGATTTTAAAATGGGGAAATTTGAATTGCTAAATAAATTAGTATTAACGATTGACGGAAAGCAAGCTTGGTTTTTTCATGGCGATGTTTTTGATATTACAATGAAAGGCAGCAAATGGCTGGCAAAACTAGGATCGGCCGGTTATGATTTTTTAATTTTAATAAATCACGTTGGCAATTGGATTAGTAAATTAGTAGGAAGAGGCCCCATTTCACTTTCTAAAAAAATTAAAAACAGTGTAAAATCAGCCATAAAATTTATTGACGATTTTGAACAAACAGCCATTGACATTGCCATCGAAAAAAAATACGATTATGTAATCTGTGGCCATATTCATCAACCCACTGTAAGAAATATTACTACATCAAAAGGCCATACTTGTTATTTAAACTCGGGCGATTGGATAGAAAACTGCAGCTCGCTTGAATACAATAAAGGCGAATGGAAACTTTATCACTTTAAAGAAGACGAATACACAACACTTCCCGATGAGGACGAAGATTTAGACCATACAAATCTTCATCATGTATTTGAGAATATTGTAATGTAAATTTCTCGTCTAGTTTATTTCTAATCCTGTTTCATTTAAAAAACAACCAGCAGTTTTTCTCCAAAAATTAAATTGTTTCATAATTGGGTTCATTTTACTTTTCAAAACCTTCATTTAACATTTCCTTAACATTGAATTTACATTGACATAATGTTAGCGATGAAGTAAAAGACGATTTAAAAAAATCTGCTTACGCAATTTCTGGCGGACAACAACAACGCCTTTGCATAGCACGCGCACTTGCTGTTGAGCCAATTGTATTGTTGATGGATGAACCAGCATCGGCACTTGATCCAATTTCAACCTCAAAAATTGAAGAGTTGATTCATGAATTAAAAAAAAATTATACCATCTTGATTGTAACTCACAATATGCAACAAGCAGCACGCGTGAGTGATCATACTGCTTTTTTTTATATGGGAAGTTTGATTGAGTTTGATGAAACTAAAATTATTTTTACAAACCCAAATAACCAACAAACCCAAAATTATGTTACGGGTAGATTTGGATAATCAAAATCATTACTAAATAAAAAATATACGAATGACACACTTTGAAGAAGAATTAAAGCTCTTAAAAAAAGAAGTAAAATAATGTTTGCGTTGGTAACCATTCAGCTTGCCGAAGCACGTAAAGTTTTGTTTAACTACGATAAAAACTTAGCCGAAGAAATTATAAAAACAGAGAAAAGAGTAAACACTCAGGAGCTTCAAATTGATAGAACCTGTGAAGATTTTTTTGCGCTTTACAATCCTGTTGCCGTAGATCTGAGATATATTTTAGCCGTCCTAAAAATTAATAATAACTTAGAACGGAACGGTGACATTGCTGAGGGGATTGCAAAACTTTTGGTTGATGTTGACAAGCCTTTTGCTGAGGAATTATTACAATCGTCAAATCTTGTAAAAATGTTTGACGAAGCAATAAATATAATGGAAGAAGCAGAAATGGCATTTGCAAATGAAGATACTGAAATTGCAAGAAATGTGTTTAAATTGGATAAAACGCTTGATCAAATAAATGCCGAAGCCAATTTTCAAATTACCGCATATATCCGAAATAATTTAGACAATGTAGAACAGGCTTTGAATGTGCTTTCTATTATCAGAAAATTAGAGCGTGTTGGCGATCATACTAAAAATATTGCTGAAGAAATTATTTTTTATGTTGAAGCAAAAGTGCTGAAGCATAGCAAAAAATCATAGAAACAATTCGGAAGAAATTCCATCTGCAAATAGTTTTCCTTGTTTTGTTAAAAATAAAGTCCCGTTTTTTTCGGTCATCAGTTTTCTATCAAAAAAACTTTTTGCGTTTTCATTTAGTTTGTTTCTGTTTTCAATTCCAAATTTCTTTTCAATATAATTTAAATTGCAACCCCACATGGTGCGAAGGCCCGTCATTACATATTCATTAAACCTGTTTTGAATTGTTAAAACTTCTGTTTCGCTATTGATTTTATTTGCTTCAATTGATTTGATGTAAAGTTGATTGCTTGAAACATTCCAACTTCGCGAATTGCTATTATACGAATGTGCCGATGGACCGATTCCCAAATATTTTTTATTCTTCCAGTAATTGCTGTTGTGAATTGAATAGTTTTTTCCCTTTGCAAAATTACTGATTTCATATTGCTCAAAATTATTTGCTTCAAGTGTGTTTATCAAAATCTCAAATTGCTCCGAACTCTGCTCATCGTTTACATTCAAATATTTTCCTTGTTCGATAAACGTATGCAAAGCTGTTTTCGGCTCAACTGTTAAAGCATAACTGCTGATATGATTGATATTTAAACTCAATGATGTTTCAAGATTTTTCTTCCAATTATCATTAGTCAATCCAGGAATTCCATAAATTAAATCAATGGTTATATTTTTAAACCCAGCATCTTGAGCCATTTTTATCGAAGCCAAAGATTCTGATGCATTGTGAGCTCGGTTCATCCAAATTAAATCATTGTCAAAAAAACTTTGGACACCAATACTTAGTCTATTGACAGGCGTTTTCGCTAGTTGATTAATTTTTTCTTTCTTTAAATCATCGGGATTTGCTTCCAATGTTATTTCTACATTTTTTAGAACTTTGAAATTTTTTTGTATTGCTTCTAAAATATTTTCAATCTCATTCACGTTTAATAAACTTGGCGTACCACCGCCAAAATAAATGGATTGCAAGGTTTCTCCTTCAAGATAATTTTTTTGAAGTTCAATTTCTTTTAGTATGCATGAAATTAGTTTTTCTTTGTAAGCGGTATTTGTGCTAAAATGAAAATTACAATAGTGACAGGATTGTTTACAAAAAGGGATATGAATATAAATGCCGCTCAAATTAGTAATTGATTATACACCGATAAATAAATTTTCGTTTTTGAAAAAATATCTTTTGCTCCATGTATTTGTTTTATCTACTTGCTTTTGTTTGTTGGCACAAAGCAATGTAAAATTATTTGTTAATTATAATTCTATTCAAAAGGGTTTTTTTGAAAACAACATTTCATATCGAAAAATCGTAAGCGACACTTTTGCTGTTCAAAAAGAAATTCAACAAATAATGTTGCGTTGCAACGAACTTTCTTTTTTGGCGGCAGAAAACGAATTGCAATCCTATCCAAGCGATTCATTTGTTTTAACTGTTAAACCCGGAAAAAGTTTTCGATGGATTAACTTATCAAAAGGAAATGTTTCAACTGAATTATTAAACGATGCAGGAATTAAACTTTACCAATTTGACAATGCAGTTTTTTCTCCTACCGATTTTTCAAAAAATATAAAAAAGATTTTGTTTTTTTTAGAAAACAACGGATATCCATTTGCAAGCATTAAGCTTGATTCGATTCTTGTTGACAGCAACAATATTTCTGCAGCTCTCCATCTTCAAAAAAATATTTTAGTGGTTTTTGATTCTGTAAAAATTACTGGCGATGCCAATATTTCGTATCGCTTTTTGAAAAATTACACTGGAATAAACTCAGGAAATTTATACAACGAAAAGATTTTTAAAACTACAGATTCAAGAATTAGCGAACTGCCTTATGTAAGCCGCTTGCGTGTTTCAAGTGTTTATTTTTACGGAAACAAAGCCAAACCCGCTTTGTATTTAAGCAAACGAAAAGCAAGCACATTTGATGGCATAATAGGATTTGCGCCCAACAGTCAATTTAATAACAAACTAATAATAACCGGAGATGTAAATTTAAAATTACAAAACATTTTGGGCAGCGGAAAAAGTTTAGAAGCAAGTGTAAAAAGCTTTTTAAATAACTCGCAGGAATTAAAACTAAAATTTAATTATCCATATTTTTTAGGGACAAAATTGGCCTTGGATTATGGATTGCAAATTTTAAAATACGATACTGCTTTTGTTGATGTGCAACATGAATTTGCCATGCAATACCGATTTATTGGAACCGATTATTTTAAAGTTTCGTACTCGCAACAAAGCACCACATTATTAAGCATTGATACCAATTCTATTTTTGTAAGTAAACTTTTGCCTCAAGCAAATGATATCAGAAATTATTTTTACGGATTGGGTGTTAAAAAAACAAAGTTGGATTATTTTTTAAACCCTACAAAAGGATTTTCTGTAGAAGCAGATTTCTATTTAGGCACCAAACAAATTGTCAGAAACTCTACCATCAATTCGCTGCAAATTAGCGATGGCACTGGAAAATATTACAACTTATACGATTCAATAAAATTAGAATACATACAATACAAAGCCAGTTTGCTCGCTGATTTTTATTTTCAAATTTTCAAAAATTTTGTTTTGCATTCACAGGCGCGTTTTGCTTGGTTGCAAAGCGAAAATCTTTTTACTAATGAACTTTTCCGCATTGGTGGATTAAAAACATTGAAGGGATTTGACGAACAAAGTATTTTCGCCAATAAATATGGCATTGCTAACTTTGAATTAAGATACTTGCTTGCTCAGAATTCGAATTTTATTTTTTTCTACAACAAGGCTTGGTATGCAAATGAAGCGAGAAAAATAAACGATGCACCATTTGGTTTTGGTGCGGGAATGAATTTTGAATCGGGTGCAGGAATATTTTCAATTTTTTATGCTTTGGGAAAACAATTTAACAATCCCATAGAATTTGAAAACGGAAAAATTCATTTTGGGTATTTGAGTTATTTTTAGCAATTTTTATACTACACAATTGAAGAAATATTTTAAACAAATCGTTTTTTTATTTTCACTATTTTTAGTGATGGGAAATGTTATTGCCCAAAAAAAGGACAGCACATTTAAACAAAAGAAAAAAAGTGAAGTTCCTCAAAAAATTGATTCAACTAAAAAGGATACTCAAAAGTCAATTAACAATCTAAAGAAAAAAGAAATAGTCGTCAAAAAAGTTGATTCGATAAACACAAAAAAACTTGAGACAACTATCAAAGCAAAGAAAAAGGATTCGCTTGTTCGAAAAGCTGATTCTATTAAGGCAAAAGCTGCAAAACCAATAATTATTCAAAAGAAAAAGGATTCGCTTGTTCGAAAAGCTGATTCGACTAAACAAGTAAAACCCATCATTATTGAATCGAGCAAACGACCTCTATTTGTTAGTGATAGTTTCAACAATAAAGGATTGTCGAAATCGTATTTTATGCCTTACGAAAAATACATTGGCATTCAAACTTCCGAAAATATTTTGACAGAAAACGCGCAACGAGATTTGCCTTATTTGAAACAAATAATTGTAAAACCAGTTAAAGAAAATCGTTGGAAATTTTGGTTTTTAATCGGCCTTGTTTTTTACATTTCTATAATTCGATTAGTAAACGATAAAAGTTTTGAGCAAGCCGCTTTTTCGCTTTTTGACATCTCTGGATTATCCCAAATTCGCGATGCAAAATCTTCGGGATTTAACTTTAATTATTTCCACCTGTTTTTGTGTTACATACTTTCGTTTTCGTTTGTGCTAACTTTATTTTTCGAGTACAATCAGATTTTTGAAATCTATCCTTATCACATTTTGGTTTGGATTGTATCTGGAATTTTGTTTTTAGTTTATCTGTGTAAATTTATTTTACATTCATTTTTGGGCGGATTGATAAAAGAATCTGCAACATCCATAAAATTAATTATTAGCACTGTACAAGTTTGTAATTTTACGGGTTTGGTGCTGCTCTTTTTTGCGCTCTTTTATGCTTACATGCCAAGCCAACAAGCTGTCAATGCTATATTTTTTACGCTTGTCGGCATATTTTTCACCTCCATTATCTACCGTATATTCAGGTTTTTAATATCCGGTCTTTCGTCCAGAAGCTTGCCGATATTTTACTTATTTGTGTATATTTGCGCTTTGGAAATTGCCCCTTGGCTAGTTATTATTAAAGTATTAAATAATTATTTGATTTGAAAAATACAAAAGTTAAGAGCATTCTTGTTTGCCAACCAAAACCGGAAAGCGAAAAATCACCGTTTTTTGATTTAGCCAAAAAGCACAATACTAAAATAGATTTCCGTCCATTTATTGAAGTGCATGGAATATCAGCAAAGGATTTTAGGAAACAAAAAGTCAACATACTTGATTACACTGCTATTATTTTAAACTCTCGCAATTCAGTTGATCATTTCTTTAGAATGTGTACCGAAATGAAAGTAGAAATTCATATTGACTTGAAGTATTTTTGTGTGAACGAAAGCATCGCCAATTATTTATCTAAATATATTTTTGTTCGAAAAAGAAAAGTGTTTACTGGCAAAGGAACAGAAGTTGAATTGTTCCCTATTTTTAAAAATCACCCCAAAGAAAAATATTTATTCGCTTGTAGCGATTGGCGAAAACACGACATTCAAAAATTTATGAAAAAAGGTCGTTACACTTTCAAAGAAGGATTTTTTTATAAAATAGCAAGCAGCAATCTGAATGATTTGAAGAATGTAAATTACGATATAATTGTTTTTTACAGCCCTGCAGATATTCAATCTCTTTATGAAAATTTTCCAAAATTTAAACAGTTAAAAACTACAATTGCTGGTTTTGGAGCAACCACACACAAAGCAATAAAAGATGCTGGATTAAATTTAAATATTCAAGCGCCAACGCCTGAATATCCTTCAATGGCAATGGCAATTGATAAATTTATTGTAGAAGTAAATAAAGCAAAATAAGTTTTAATCTAACTTAGCCAACTCTTCTTTTACAAAACTCATTAGCTCATTTATGTATTTGGCTGAAAAATTAAATTCAACTCCTGCAGTTTTATAAATTTCAGAAATCGTTTTAGTGTAACCCAAACTTAGCGCTTGTTTATATTGTTCTATTGCTTTGTTTTTATCTTGAATAAAATTTTTCCAAACTGCAAGCGCTCCCAATTGCGCCATTCCATATTCGATATAATAAAACGGGACCTCGTACAAATGCAATTGCCTTTGCCAAGTATGTTCCTTCACATTTTCAAATCCATTCCAATCTACCATTCCTGTTCCAAAATCAGCGCTTAGTTGCAGCCAGTATTTTTTTCTTTCGTCATTTGTATGATTTGGATTTGAATAAATCCAATGTTGAAATTTATCGATGGTAGCAATCCACGGCAAAATTTTTATGATGCCTTCTAAATGTTCTTCTTTTGCTCGATTAAAATCTTCCTTGTTTTTATAAAATTCATCTTGCCCATCGTAACTTATTAATTCCATGCTCATGCTTGCCAACTCTGCGACTTCGCTTGGACAACTTTTAAATGCAGCAAGTTCCAAATCTTTACTCAAAAAAGAATGCACTGCATGTCCGCCTTCGTGCACCATTGTTTCTACATCTCGAGTTGACGAAGCTGCATTCATAAATATAAAAGGCACACTTGTTTCTGCCATCGGATAATTATATCCGCCAGGTGCTTTTCCTTTGCGAGATTCTAGATCCAAGCGTTCCATATTGTCCATTGTTTCGATGCACCAAGCAAAATATTCATCTACTTTTTTAAAGCATCTAATTGTTTTTTCAAGCAAATCAGCGCCACTTGTAAAGGGTTCTAATGCCTCTCTGTTTTTTGTATCTACTTCCAAATCCCAAGGCCTAAGAGTTTCCAACTGCAACTCTTTTTTTCTTTTTTCTGTAAATACTTTTACCAAAGGAACCACTTCTTTTTGAACCGCATCGTGAAAAGCAAAACAATCTTCTGGACTGTAATCAAACCTGCCAAGCGCTGCAAACATGTAATCGCGAAAGTTTTTAAACCCCGCATTTATTGCTACTTTATTTCGCAGTGAAATTAATTTATCAAATAATTCGTCTAACTCTTTGGCATGTTCTTGTCGTTTTTCATTTATTTTTATAAATGCTTCTTCGCGTTTTTTTCTGTCCGGGTTTTTTAAATAATTTGATGCTTGCTGTAGCGTTAGTTCTTTGTCGTCAATTGTAACCATCATACTTCCGACAATGCTTCCGTATTTTTGACTTTCAGTTTGTATTTCGGCAACAAGCGGTACATTTTCTTCTCTAAAAATTTCTATTTCTTTTCGAATACTTCTTAAGTAAATAAAATATTTGTCGTGGTCTAGTTCATTGATACATTTCGATTCGATTAATTTTCGATTTAATTTATCATTCAATGTAGAGATTTTCGGCTCTATTTCGGTTACAAAAAACAGATATGCTTTTTCTAAATCCGCATTGGCTGTATCACAAGTCATACGAACATATCGCCACGCAAGATCTTCGCTGCAAAAGGCTTCCAGCTCGCTTCTGTCTTTCAACCATTTTTCTAATTCGTGTTTTGTATCGATAGCTCTTTCCATCAATTGACTAAAAAAAGGAGCTAGCGCTTCCCAACTTGTAACTTTTAATTTTTGAGGCAAAAAATTTCGTTGAGTTATGGTTATCATTTTATCGGTTTTTAATGAGGACGAATTTGATTAATTATTTTCATTTTTTATACCCACTTTTGATAAATTAAATTAATGTATTTAATTCTCAGTAAAAATAAATTATGAAATCATTTGCTACGCTAATTTTAATTTTTTGTTTTACTATTTTATTTTCATGCAGTGGAGAAACTAAAGCCAAATTAGTTCACACATCTCCCAATAAAAAAGTTGCGCTTAACATCCAGGCAAGTCGTGTTACAAGCGTTGATCCTTGGCAGGTTGTAATGAAAGTAAAAGCGTATTCATTCAAAGAAGGAAGTCTTGACTTTGAAATTTATTCGGACAATTTAAATAACGAAACGGTGTTATTTAATTGGGAAGATGAAACACATTGCAAAATCATTTTTAAGCAAAACGATGGAGTTGATAAAACATTTTCACTTGTCGCATCGCCTGAAAAATTAGAAATGATTGGATTTTAATTTCAGAATTATTTTACTGCTCCAATAACACGTTTTACTTCTACTTCTTCGTACGCTTCAACCAAATCGCCAACTTTCATGTCGTTGAAATTATGAATCGTAAGTCCACAATCATATCCCGAAACAACTTCTTTTGCATCGTCTTTGAATCGTTTTAACGAAGTAAGCTCACTTGTATAAACTACTACACCATCGCGTATTAATCTGATTTTTGAATTGCGGAAAATTTTTCCGTCCGTTACCATACAACCAGCAACGCTTCCAACTTTTGTAACTTTAAACACTTCGCGAATTTCTGCATTGCCCGTAATTTTTTCTTCAATTTTGGCTGCATGCATTCCCTCGATTGCTGATTTAATTTCTTCGATAGCGTTGTAAATAATAGAATACAAACGAATATCAATCGCCTCTTGTTCGGCAAGTTTGCGAGCTTGTGGCGAAGGACGAACTTGGAATCCAACAATGATTGCATCTGAAGCCGATGCCAACATTACATCGCTTTCCGAAATAGGTCCAACGGCTTTAAAAATTACAGATACTTGTACTTCTTCGGTTGATAATTTTATTAACGAATCGCTTAATGCTTCAACCGATCCATCCACATCTCCTTTTACAATTATTTTTAATTCTTTGAAATTTCCGATGGCTAACCTTCTTCCAATTTCGTCAAGTGTAATGTGTTTGTGAGTTCTAATTCCTTGCTCGCGTTGCAATTGTTGTCTCTTGTTCGAAATTTCTTTTGCTTCTTGTTCGGTTTTAGTTACAATTAATTTATCGCCTGCTTGTGGTGCTTTATCAAATCCTAAGATAACCGCTGGTGTTGAAGGTCCTGCTTCGCTTATTTTTTTTCCGCGTTCGTCAAACATTGCTTTCACACGTCCGTTGTGAATACCTGCTATAATTGGATCACCCACTTTTAGTGTTCCTGCTTGAACCATAATGGTTGTAACATTTCCCCTTCCTTTATCAAGCGTTGCTTCAATAATACTTCCAACAGCGCGTTTGTTAGGATTGGCTTTTAGATCAAGCATCTCGGCTTCAAGCAAAACTTTGTCGAGCAAGGCTTCAACATTGGTTCCGTTTTTTGCAGATATTTCTTGGCACTGAAATTTTCCGCCCCAGTCTTCAACCAAAATATTCATGGCCGAAAGTTGTTCTTTAATTCTTTCTGGATTTGCTCCATCGCGATCCATTTTATTCAATGCAAAAACTATTGGAACACCCGCAGCTTGTGCGTGGCTAATTGCTTCTTTTGTTTGAGGCATTACACTATCATCGGCAGCTACAACTACAATTACAATATCTGTAATTTTTGCACCACGTGCTCGCATTGCGGTAAATGCTTCGTGGCCGGGAGTATCCAAAAATGCAATTCTTTTTCCGTTATCTAATTTTACTTCGTAAGCGCCTACGTGTTGAGTAATTCCTCCTGCTTCGCCTGCTATAACATTTGCTTTTCTTATGTAATCTAGCAAAGATGTTTTACCATGATCTACGTGTCCCATAACTGTTACGATAGGCGCACGTGGCAATAAATTTTCCGGCTCATCAATATCTTCTTCAACTGCTTCTTGAACTTCGGCAGAAACAAATTCTATTTCAAATCCAAATTCACTTGCAACAATGGTTATTGTTTCTGCATCTAAGCGTTGGTTGATGGATACCATCATTCCCAAACTCATACATGCCGAAATGATTTGTGTAACACTAATGTCCATCATTTTTGAAAGCTCATTAGCGGTAACAAATTCGGTTACTTTTAATATTTTCTTGTCAATTTCTTCTTGAACTAAAGCCTCTTCTCTAACAACTGTAGCTGCATCGCGTTTCTGTTTTCTAATTTTAGAACGAACCGAACCAAGGTTAGCATTTTTGCTTCCTGGATTCAGTCTGGCTAAGGTTTCTTTAAGTTTATCTTGAATTACTTTTTCGCTAATTTCTGGTTTTTCTGCAGGTTTTGCATCTCTTCCACGTGGATCCGGACCACGTTTTGCGAAGCGATTGTTGCTAGTATTTCCAATTGGTGGACGATTAAAACTTTTGTCGCCACGCGGAATAAAATCTTTTGGTTTTTCGCCTTTAAACTGATTTAGTTTTTCATTTGAACTACTGCTACCTCCGACAAAATTTGTGCGTTTGCGTTTCTTTTTATTTTTGTCTGATAAACTTTCGTCTGGTTTTTTTACTGGCTCAATTGGCAATTCAACTTTACCAAGAACTTTTAATCCGCCAAGTTTTTCAAATTTTGTTTCTCTTATTTTTATCTGCTCTTCTTCCGTTGCTTGTGGCTCTAATTTTGTTTCAACTTTTTGAGGTTCAACTATTACTATTTCCTCTGCAACTACCTTCGATTTTTTTACGGGTTTTGTTGTTTCGGCTTTTTCTTTTTTGTCTTTTGATTTTTTGTCAGGACGTGTTTTTGTGTTTATAGCATCTAAATCAATTTTGCCTTTAACTTTTAAACCTGTTAATTCTTCTTCGTTTTCTTTTTGTATTTTTGGCGTTTCGGTTTCTGGTTTTTGCGAAACTTTAACTATAGGTTCAATTATAGTTTCTACTTTAATTTCCTTTTTCGCGACAAGTGGCGGAGAGCTAATTTTATTTGTTAATTCTGATTTAATTAAAATCTTGTCGTCTTCTATATCTTCTTCAGCTATTACATTTTGTTTGGGTTTTAAAGTGTCAAGAGTAATGTCCTTTTGCTTTACTCTATCGTGTTTAATTTGTTTAGATTCTTCTTTTAATTTTTTATCAGAAAGGAACTCATCCAGTAGAATTGTGTATTGATGATCTGTAATTTTTGTATTGGGTTTTGCCTCAATTGCATGACCGCTTTTGGCAAGATGATCCACTATGGTTTGAATTCCCACATTCAGCTCTTTTACTACAGCATTTAATCTTTTTGTTCCTGTTCCTTCGCTCATTCTATTGTTTTATTCTTTCACAACATTGCTTTGCAATATTGCATTTTTTGTTTAATTAACTGTGAAGAGTACAAGCTAAACAATGAATTACGCTATGGTAAAACTTGGTATTAAAATTTGCTTCTCATTGTACTCTTCTTAAAATATTATCACAAATACATTTTATAAAAAACGAATCGATAAAATACTATTCAAATTCTGATTGTAGAATTTTGCGTATTTCAATCACTGTTTCTTCTTCAAGCTCAGTTCGTCTAACTAAATCTTCAATCGAAAGTGCCAACACTGATTTTGCTGAATCGCATCCGGTTTTTTTCAATTCGTCAATTATCCAAGCGTCTATTTCGTCTGTAAATTCATCCAAATCAATATCGTCTTCTTCTGTTTCGTCTGAATCTCTATACACATCTATTTCGTAGCCAACTAATTTACTAGCTAGTTTAATGTTGTGTCCGCCTTTGCCAATTGCCAAACTTACTTGATCTGGTTTTAAAAATACAGATATACGTTTTTCTCCTTCTTCAATTTTAACGCTGGTAATTTTTGATGGGCTTAACGAACGCTGAACCAAAAGTTGTAAATTACTGGTGTAATTAATTACATCAATATTTTCATTTCTTAATTCGCGAACTATTCCATGAATTCTAGATCCTTTCATTCCCACACATGCTCCAACTGGATCAATTCTGTCATCGTAGCTTTCAACAGCAACTTTCGCTCTTTCTCCTGGCTCTCTTACAATTTTTTTAATGTTTATTAATCCATCTATTATTTCTGGAACTTCTAATTCAAACAATCGCTCCAAGAATACTTCAGATGTTCTTGATAAAATAATTCGTGGCGATCCATTAAACATTTCAACTTTGAGTACAATTGCGCGAGTGGATTCTCCTTTTTTGAAGTAATCTGCCGGAATCATTTCTGTTTTTGGAAGTAACAACTCATTGCCTTCTTCGTCCAAAACCATAATTTCTTTTTTCCAAATTTGATACACTTCGCCAGTAATAATTTCTCCAACGCGGTCTTTGTATTTTTTGTACAATTCGTCTTTCTCAAGTTCAAGTACTTTGCCCAACAATGTTTGTCTGGCTGATAGAACTGCTCTTCGTCCAAACACGGCCATTCCAACTTCTTCCGTTACATCTTCGCCAATTTCAAAATCGGGTTCAATTTTTATCGCATCGCTATAAGCAATTTGTGTTCTTATATCTTCCACTTCGCCATCGTGCACGATTTTTCGGTTTTGCCAAATTTCCAAATCACCGCTTTTGTCGTTAATGATTACATCAAAGTTTTCATCGGTGCCGAATTTTTTTCGCAACATGGTTCTAAACACGTCTTCCAAAACTCGCTGCAAGGTTGCGCGGTCAATGTTTTTAAATTCTTTAAACTCGCCAAACGAGTCAATTAATCCTACACTATGCATAATTTATTTTTACTATTTTTAATTAATTAAAACTAACCTGAACAAAACATTCTGCCACATCGGCAAAATTAATAATTTTTATAACAGGCTCTGAAACTTTATATCCTTTTTTGTTGTCTTTTAATTGTATCGAAATTCTATCCGAATCTAGAGAAATCAATTTTCCCGAAAGTTCTGAATTTGCTTTCAGTTTTATTAGCAACTCTCTTCCCAAATGTTTTCCAAACTGTCTCAAATACTTCATCGCCCTTTCAACTCCTGGTGATGAGACTTCAAGCGTATACGGCTTGTCTCCATATTCTTGCTCATCTAATTTTTGCGAAAGAAATCGGCTAAGCTGCCTACATTCTTCAAGCAAAATTCCTTTGTCGCCATCAACAAAAACGCTGATTTTTCTGCTTCCCAATTTCTGTTCCACATCCACTACAAACAAATGTGCTTGTAAATGCTCTTGACTCCAGGCTTTAATTTGAACTAAAATATCCATTTTTTAATACAAATGAGGGGACTTAATCGTCCCCTCATTTGTATTTCATATGTTTTTCGTTGGCAAATGTAGTGTTTTTTCACACCTAAGCAAAAAAATTATTTTGCAATAATTAGTTGATCAGCAGCAAGTACCTGCCAGCTTCGTTCGTGCTGAACAAATGCAATTAATCTCGCTTGCGATAAATCAAAGCCCGGTGGGATTTTAATAAAACTCCTGCCTCGATTAAAAATTACATTTTCGGTTTTAAAAAATTTTACAACATTGTGGTGGTGCAACAGTTTATTGGCATTTTCGCCAGCAGTTACCTTGCTATAAATTTCGTTAAATACAATGGCAAAATTTATGATGCTGCTGTCTGTTTTTCCCCAAATATTGTAATCGATAGTTATGCTATCCAACGCATTTTGAAATGCCGTAATTCGCAGAAAATGTTTTAGCGGTTGTTGCAAAGTGTTTTGAATAAACTGTCCTATTTCTTTTTGCGCATTGCCCGGCCAAGTGACTGTGCCGTTTAAAAAAGCTTGTGGCGTGTACATTGCCTGATTGGGAACTTTGCCGATATACGATTTTTGCCTTAGTGTAAAATTCGAGTCCGAATATTTATCAACCCAACCCGCTTTATTCCAAAGATCGACATGAAAATCCAGGACATAAACCGGAGTATTTGAACTATCAGACATGTGAATTATTTTAGCCAAAAACTCATCGGCAATTGGGCAACTGCTACACCCTTCGCTGCTAAAATTTTCGATTACAACAACTGGCTGATACAGTTTTTCTTCAATTGGCATCTCTGGAGTTTTCGCTTTTTGTTGAGCAAAAACACTTGTACCAAGAACTAAACTAATTATTACGCTGCTTATTTTGTTCATTTTATAGCTACAAATATAGTTTGAAAAAGTTTTTACTTCAATATCAAACTTGCCAATTAATAAAAAATTATGGTTACGTTTGTTTCACAAAATTAGAAAAAATGAAAAGAGGATTACTATTGCTATTAACAATTTTAAGTGTTCAGTTTGCCAACTCTCAATGCACACCCGACACAACAATTACAAGTTACATTTACCCTCCTGTGCTGCCCGATGCAAAGGTTGACAGCGTGTACGATGTGAATGTGTATTTCAGAGCTCCAAAAGATTCTACTATTGATATTGGTGGAACTGTTTACAATATCATAATTGATTCGGTATGGGTTCCGGCTATTGTTTTTAAAGCCGATTCAGTAAAAGTACCTGCCACCTCAATTGGATTTACGTGGGTTTGCAATACACCACGATGCACATGGAAAGGCGGAGAATTTGGTTGTGCTAAGTTTAGCGGAACGCCAAACTCTACAGCATACAGTAAATATGAAATTTGGGTATATGTTTTTACCTATGCCCGAGTTGTTGGATTGGGTACTTTGTTTACACGAATTGATTCAAGCAAAATTGATTTAAACATAAAAGGCGGAAGAGTATTTAGCGTCAATGAATTTTCGGAAAATACACTATGTTTCAAAATTTTTCCAAACCCAAGTTCACAAAAAGCAAAAATTTATTTGAACAGCGTTTCAAACGAAATTGCTACTGTTTCGGTTTTTGATGTTACAGGAAAATTGTTTTCAAGCTTTGAGCTTGATATGAGAAAATACGAAAATGAAATTGATGTAAGCCAACTGTCGAAAGGAATTTATTTTTTGAAAATAAAATCGGAAACTTCTGGAAGTGGTTTCGCTAAACTTTTGATTGAATAAAACCTTGCTTGTCTAAAGTTGGTATCCTCGGCAATCAATCAAAATCGGTTGGGGAGGACACCAACCAAGGGCAAATAGAAATAATTTTTAATGCGAATTGTGTAAGTCTATTTCAAGACAAAACATTTCTATTCATTTGGTTCAATATGAATTAAAACATTTCCTAATTGAGGAATGTTTTTTCCTAAAGTATCTTTAAGTTTATGTGCTATTTCGTGTCCGTTTTTTACACTTTTTAGTGTAAACCTATTTTAGGACAAGTCAAAATGTGCCATTTGTGGGTCGGCTATCTTTTTACAATGAGGCATAACGTTTTCGGGCTTGGCGAAGGTGGCGATTTTCACCAAAATTGTTTATGCGGAGAACCAATGTTTGATTAACCACAAATGTGTCTGCGGAGCACTGAACCGCCACTTTTGCCAAACCCGTGTTATGCCTTCGTGCTTCTATTTCGGTCAACCTATTATGCATATTTCAGTCGATTATTTTTCATGTCAAGCACAACTTTAAAGTTATTAAAAAAGTCAAAACCAATGATGCCATCCGTCCCGC
>CAMAWM010000009.1 GCA_945861965.1 Chitinophaga pinensis | reverse complement strand
AGCCCATAAAATAAGATATAACGAAGAGTTTAAAAAACAAGGAATTAATGTAAATTTTTTAAATGTAGTAAATGACGAAACTTTAAAAATCAGAACTTATGAGCGTGGTGTTGAAGATGAAACATTAAGTTGCGGAACAGGAATAACGGCATCTGCATTGGCTTATGCGATTTTTAAAAATGAGAAATCTGGGGTTTGTAAATACCATTTAAAAAGTATTGGTGGAGAGTTGTCTGTTTCTTTTAATTTTGATTCTGAAAAGAAAAAATTTAGTGAAATTTATTTAAAAGGACCAACGCAAAAAGTTTTTGAAGGTCAGTTCGATTTATAATAGTCGGATTTTGAATGCTATAACAATTGACTAAAGACATAAAAAAGTCAGTTTCTAAAAGTTTGCGATTACAAAAAATCCCCTTACATTTGCCCTCCTTTTAACAAAAACAGTTTTTAAATAAATTAATGGCAACTAAAACAACAAAATCGAAAAAGAAAGAAAACGTTGTCTTGCAAGATTATGAATCCGTGATAATTTTCACGCCCGTACTCTCTGAAGACCAGCTGAAAGATGCTGTGGCTAAATACCGTAATATAATTACGGAAAATGGCGGAGAACTGGTTCATGAGGAAAACTGGGGTTTGACCAAATTGGCTTACCCAATACAAAAGAAAAATACAGGTTTTTACCATATTTATGAGTACAGATCTACAACTTCTTTTATCAGTACCTTTGAACTGGCTTTCAGGCGCGATGAGCGCATCATGCGTTTTTTAACATCCTCACTTGACAAACATGCACTGGTTTTTAATCAGCGTAAACGTAACGGTGAATTTAATCAGAAAAAAAACAACAAACAGCAGGAGGCTAAAAAGTAATGGCAAAACCAACGTACAAACCAAACAAATTTTCGGTGTTTACTACAACACCTGAAGTTCCACTAAAAAAGAAGTATTGCCGTTTTAAAAAGAGCGGAATCAAACATATTGATTATAAAGATCCTAATTTTTTATTGAAGTTTATTAACGACCAAGGAAAAATTCTTCCTCGTAGATTAACCGGAACATCACTAAAATTTCAACGCAAAATAAGTGTTGCAGTAAAACGCGCACGTCATTTGGCAATTCTTCCATTTACTGGAGATTTATTAAAATAATAATTAAACGAACAGGAGGAAGCAACAAATGAAAATAATTTTGAAAGAAAGCTTGAAAAACCTTGGACACCAAGGCGATGTAGTGAATGTAAAAGATGGATATGCTAACAATTATCTTTTCCCAAAAGGAATGGCTATGATGGCAAGTGCAGGTAATTTAAAAATGCAGGAAGAGAATAACCGACAAGGTGCAATTAAGCGCGAAAAATTGAAAACTGATGCAGCTTCAATGAGTGAAAAACTAAATAGTATAACATTAACAATTGCAACCAAAGCGGGCGCAAATGGTAAAATATTTGGATCTATCACACCACTTCAAATTTCTCAAGCATTGAAAGTAAAAGGATACGAAATTGATCGTAGAAAGATTGAAATTGACGATGTGAAAATGTTAGGAAATTACGAAGCGATTTTAAACTTACACAGAGATGTTGCGGTAAAAATTGCAATTGAAGTAGTTTCTGAATAATTTAAATAATTTTTAATTAACCCTCTTTTGGAAACAAAAGGGGGTTTTTATTTTCAGCGAATTGTCGCATTTAATTTTTTAACAATCAAAGGATAGAATAAAAAAAGAATACGTAAGAGTTTTTAAATCCGTTTTTATTGCAGATTTTAAATTCTATTTTTTAAATTAGCACTTCGTTAGTGTATAATAATAGTTGTTTGATTTTATATACTATTAACAGTTGCTGGAGTATTTTTTTATAACAATTAAATATCGGCATAAAGTAAATTTGGATTCTTAAAAGTAAAAAAAATGAAACTTAAAAAAATTATAGTTAGCCTATTTTCAATTTTATTATTTATTGCATTGACGTTTGTTTTGGTTTCGTATCCACCAGCAACTGCACTGTGCAATCCACCATCAAAAAAGATTGAAGCAATTAAACTTGAATCAGGTAAGTTTAAATCGTATCCAGGATTTGGAATTGCATTGCCAGATAATTACGATGTTCATGGTATTGATGTTTCTCGTCATCAAAAAAATATAGACTGGGAAAATGTCGCCAATTCTTTTGATAAAAATATTGGAATTTCGTTTGCATTTATTAAAGCTACCGAAGGAAGAACAGTTTCTGATGATTATTTTAATTACAATTGGAAACAGTGTAAAAAACACAATATACTTCGTGGCGCGTATCATTTTTTCCGTCCTCATTTAACTGCCGAAGATCAAGCGAATCATTTTTTTAGAACTGTAACTATTGATAAAGAAGATTTGCCTCCAGTACTTGATATTGAAGTTAGAGGAAGCGCCAGTCCGACTACATTAAAAAGAAAAGTTAAGCGCTGGTTAGTATTAGCCGAAAAACAATATGGAGTCACTCCTATTATTTACACGAACTTCAGTTTTTATAAAAATTATTTTTCAGGAAAAGAGTTTGCAAAGTATCCAATGTGGATTGCACATTACCAAACTGAGGATTTAAACAATAAACTAAGTAATTGGAATTTTTGGCAACATAACGAAAGCGGAAAAGTAAGCGGTATAAAATCAGGCGTTGATTTCAATGTATTTAATGGTACTTACGATGAACTTTTGAAACTATGTAAGAAATAGAATTTAATTTTTGAATCAATAATAAAAACCTGCTTAATTTATTTAAGCAGGTTTTTTTGTGCTAAAATGAAATAATGAGAATATACTGATAAATCCAGAATGAAGTCCCCCCTATTTTGATATTAATTTATCACACATAATTTTTATACTTGCAGGATATAATTAATATAAAAAAAACAATGAAATTGAAATTAGTAACTGTTGCAATTACAATACTCTTTGCTCAAAGCGCTTTATCGCAAAAAAATAAACAAAAGCCAGTGCCTGTTGAAATTAAAACGGCTGTTGATTTAAAATCAATGGATAAAACTATTGAGCCTGGAGTTGATTTTTTTAGGTATGCAAATGGCAATTGGTTAAAAGAAAATCCAGTTCCAGCAAGCGAAAGCCGTTGGGGAAATTTTAATTTGGTTAACGAACGCAACAATACTGTTTTGCGTAAAATCTTAGAAGAAAATGCAAAGTTGAAAGATTTACCAGCCTCAAGTATTGAGAGTAAGCTATCAATATTTTATAAACTATACATTGATACTTTAAAAAGAGAAAAAGATGGTTTTACTCCAGCATCTCAATTGTTGGAAGAAGTTAAGAAAACTGAATCGAAAAAAGATTTGCTTCCGTTAATTGCATCGTTGCACCGAAAAGGAATTCGAACACTTTTTAATTTTGGAGTTGCGCAAGATTTAAAAAACAGTCGAGTTTATATTCCGTATTTCTCTCAAGGTGGTTTAGGATTGCCTGATCGAGATTTTTATTTTAAAATGGATAATAAATCTATTCAAATAAAAAAAGAATACAGTCAATACATTTCAAATCTTTTTGAATTGTTTGGTTTTAATACAAAGGATTCAGAAATAAATTCTTCGATTGTATTGCAAATTGAAAATGATTTAGCGCAAAGCAGTATGAATCGTGTAGAGAGAAGAGATCCTGACAAACAGTATAACAAATTTAGATTTGATGATTTTGCCGAAAACAAAATGAAGAATTTTAATTTAAATGATTACATAGCCGCTACAAATATTTTACGATTTGACAGTGTGATTGTTTCTCAACCCGAATTTTATAATCAATTAAATAGCATCATAGATAAATACAGTATTGAAGATTTAAAAACATATATAAACTGGACTGTGATGAATGCAACAGCCGCATTTTTGTCGCCATCAATTGAACAAGCGCATTTCCATTTTTATTCTACAATACTCAATGGTGTAAAAGAACAAAAACCTTTATGGAAAAGAGCAATTGCAGCATGTAACAATGATTTGGGCGAAATACTAGGACAGCAATTTGTAAACAAAGCATTCAGCCATAATGCTAAAATAAAAGTAAACGAAATGGTTGAAATAATTTCTCAATCGTTTGCAAGCAGAGTTAATCAATTAGATTGGATGAGTCCAGAGACAAAACAAAATGCGATGGGCAAATTAAATACGATAACTCGCAAATTTGGATTTCCTGATTTATGGAAAAATTTTGTGAAATTAGAAATTAAAAGCGACAGCTATTTGCAAAATCATTTACGATCAAATGAATTTGATTACAACGAAATGATTGAAAAAATGGGAAAGTCAGTTGATAAAAACGAATGGCATATGCTTCCTCAAACTGTCAATGCATATTACAATCCAGTTAATAATGAAATAGTTTTTCCTGCAGCAATATTACAAGCTCCGTTTTTTGATGAAAATGCGGATGCAGCAGCAAATTATGGTGCTATCGGAGCAGTTATTGGTCATGAAATAACACATGGATTCGATGATCAAGGAAGTAAATACGATGCAAATGGAAATCTAAATAGTTGGTGGAATGCACAAGATAGAAATATGTTTACTATGCACACTAAAAAATTAGGAGCGCAATACGGAAGGTATAAAGTAGGTGACAGTTTATATATAAACGGACAACTTACGATGGGAGAAAATATTGCAGATTTAGGTGGTTTAAATATTGCATACGATGCTTTTCAAATTTATTTAATTCAAAACCCATCTGATAATATTGTTAAAGATGGCTTCACTCCTAACCAAAGATTTTTTATCGCCTTTGCGCAGATTTGGAAAAATAATATTAGAACTGAAGCAATGCGTCAACTTGTATTGACAGACACGCACTCGCCTGGCGAATATAGAGTGAACGGGGTTTTGCCAAATATGCCCGCATTTTACGATGCATTTAATGTGAAAGAAAATCAAGCTATGTTTAAAAACGAAAACGAAAGAGTTTATATTTGGTAGTATTTGATTTTGCTTTTTAAATCCAGTATTTTTTTTATTTGATTTTTGTTTATGGCAAGAAAGTTTCTCCTGTTTATTTTTTTGATTTTCGTTTTTTCATCTTGTGGTGATGAAGGGTTGAAAAAATTTATAAGTACAGATATTGACAAAATGCTTGGCGAGCAAGCATCTACTCAATATGAAAATGGCTTGAGCAATAAAATTTTATCCGAAACAAAACATCAAGATGTTTATAGAATTATAAATTCCATCAAGAATAAAATTTTAAATTCTGGTAAAATAAAAAACAAAGACAATTTTGTTTGGGAGTTGAAAATAATTGATGACGATTCAACTTTAAATGCATTCTGTTTGCCTGGAGGATATATTTTTGTTTATACAGGATTAATAAAATACTTAGATAACGAAGCGCAATTAGCAGGCGTACTTGGCCACGAAATTGCACATGCAGATAATCGACATGCGATTGATAACATAACAAGTCAACTAGGTTTAAGTGTTCTGCTATCTATAGTTTTTGGAAGCGATAACAATCAATTAATAAGTATTGCTCAGAATCTTGTTGGATTAAAATTTAGTCGCAACAACGAAGAAGAAGCGGATAAACTTTCTATTAATTATTTATATAATACCGATTTCGATGCGCGAGAAGCAAATGGTTTTTTTAAGAAATTAGAATCTGAAAAAAACGCAGAAGAATTGCTTGAGTTTTTAAGTACTCATCCATCGCCAGAAAAACGCTACGATAAAATGTTAGACGAATGGAAAAGTTTAGGCGGGAAAGCAGGAAAGAAATACGAAGAAGAATATATTTTGTTGAAGAATTATCTAAAATGAACTTCAATAATTGTTTTAATTATTGATAAAAATAAAAAGCAGTTTTAGTTTAAAAACAAAAAAACCTCGTCAAATTAATGGCGAGGCTTTTTTTAGGTAAGAAAAAATTAACGTTTTTTCTTAGCAGCTTTTTTTGCAGCTTTCTTAGGAGCAGCTTTTTTTGCAGCTTTCTTAGGAGCAGCTTTCTTAGCAGCAGCTTTTTTAGGAGCAGCTTTTTTAGCAGCGCTCTTTGTAGGAGCCGCTTTTTTAGTTTTCTTAGTTGTTGCCATTTTTTTTTTTGTAATTGATTTAATTGATTACAAGAACAAATTTATAATACGAAAATAAATATGCAAGTTTTTCAATCTTTAGTTTTTTTTAAAAGTACTTTTAAATGTGTTGATAAGTGAATACGAATTCCGTAAACATTTGAATTCACAATCACTTGCAATGATTTTATGTTTTAGTGAAATGTGATTAACTCTTTGATTTTTGATTAATTAAAAAATTGAGTACGTTTTGATTTCATTGTAATTATTTTGAAAATAAAATTTAATTGAACGAGAAAATAAATATTTTCAATCGCCCGATAGTATTGATATTACAGGCGTTTCGAGCAGTTTGATTTTTTACTATTTGTTTTTTATTTATATTTTCTCTAGATTTTAAAAAATGATTTTACATTTTAACTTTCATTTTTTTTAATGTAAAAAGAATAAAAATAAGTACATTATTTTATACACTTCGATTTTTTATTTTTTTAATGAAACATATAAGTTGATTTTTTTATTGAAAAATTAATTTAACAAAAAGTAATTTTAAATTATTTTTGAAAAAGTGAAAGCTGAGATAATAACTATAGGAGATGAATTATTAATTGGTCAAGTAATTGATACAAACAGCGCATGGATTGGTCAGAGACTTACAGAAGTTGGAATTCAATTGTATCAGCGAACTGCTTGTGGTGACAACCGTAAGCAGATTTTAGATTCTTTGCACGATGCCGAATTGCGAGCAGATATAATTATTTTAACTGGTGGATTAGGACCAACAAATGATGATATAACCAAAGCTACTTTGTGCGAATATTTTAATACTACTTTAATTGAAAATAAAATTGTTAAAGATTGGGTATGTAAAATATTTAACAACAAAAATCTTCCGATGCTTGAATCTAATTTGTTGCAAGCAATGGTTCCATTGAATTGTGAAATATTATTTAACAGAACAGGAACTGCACCTGGAATGTGGTTTAATGAAAACAATAAAATTTTTATTTCGCTTCCTGGAGTTCCGTTTGAAATGAAAACAATTTTTGATGAAGAAGTTTTACCACGCATCAAACAAAAATTTTCATTGCCAAGTATTTTTAATCGCACTATAAATACTGTTTCAATTGGCGAAAGTTTTTTGGCTGATAAAATAAAATATATTGAAGATGAATTGCCATCGCATATTAAGCTAGCTTACCTTCCTTCGGTTAATATGGTCCGTTTACGTTTGAGCGCTTTTGGTGAAAACAAAAGTTTACTTGAAAAAGAAGTTAATGTATTTGCCGAAAAAATTTATTTTGAAATTGCTGAATATATTTACGGAGAAGGAAATGATTCTTTAGCAAATTCAGTTGGGAAATTATTAATGCAGAATAATAAAACTGTAGCAACTGCAGAGAGTTGTTCGGGTGGATACATTGCTCATCAATTAACTTCTGTTGCTGGAAGTTCAAAATTTTATTTGGGAAGCATCATTGCATATTCTTATGCTATAAAAGAATCAGAATTGGGAGTAAGTAAAAATGTTTTAAATACTTTAGGAGCAGTAAGTGAAGAATGTGTTGTTCAAATGGCTGAAGGAATTTTTAAAAAATTCAATGTGGATTATGCAATTTCTGCAAGTGGAATTGCAGGACCTGATGGCGGCACAAATGAAAAACCAGTTGGCACAGTTTGGATTGCAATTGCAACAAAAGAAAAAACAATTACAAAGAAATCGAACTTTGGTGAAAACCGAGAATACAACATTCAGAAAACTTCAATCGTTGCTTTGGATATGTTAAGGAAAATTTTGTTAGAGCTATAAATTCGGTTTGATTTTAATTGAAATATATTTGACGAATTGAATTTACTATTTCGATTTTAATTTCAAAAACATTTTCTTCTAGTAATAACTCTGCAATTTTTTCTGGCCATTCAATCATGCAAATATTTCCACTGTAGAAATAATCTTCGTATCCAATATCATATACTTCATTCAAATTATTAATCCTATAAAAGTCGAAATGAAAAACTTTGTTGCTTGAAATGTTATTTTTTTCATACAACAGATATTCATTTACTAATGAAAAAGTTGGACTGCATATGTCATCATTTGTTCCTAATAATTTACAAATTGCTTTAATTAGTGTTGTTTTCCCAGATCCCATTTCGCCTTTAAAAGTCCAAATCATTCTGCCGTTTGCATGTTTAATAATAGCAGCAGCCGTTTTGTTAATTGTATCTAATGTCAAAATATTTATCTGCACTTTTATGATTGTTTGCAACAAAAGTAAATAAACTTATTTTGTTTGAAATGTTTTAATAAAATTGCTGTGTAAATCATCCTTAAAAATGTTGAATATTGTATTGTTTGGCCCTCCTGGAGCAGGGAAAGGAACCCAATCAGAAAAGCTTTTAGCGAAATATAATCTTGTTCACTTATCCACTGGCGATATTTTTAGAGCAAACATAAAAAACGAAACTAATCTTGGAGCATTGGCAAAAACATATCTTGATAGTGGACAGCTTGTGCCAGACGAACTAACAATTAAAATGCTTGAAAGCGAAATTGACAAACATCAAAATTCAAACGGATTTATTTTTGATGGATTTCCTCGCACAGAAACTCAAGCAAAAGCTTTAGACGAATTTTTATTTTCGAAAAATCAATCTATAACAATGATGTTGGCTTTGGAAGTAGAAGAAAACGAATTGCGAAAAAGACTTTTGTTAAGAGGTAAAGATAGCGGGCGAGCAGATGATCAAAATCCAGAGGTTATTCAAAACCGAATTGATGAGTACAACAAAAAAACTTTGCCTTTAAAAGAATTTTATACTTCACAAAATAAATACAAAGGAGTAAATGGAGTTGGAGAGATTGCAACTATTTTCGAATTGTTGTGCTCTGCAATTGATAACAATTAGCGAATTGGTGAATGAATGAATAGCGAATAAATTTTATTGTCAAATTAGTATTATTGTAAATGGGAAAATATGATTTTGCGGAAACTTTTAGAAAAAGAACAAAAAATTTAGCCATAGAAATAATTAAACTATACCAAACTTTGCCAAAAACTGAGGAATCTAAAATTGTAGGAAGGCAAATTATTCGATCAGCTACATCAGTTGCAGCAAACTATCGTGCCGCGTGTAGAGGCATATCTCAAAAAGAATTGCACGCTAATCTTAGCATCACAATAGAAGAGGCAGATGAAACTTTACTTTGGATAGAAATTGTTGAGAAGTCTGAAATTAGCAAATCGGAAATATTAGCTCATTTAAAAACAGAAAGCATTGAAATAGTACAAGTATTTTCTAAAGCTCATAAAACAGTAAGTGAGAATATTTGTAAAAAAACCGAATAAATTATTTTCATATACAATCACTAAATTACAAATTCAATAATTCACTAATTTATTACTTATAATGTCCGAATCAAACTTTGTTGACTATGTAAAAATATGTTGTCGTACTGGAAAAGGCGGCTCTGGAGCTATGCACTTTCATCGCGATAAAAATACTGCAATGGGCGGTCCGGATGGTGGAAACGGAGGAAGAGGCGGAAATATTATATTAAAAGGAAATTCTAATTTATGGACATTGCTTCATTTGAAATTTCGCAAACACATAATGGCAGAAAGTGGCGCAAGAGGTGAAGGCGGACTAAGAAGTGGAAAAGACGGGAAAGATAAAATTATTGAAGTTCCGCTGGGTACAGTTGCCCGAGATTTTGAAACAGGAGAAATTGTTTTTGAAATAACAGAAAACAACGAAGAAAAAATAATATTAAAAGGTGGAAGAGGTGGATTGGGGAATCACAATTTCAAAACTTCGACCAATCAAACTCCAAGAAGATCGCAACCTGGCGAAGACGGAAAAGAAGAATGGAAAGTTCTTGAGCTTAAAATTCTTGCCGATGTTGGTTTGGTTGGATTTCCTAATGCCGGAAAATCTACGCTTCTCTCTGTAGTTTCGGCAGCTAAGCCTGAAATTGCGGATTATCCTTTTACAACGTTGGTTCCAAACCTTGGAATAGTTGAGTATCGAAATTTTCAAAGTTTTGTGATGGCAGATATTCCAGGAATAATTGAAGGTGCAAGCGAAGGAAAAGGATTGGGAACTCGATTTTTAAAACATATCGAACGAAATGCAAGCTTGCTTTTTATGATTCCGGCAACTAGCGATGACATTAAAAAGGAATACACCATTTTATTGAATGAATTGAAAAAATACAACAAAGAATTGTTGGATAAAAAAAGATTGTTGGCCATTACAAAATGTGATTTAATTTCAGAAGAGCAAATTGCAGTACTGAAAAAAAACCTACCGAAAATTCCGCATGCATTTATTAGCTCAGCAACAGGTTTGGCAATTGATAAACTGAAAGATAAGCTATGGGAATTAATTAATTAATTTCTGCTATATTCGCTTTATAAATAATAAAAATATACGTATGAAAATGTATTCGAAAATGATAGTAGCATTAGCATCAATGCTTTGTTTGCAGAATGTACTATTGGCACAAGACAAAGTATTTATTCCTTTGTTTGAGGTGATAAATATGAAAAAAGATTATTCATATTCTACATCAAGATTATTAAAAGATTACACAGACTTGCAAAATAAATACATTTCAATTATGCAAACTAAATCAGACAGCAATGTTGTGAATTCAGAAAATGCGGATGCTGTAAAATCAAAAGCAATTGAATTGGGAGCTAAATATTATTTATTAGGTTCATTAAATAGAATGGGCGAAGTGGTTATTGTATCTTTATCAATGTACGAAACTGCAAACGGAACAAAAGTGTGGAGCGATAAATTAAAAGCGCAAGGACCCGAAGATTTAGACCCCATATTACTAAGAATGGCTCAAAACTTAGGCACGGTAAATAAAGGCGATAATTCAGATGATATTTATTCAGTAACTGCGACCGAACAACAAGAATTAAAGAAAAAACAAGCAAGCAATAATTTTGGAGTTGGTTTATGCGCAATTCCAACTTTAACACATGGTTATAATTTTGATAAAAATGCAATGCTTTCTGGTTTTAGTTTAAATTGGAGTTTTGATGCACGAGATTATATTTTCGATATAAAACCATCTTGGTGCTTTAATAGTGAATATGATATATTGTCCTTAGCACTTGAAATGAATAAACCACTTATAATAATAAAAGCAATACACCATTTTGGAATTTAGGCGCTTCTTTTTCACTTACTGATTACGAAATTAGATCGGATTATACCCCGGGAAGAAATTATTATGAAGAGGGGTTTGGAAATGGAATGATGCTATTGGCTGGTGGTGGTTATATTTTCAATAGAACTTCATCCGTATCTATAAGAATTTCAGCAAACTATTTTCAAGGATTTTATAATGTAAAAGGATATGAAACGGATTATACTTCAAGTTTTTATTCCACTAAAGATAAAAGCTTTGGCACATCAGCTGGAATTATGATGCGTTTAGAAATATTATTTAGAAAATAATGAGAATAAACCATTCTTTACTTTTCATATTATTATTGGTATTTGTTAGTTGCGGTACGACAAGAATTAGTTTAAGTCATAATATCAAAGCCAATATTTATATAGATGGAGAAAACAGAGGCACAAGCCCTGTAACAATTACGCGAAATGGACTTCCAAATGCAAAGCATGTTTCTGTAAAAGATTTTAAAGGAAATGAAATCACTTCCAATCACCATTAAACGAAAAATAACTGCAGGTACAATTCTTTTTGCATTAGTTCCATTTTATGGGACAATACCATCTTTATTATTTAATTGGAAATACGATCGAGAAATAATAGTACCAATTCCTAGAAAATTTAAAAACAAAAGTTCATGGGGCGATGAAGACGAGATTGAAAAAGAAGACGGCTGGGACAAATAATCTAGATTATTTCTTTAATTGAATCTTGTTGATATTTGAAAGCACATCGCTGTAAACACTATCCAACTCAGAAGTGTTTTTTAAATAATACTCGAAGTTTTCGTTAAACTGAGTTTCGTTAACCGCAAATTTTTCGAATATAAACTGTTGGTAGCTTTTCATTTTTGCAGCAATACTATCTTTGTTTGAAGTGCTGTTGTTTATTCCCGCTTCGGCAATATGAAGATCGGAAAGAATTGCAGCCATTTTATCTCTTGCGATAAATGGAACTGGTTTTTGTTTGTTTTCATCGCACGAAAAAATACAAAACATTAAAAGTACAAGTGCATATTTGCAAACCATATTATTAAAAATGAGCATCGCTGCAAATATTGAAAAAATAAAGCAAGAATCTAATCCTAAAATAAAATTAATTGCTGTTAGCAAAACGCAATCTAATCAAGAGATTTTAGAAGCATACAATTCTGGACACAAAATTTTTGCTGAAAATAAAGTACAGGAACTTTGCACAAAACAATCAGAACTCCCTTCGGATATTGAGTGGCATTTGATTGGACATTTACAAACAAACAAAGTAAAATTCATAGCGCAATTTGTTCACTTAATTCACTCAGTTGATAGCAAAAAATTATTGCTTGAAATAAATAAACAAGCGGCAAAGCACAATCGAATTCAAAAAGTATTGTTGCAGGTTTTTATAGCGGAAGAAGAAACTAAGTTTGGATTATCGAAAGATGAATTGTTTGAGCTTTTAAATACTTTACCAAACTGCAATTTATCAAATATTGAAATTGTTGGATTAATGGGAATGGCAAGCAATACTGAAAACGAATTGCAAATACGAAATGAGTTTGCTTCAATTAAAAAAATATTTGATGAAGTGAAATCAAGCTATTTTAAAAGCCAAAATTTATTTTGCGAATTGTCAATTGGAATGAGTTCAGATTATTTAATTGCCGTAGATGAAGGAAGTACTATGTTGCGAATTGGAAGTTTAATTTTTGGAGAAAGAGTAAATAAATAATCAATGGAATTTGAATTGGTAACAACTGAATTTGTTTTAAATAATTTGAATGAATTTCCATTGCTTGATGTTCGCAGTTCAAATGAATTTGATGCTGGACATATTCAGGGCGCGATAAATTTTCCAGTGTTAAACAATGAAGAAAGAGCGTCTGTAGGAACTTGTTACAAAGAACAAGGCCACGATGCAGCTGTAATACTTGGATATAAATTAGTGGGGAATAAATTTCATGAATATATTTCTTCAGCCAATAAATTGTTTCCTCAAAAAAAAATAATGATGCATTGTTGGCGCGGTGGATTGCGAAGTAAGATTATGGCTAATCTTTTACAAACAGCTGGTTTCGAAATAAAAATTCTTGAGGGTGGATACAAATCGTATAGGCAACATGTGCTTCAAACATTCGAACAGCAATTTAAATTAAAAATTTTAGGTGGATATACCGGAAGCAAAAAAACTGAGTTGCTGAATGAAATGAAAAATAATGGGAAGCAAACAATAGATATTGAAGCATTGGCCAATCATCGCGGTTCGGCATTTGGAAATATTGGATTGCCTCCGCAACCTACTCAAGAACAATTTGAAAATAATCTTGCATTTGAAATGTATAAATTGGATTTAAATCAAAACATTTGGATTGAAGACGAATCAAGAATGACGGGAATATTACAAACGCCAACTAATTTGTATGATCAAATGCGAAATGCCGAAATTTATTTTTTGCAAATTCCATTTGAACAAAGGATGGAAAATATTTTAGATGAATATGCAAAATATGGTATCGACTTGCTTATTGCTTCAACACAAAAATTAAAAAAACGTTTGGGAGATTTAAAAACAAATCAAGCAATAAGTTATTTGTCAAATGGCAATCTTTCTGATTGGTTGAAAATAGTTTTAGCGTATTACGACAAAACGTATGATTATGGATTGCAGCAAAGAGAAAAGGGGAAAATAGTTTTTATCAAATCGTTAAAAGATATCAAATAAAACAATTTGAAAATCATCAATTCAATTAATGAGAAACTACAATTTTTTTAGACAAAATTATTTTTTCAGCGTTAAAAACATTCAACATATAAATTCCGTTTGCAATATCTGAAGTGTTAAAAGAAAAGCTGTTCAATCCTGATTTTGCTGTATCGCGCAGCAATGGAATCTTTTTACCTTGCATATCGATTAGCTCAAAATAAACTTGAATTTTTTCAGGCACTTCAAAATTTACAAAAACATATTCGCTTGCTGGAATTGGAAAAATAGTTAAGTCCGAATTTTTATTTGTTGCGTTATCAATAGCCAATCTTGCGTCTTGACTTTTGGCTTTTCCAACCCAAGTTAGATTGTTGTTATTAAATCCATAGCTTCCACTAAAATAAACAACGCCAAGCTCGTTGTATTTTCTTTGAATCCCTGTATAATCTCCCCAACGATTTATAGTATCGCCTACAACAATTCCTAAACTAATTACACTCTCTCCTGCTTTCATAATTGCAGGATTTGACATTGTTAGATCTCTTGCAACATAAGCAAGTGAAGTTCCAGGAAAACTTTTTGGCGACACATGACTAAATGTAATCATTGCGCTATTGTCTCCTACCCCACCGCCACAATACGCAATACTTGGATAGCCAAAATCCATAGTGTCGGATGAAAATAATTGCAGGTTTGTTTTTGGATTTATTTTCCAATAATCTTCAATGGTAATCAAATAAAATCCTGTGCTATAAGTTGAAGTGTCAATGCAGTTTCCAACCAAATAAAATATTCCGTTTTCATACATCGCACTTAAAACACGAGAATCATTTGTTTGTAGTTTTCTTCCGTTTGGTTGTATTGCATTTGGCTGAAGTCCGTATGACTTATTAGTTCTAAGTATTTTTAATTTCATTTCAGCTTTCCCTGAAGCAATTGTATTTGTTATGTCATTTACAAAAATAGAATCGTTGATTAGTTCGTCCGGCTTAACTGAAAACAAACTCAATCCTGGGCCATAACTTTTACTTCCGCCTTTTGCTGGACACATACTCCAAATAGCATTGCCATTGTATTTTATATCGTAATAAACCTTTTTAAAAAGCGAATCGCCATTGTATCCTTTGATTTTATCAACTTGCCAAACATAGCTTTCAATAAATCCATTTTTCCAATAAGTATTGTCTTTCAATCTATTTACTGTAATGAATAATTCGTCTTTAGTAATTGAAATTATTGGGTAATCGCTCCAACTGCTATCGCCAGTTATATTTCCTCGAATGATATAAAAATTCCACAGTTTTGTTGGATCATTCGTTTGTGTAAATCCAACAACAATTCGTGTATCAACACTGCTACTTCCTTGCATAAAAACCAAAATAAATCGGTCTTGTTCTGGATCGTAAATCACTCGCGGATCAAAAGTTCTGTTTAATGCAGATGTGTCCTTTTTTGAAATAAAATGTCTTGCGATACTTGATAAAGATTTTCCTGATAGATACATTCCCGTATCGTTATAAAAACGAACATTTGTATTGACAGAAGTTGCAATAATTCCATTGTTACTGATTGCAATGTCGTTGTCGTTTGGTGTTCCTTGCGTATAATTTGCAGGCCAACCTTTCAATTGTATTGGCAAAGGCGCTCCAGCTTTTCCAAGAGAAGATTTTGTATTTGTACGGTTTAATTTTACTTTTCTAATTTCATCCAATTGCAATTTCAGCTTATCTAAATTTGTTATTGGTTGTGGATTGGATTGAATCAATTTTAATTTTGGATCGTATTCCGGTTCTGAAATACTTAAATCAATTACAGCAATTCGTGCTGTATTTATAGCATTTGATTTATATGTAAATTGACCTTTTGCGGCAAATGTTATAAATAATAATACGAATGAATATATTTTATACTGTTTCATTTTCTTAAAAAATAAAAAATTATTTATTTTGATTTATCACTTCATATTTACTTGCATTGGCAATATCCAATTGTGTTAATATTTCAATTGCTTTTGGCTTTTCGATATCGCTTGCACCTTTAAAAATATTAATAAGTTCGTCACGCTTTGCTTCAAAAAACATTAGCATTATAACGGTATTTGGCGCCAATGAAAATACTTTTTTGACTTCGTCTAATGATTTCAAAATTTGTTTTCTTGCATCTAATTGATTTACAGAAAACTGATCCATTGCCTTGCGATGATAAATGTAATATGCTGTGCGCATTGGCCTAAATCGTTCATTCAAAATATTGTCAATTAAATTATATCGAGTTCTTAATGTTCTTTCAAAAGGCATCCAGCCAACTATATTACTCTGTTGCGCTTGATTCATAATCAAGGATGCTTTATTAAAATAATAAGTTCCTCCCTCTTCTCCAAAACTATCAAAATCTAATCCTATTATATAGTAGCAATAAAATCCAATTAGCGAGGTGAGATTTGTGGTGAAACTATTTTCATTGAAATCAAATCTTTGTTGATCGGTGTAAGTAAATTCCCAATTTTCATCTCTAAAATTAAAAATTACTGAACTGTAATTTGTCCCAAAAACAGGTCTTCTACTTTGAATGATTGCAGCAGCAGAAACACTTCCATTTGTCGAGTTGTAAGAATTTAAAATAATTTCAATGTAAAGATCTACGGTTTCGTTTGTTTGTATTTTTTCTTGAGTCCATTTATAATTAGTTACAAAAGATTTGATGTCTTGTTCAAGTCTTCTGAAAATAGATTTATCCGAAATCTGAATTTGCGCATCGCTTACTTTAACGGTTATATTAAAATCTTGCGAAATTCCTTCAGTCGCAAAAAGAAATAGAACTAAACAAAAAATAAAATTACGCATTGAATTCAATAATTATTTGATTAACGATGTCGCTTGCGACATCTTGTTTCGATTTAAGTGGGAATGGAATTTTGGCTCCTTTTTTAGTGTAAATTGTAATTTGATTTGTATCGTATTTAAATCCAGCGCCTTTATTTTTCAATGAATTTAAAACAATCATATCTGCATTTTTTTCTTTCAGTTTTTTGAGCGCATTTTTTTCTTCGTTATCAGTTTCCAATGCAAATCCAATTAGAATTTGATTTTGTTTTTTAATTGCGCCCAACTGTTTTAATATATCTTTTGTCTTTTTCAGATTTACTAAAATACTGTCGTTTGATTTTTTAATTTTATTTGAAGAAATACTTGTCGGAGTATAATCAGCAACGGCTGCACTCAAAACGGCAATGGTTGATTTTTTGAAATATTTTACCGACTGCTCGTACATTTCGGCTGCATTTTTTACATCGATAATTTTAATTGCAGAATTATTTATTTTTAAATTTGTAGGTCCTGAAACTAAAAAAACTTCAGCACCTTGCTCTGCTAAATTTTCAGCAATTGCATAACCCATTTTACCGCTTGAGTAATTTCCGATAAATCTAACAGGGTCAATATTCTCATAAGTCGGACCAGCTGTAACCAAGGCTATTTTGCCTTTTAATGGCTTGTTTTTCGAGAGTTTATTTTCAATAAATGCAATAATATTTTCTGGCTCAGCCATTCTCCCTTTGCCTGTCAATCCACTTGCAAGATCACCAGTTTCCGCATCAATTATAATATTTCCAAAACTTTCTAAAGTCTTCAAATTCTTTTGAGTTGTGCGGTGAGCAAACATGTCTAAGTCCATTGCCGGAGCAATAAATACAGGGCATTTTGCAGACAAATAAGTTGCAAGCACTAAATTATCGCAAACACCAGTTGCCATTTTTGCAATGGTATTTGCAGTTGCTGGAGCTATCAACATTAAGTCGGCCCATAATCCAAGTTCGACATGATTTACCCATTCGCCTTGTTTTGATGTTGTAAATTCTGAATAAACAGGATTTTTTGAAAGCGTGGATAAAGTTAATGGTGTAATAAATTCTTTTGCCGATTCGGTCATTATCACCTTCACTTCAGCACCTGATTTAATCAAAAGTCTTACCAGCATAGCTGCTTTGTATGCTGCAATGCTTGCTGTAATGGCTAATAAAATTTTTCTACTCTTCACGTTTCAGAAAATATTTTTTTGAATTTATCAAACACGAAAATAGGTTTTTGTAATCAACAAATAAAAAGCCCACTATTAAGTTTAATAGTGGGCTAACAATTATCTTTTGTGGTCTCGACAGGATTCAAACCTGTAACCTTCTGATCCGTAATCAGATGCTCTGTTCAGTTAAGCTACGAAACCAAACTAACTACTGGCGGTGCGGACGGGACTCGAACCCGCGACCCCGTGCGTGACAGGCACGTATTCTAACCAGCTGAACTACCACACCATTTTGTTTGCTGAAATAGCGATGCAAATATAGAACGATATTTCCCTTTTTCAAGTGATTAGATAAAAATTTTAATAAAACAATTTCTATCATTAAACTTGCGCTCTCTAAAAACACTTCTGTATTAAATTGTTTTTAGAAAAACTATTAAATTAATTATGGCATATTTTGATTTTGAGAAACCAATTCAGGACTTGGAAGAGCAACTGAAAAAAGTTAAAGAGGTTGCAGAAAAAGGAAAAGTAAATGTTTCGGCAAGTATTAAAGAATTGGAGCAAAAAATAATTGAGACTAAAAAGTCATTGTATAAAAATCTCAATGGTTGGCAACGTGTGCAAATCAGTCGTCATCCAGATAGACCTTATACATTGGATTATATAGAAAATTGTTTCGAGAATTTTATTGAATTGCATGGCGATCGCAATGTAAAAGACGACAAAGCAATAGTAGGCGGTTTTGCAACATTTAATGGTGAAACTGTAATGGTAATTGGCCATCAAAAAGGTAGAAATACCAAACAAAGACAATTTAGAAATTTCGGAATGCCTAACCCTGAAGGGTACAGGAAAGCATTGCGATTAATGAAACTAGCGCAAAAATTTAATAAACCAATTATTACATTAATTGATACGCCTGGAGCATCTCCAGGATTGGATGCCGAAGAGCGTGGACAAGGAGAAGCCATTGCTAAAAATTTAATGGAAATGAGCATGTTGAGAGTTCCAATAATTTGTATAATTATTGGCGAAGGAGCAAGTGGCGGAGCATTGGGGATTGGAGTTGGAGACAGAGTAATGATGATGGAAAATACTTGGTATTCTGTAATTTCACCAGAGAGTTGTTCTTCTATTTTATGGAGAAGTTGGGAGCACAAAGAAAAAGCAGCCGATGCTTTAAAGCTTACGGCTGAAGATATGTTGAAAAATAAATTAATTGATGGAGTGATACCTGAACCGCTTGGTGGCGCACATGAAAATCCTATTGAATCCTATCAGATTTTTAAATCAGAGGTGATTAAATTATTAAATGAGTTGAAAAAGCTTTCGCCTAAGAAACTAATAGATACACGAATCCAAAAATTTTCATCAATGGGTTCTTTTATCGAAAATTAAAATATTGAAGTGTAACTAGAAGGTAGGACAGCTTATTTTTTTTGAGAATCTCCTCTTCGGAGCTTTTGCTTTTTTTAATCCTGGGCTTGAGCCAACTTTGTACAGCAAGCCGAAATAAATCGTATAGTATTTGTCTAATTTAGGAGTTGGTGCGTAATCGTCAGCATAATACGACTCGAGAAAATTATAACAAAAACCTAATTGCATATCTATTACATCCCCAAGATTTTTTCTAACTTGAAGCATTAATTTATAATTGTAAATTGGTTTTGAAAAAGGCCAATTAAGCTCAGTAGTTATGCTGTCAAGTCCAGTATTTATACTTGCTTTAGTTGAACTTGTTTTAAATTTATTGAAATTCATTGCAGCTCCAATTCCAGGGCGCCAACCTCCATTTAATTCAAATTCGTATATTCCACCAATGTCAATCCCATACATTTCTGTATTGTACCTTCTTACATAACCGTTATTAACATTGTATCCTCTAAAAAACCATGTATAATTCAATCCAATATAGGCAGACAAACCTTCGAAAAAATTATATTTTACTCCTAAATCTCCGTAAAAAGTTGTGGGTGTATTTTCTGTAAAATCTGTAATATGGTATCCAACATTGCTGTAAATGGCAACTGGATTTTCATCGTTTTGAGATTTTACTTCAAAACTAATAAAAAATGAAAGCAGTAGTATAATGTTAATTCTAAGCATAAATCACTACAAATATTGCAAAAAAATAGATTCGAAACAAGTTTTAAATTTTAAAGGAGTTAAATTATGTAATTAAATCCTATTTGAAATAAGTATAAACAGCTTAAATAAATTAAGAATAATAGCAATTATTTTCTAAAATACTCAATTACTTTTTCGGCTAATTCTAAGCCAATTCTGTTTTGAGCTTCCTTTGTACTTCCACCAATATGCGGACTCATAGACAGATTTTGATGTTTTAGTATTGCGGTATTTTCGGGTGGTTCTTTTTCAAAAACATCCAATCCTGCAAAGGCTACTTGTCCAGAATTTAATGCATCTAATAAATCTGATTCGCTAATAACTCCACCGCGCGAACAATTAATTAAACCAACACCTTTTTTCATTTTTGCAATTTTTGGAGCGTCAACAATAGGTTTTGATCCTTCGTTAAACGGCAAATGAAATGTTATAAAATCACTTTCAGCAACAACTTTCTCTTCTGAAACTGTTTTTATTGTTACTTTAATTCTTGAGTTATTTCCTAGCGCTGGCAAATTCAAACTTAAATCAACTTGGCTAACATACGGATCAAACGCAAGTACATTCATACCTAATCCGACTGCAATTTTTGCAACCTCTTGTCCAATTCTCCCAAAACCATAAACTCCCATGGTTTTGCCTTGAATTTCCAGTCCGTTTGAAGCGTCTTTTTTTAATGAATTAAATTTCGTATTGCCTTCTACTGGCATTGCACGATTGCTTATTTGAATGAATCTAGCGCATGAAAATAAATGTGCAAATACCAATTCTGCAACGCTAATTGAAGAAGATGCAGGAGTATTTATAACTTTTATTCCTTTTTTCTTGGCATATTCAATATCAATATTGTCCATCCCAACACCTCCTCTTCCAATTAATTTTAAATTTGGCGAGGCATCAATTAATTCTTTTCGAATTTTTGTAGCGCTGCGAATTAAAATTGCGTCAAAATTGTTTAGTTCTGAAATTAATTTCTCTTGTGGAATTTTATTTGTATCAACAATGAAACCAGCTTCTTCGAGCATTTTTTTCCCATTTGCATCAATTCCATCGTTGGCTAATATTTTAATCATTTATTCGCTATTATTTAGTTAGATTTATTTTTTTCGTTTTCAAATTCTTGCATTGTTTCAACCAAAGCTTGTACGCTTTCTATTTCCAATGCATTGTATAAAGAGGCGCGCAATCCGCCAACCAATCGATGTCCTTTTAATCCGTTAAGGTTTCTTTGTTTGCAAAGTTTTAAAAAATCGTCTTCAAATTCTTTGTTTTTCAAAACAAAATTTACATTCATTCGGCTTCTGTCTTCAATCGCTACCGTTCCTTCAAATATTGAATTTCTGTCAATTTCAGAGTATAGTAAATTAGATTTTTCTATGTTTCGCGCTTCCATTGCTTCAAGTCCAATTGATTTTATCCATCGTAAAGTATGCATACAAACGAATATTGCAAAAACACTTGGAGTGTTGTACATGCTTTCTCCTTCAATATGGTTTTTATACTCTAACATACTTGGAATTTTTCGTGTAACTTTTCCAAGCAATCCTTTTTTAATTATAACTAATGTTGTTCCGGCTGGTCCCATATTTTTTTGAGCGCCTGCATAAATTAATGAAAATTTTCCAGCATCAAAAGGGCGACTAAATATATCGCTACTCATATCGCAAATCATTGGAATTGGCGAATGGGGAAATTCAAACATCTCGGTTCCGTAAATTGTATTGTTGCTTGTACAATGGAAGTAATTGGCATCTGCAGGAATTGTATAATCTTTAGGAATGTAGCTAAAGTTTTTATCCTCGCTACTTGCCACAACATTTACATTTCCAAAATATTTTGCTTCTTTAATTGCTTTGCTTGCCCACACTCCAGAATTTATATAACAAGCCGTTCCGTTTTCGTTTAATAAATTCATAGGAACCATATCGAATTGAAGACTTGCTCCGCCTTGTAGAAAAACCACATCGTAATCGTTTCCTAGATTTAAAATTTCTTTGACCAACTCGCAAGCTTCTCTTAATACCGCCTCGTATTCTTTACTTCGGTGACTAATTTCAATTAAGGACAAACCGGTGTTGGAAAAATTCTTCAATGCTTCAATGCTTGCATCAATTGCTGATTGCGGAAGTATAGCTGGTCCTGCCGAAAAGTTATGTATTTTACTCATTGAAAAAATTGACGTTATTATTTTTGTCAAATTAAATACTTGAAACTTGAATAAACCAATTCAAACTTTATAAATTTGTGAAGACTTTAATCAATTAATCGAAATGAAAAATAATTTATTAGTTGCAATGATACCAATTATACTTTTTAGTTTCAATGCACAAGCGCAACGAAAAGTAAAAGAATTGGATGAACAAAAACAAGACGAACAAAAATCTGAAGAGCGCGATTACGGAAAAGACGATAGTTGGAAAGACAATTTATTTTTCGGAGGGAATTTTGGAGGTTCGATTAGCAATGGCTATTCACGTATATTACTTCAACCAAATATAGGATACAAACTTTCAGAAAATTTTGCAGTTGGAATTAGTCCATTGTATATGTACGTATCTAACACATACTTTAATTATAACAATAAGCCAATTATAGTTTCGGACAACATATATGGGCCAGGACTTTTTGCTCGTTTCAATGTGTTAGAAAATCTTTTTATTTATGGTGAATATCTAGGACTTAGTTACAGCCGATTTTACGAAAAAAACAATGGCGATATTGGCTCCGTTAGAAGTTGGTCAGACAATCTTTTTTTGGGTGGCGGATACTCTCAAGGTAATGCTTATATTATGTTTCTATACAATGTAATGTACGATAAAAATTCAGCGTATAATTTTTATTCTGACCCTTTCGATATTCGAGTAGGATTTTACTTTGGGAAATAAAACTTTACAACATTTTCTGCAATTCAAACATTTCGTCTCTTAATCTTGCAGCTTCCATAAAATCCATTTCTTTAGCTGCTCGTTTCATTCTTTTTTCAGTTTCGTCAAGTAGTTTTTTAATTTTATCTTTAGATAAATATTCTAAAATTGGATCTGCTGCAATCTTGATTTCTGATGATTCGATATACGCATTTACCTCACCATGTTGTTTGGAATCTGCTATGCTTGTTTGTTTCAATATTTCTTCGCGCGTTCGTTTAATTGTTGTAGGAGTAATGTTGTGCAATAAATTATAAGCTATTTGTTTTTCTCTTCTTCTATTGGTTTCGTCAATGGTTTTTTGCATACTATCAGTAACTCTGTCGGCATACATTATTACTTTTCCGCGTTCGTTTCGTGCAGCTCTTCCTATCGTTTGAGTTAAGGATCTTTCGCTACGCAAAAAACCTTCTTTGTCGGCATCCATAATGGCTACAAAACTTACTTCGGGTAAATCCAATCCTTCTCTTAATAAGTTGACTCCAATTAATACATCAATAATTCCAAGTCGCAAGTTTCTCAAAATCTCAACTCTGTCTAAAGTCTTTACTTCGCTATGAATGTATTGGCATTTAATATTTAATTTCGCCATGTATTTACTCAACTCTTCCGCCATTCTTTTTGTCAATGTTGTAATTAAAATGCGATCGCCCATTTTAATTCTTTCATCAATTTCATCTAATAAATCATCCACTTGATTTAAACATGGGCGAATTTCAATTATTGGATCAAGCAATCCGGTTGGCCTAATTATTTGTTCAACTACAACTCCTTCGGCTTCTCTTATTTCATATTCGGCAGGAGTTGCGCTTAGATAAATAGTTTGACCTACAACGCTTTCAAATTCATTAAACATCAATGGCCGATTATCCATTGCAGCTGGTAATCGAAATCCATACTCAACCAAGTTTTGTTTTCTGCTTCTATCTCCACCATACATCCCTCGCAATTGTGGAATGCTTACATGGCTTTCGTCAACAATCAATAAAAAATCTTTGGGGAAATAATCAATCAAGCAAAAAGGCCTTTCCCCTGCTTGCCTCCTATCCATATAGCGGCTGTAATTTTCAATTCCACTGCAATAACCCAACTCGCGCATCATTTCCAAATCAAAATTCACACGATCGTCTAATCGTTTTGCTTCAATAAATTTTCCAGTTGTTTTTAAATAATCTAGTTGTTTTATTAGATCGTCTTGAATTTCGTGCATTGCAGAATTTAGCTGTTCGCGAGGTGTTACATATATATTTGCCGGAAATATGGCAACATCGTTTTCGCTCTGATATTTTTTTCCGCTTATTGGATTTATTTTATCAATACTTTCAATCTCATCTGCAAAAAATGAAATCCTAAAAGCAAAATCTGCATAAGCCAGAAATACATCAACTACATCGCCTTTTACACGAAAATTGCCTCGATTAAATTCTGCTGTTGTTCTTGAGTACAACGAATCAACCAATGAATACAGCAATGTATTTCTCGCAATTTTTTGACCGACACGAAGTCGAATAATGCTATTTTCATAATCCTTTGGATTTCCTGCACCATAGATGCAACTCACAGATGCCACAACTATTATATCTCTTCTCCCAGACAAAAGGGATGAAATAGTTGCCAATCTCATTTTTTCAATCTCTTCGTTTATGCTCGAATCTTTTTCGATATAAGTTCCTGAGGATGGAATAAACGCTTCTGGTTGGTAATAATCGTAATATGAAACAAAATACTCGACTATGTTTTCAGGGAAAAACTGTTTGAATTCGCTATACAATTGCGCAACCAACGTTTTATTGTGTGATAAAACCAAAATAGGCCGTTGCACTTGTTGAACTACATTTGCTATTGTAAAAGTTTTTCCGCTACCTGTTACTCCAAGCAATACCTGCGCTTTTTCGCCATCGATCAATCCATCCACTAAGGATTTAATTGCAGCGGGTTGATCGCCAGTTGGTCGGTATTCAGAAGTAAGTTGAAATTGCATTTGCAGTTCGCAAAGATTAGAAAAATACAGCTATTTGTTGTTATAATTGCACACTTAAATTGTTTAAAAGATGACATTTAAAATATATACCAAAACGGGCGACAAAGGAAAAACTTCGTTGATTGGCGGAACGCGTGTCCCCAAATACCACTTAAGAATAGAGGCTTACGGTACAATTGATGAGTTAAATTCATACATCGGAGTTTTGAAATGCGATTTAAAAAACTTGAAAATGTCAGAAATATTATCTGAAATTCAAGACAGGCTTTTTACCATTGGAAGCCAATTAGCAAACGACTCGAAAAATACAAAAATGCAAATCCCGGATTTGATTGAATCGGACATAAAATTACTGGAAAAAGAAATTGATAGAATGGAAAAAAATCTCCCAGCATTAAAAAATTTCATCTTGCCTGGCGGAACACAATTGGCATCTTTTTGCCATGTCGCAAGGTGCGTTTGCCGTAGAGCAGAAAGGATTTCAGTACAACTATCTGACGAAAGCACCGTTTCTCCAATTGTAATTAAATACTTAAATAGATTGAGCGATTATTTGTTTGTTTTGTCAAGAAATATTGTAAAAGATGCCAATGCAAAAGAAACAGAATGGAGACCAAGAAAAAAATAAAAAGCTATTCGCTTTTTATTTTTCGACAATGATAAACTAGCTTTTTGTTCTCAGAGTTTTGAGTAAAAAAAATATAATCTTCTCCCCCGTCTTTTAGTTTTAATACTTTTCGCAATTCGTCAACTTTCAAGGGGAAATTTCTTTTGCTGATATTAGCTTTTGAAATACAATTCGAAGCCAGATATTTTTTCAATTCGCTTTTCTTGAAATCTAATATGGAAACAATTTTAAAAAATCTCCCCATTGAATTTTCTACTAAACTATCTGAAAGTAAAAAGTTGGAATTTTTTGAAATCATTTTTGCGTTAATTGATTCGGAAAACTGTGCAACCAATCCAGCTTTTATGATAGATAGATAAGGTTCAATAAAATAGATTCCATTATCAATATAGGTACAATTCTTTTTTTTGTCAAAAGCTGTAAAAACTGAAGAAATTCCTTTAGGGTCAATATTTACAGCCTGAATTTCGCATTCAATTTGCTTAGTATTTGTTTTAGATAAAACTAATAAAACTTCTTTCACTTCATTCTCAACAGAAATAACGAATATTTTCGAAATTTGAGGAATTATTTTTTCGCAATAATTCAAATCAATTAATGGCGAAAGTTTAATTAATATAGTTTCAGTTTGTTCAAACAAAGCAGAAATTATTTCAAGCGGATTTGGCGAACTATTTTCGAAAAGAAAACTTTTTTTCTTCGAATCGGACCTTCTATCAGCATCAATATAAATTAAATCGTAAGTGCTATTGTTGACTTCCTTTATAAAATCTTCAGCTTTAGTTGTAATCCTTTTAAAATTTTCAATCTTCAGCTTTCTAAAATTATGCCTTACTAATTTATTCAACTCCTCATCTAAGTCTAAGGATATTACTTGAGAAAATGTTTTGCTAAAAGCCCAATCATCAACCCCTAAACCGCCACAAACGCTAAATAATTTATCGCCTTTAAAAATGGATGATTTGTATAAAGCAGACAACTCGCTTGATGCTTGTTCATAACTTTTAGGTGTCAGCCAACAAAAAGTATTGGCAAAAGAAGGAATTTTGTCCTTGCATTTTTTATAAAGTTTAAGTTGATGAATTAAAAAACTAAGATCGAAATTTTCATTCCATGAAGATTTTAATTTTAGAATAAGTTTATCGGAATCGGATTCGGAATATTTCGACAGAAAATTTTCCAAATCAAATTCTAAAAGCTCATCTGTTACTTTATACTTTTGCACTTAGATAAGCGTTATAGTTTTAATATTAAAAATACTAAATGAAAAAAAATACATTATTAGCCTTGCTGTTTTTTGCTATATTATTCATAGCATCTTGCAAAGGCGCGTGCCCGAATTTTTAATTTTTCCAATCAAATAAATATTATTTGTATTCAAAGTTGATATTCTGAATCAAATCGGGATGCAAGCTTTTCCCAACGGGGCAGTTCTTAGCTATCGTTTCGATTTTTATTTTTTGTTCTGTAGTTAAATTTCCAGCCGGGACAAGTATATGAATATCGATTTGCGACACTCTTCTTGGATTTGCAGACATATGTTTCTTCACGCTAAGTTTGGCTCCGTCAATATTAATGCCCTCTAATCTTGTTTGAACTCCAATTGTTGTTATCAAACATTGCGCAAGAGAAGTTGCCAATAAATCAGTTGGAGAAAAGAATTCGCCTTTCCCGAAATTATCTGTTGGCGCATCGCTAATTGTTTTATTCCCCGATTGCAAATGAGTAGACTCGGTTCTGAAATTGCCCAAATAAATTACTTCTGCAGTATCCATTTTTTAATTATTTTTGACACAAAATTAATCTTTTCAACTTGATTAAAAATAAATTCAAATTGGGTTTTATTGCTTTGTTTAGTGCAACATTTAGTATTGCGCAAAATACACCTATTGCTGATGCTCAAATTATCACGTATAAAGATTTCAATTTTGGTGCAAATGTAAATAGTAGTTCTACAGCATGGTTGGCAGCAATTCAATTCAGGTACGCTTGGCATAAAACTGGAAGTATTAAAAAAACATTCGAATCCGAACTCACTTGGGTTAATCATCCAAAAGAAGTAAGTCGCTACAGTAATTTTAATGAAAACCCAAATACATTTAAATACGGAAAGCTGAATCAAGTTTTCTTTTTCAGAAATGGTTTTGGAAGAAAAGTTGAAATAACTGAGCGCTCCTACCGCAATGCAATTGGATTGAATTTTATTTATGCAGCAGGTATTAATTTAGCGCTTCTTAAACCTGTGTATTTAGATATTTATCACGGAACCGATGGTCGTGGTGGATATTTGACCACAGAAAAATACGACCCAGCAATTCATACCGATATTTATAACATTTATGGAAATGCATCTTTTAGTAATGGTTTTAAAGAAATTGATCCTGTAATGGGATTGTATGGCCGAGCTGCTTTAAGTATCGAAATGGGAGAATATACAGACAGCTATTACTCGTTTGAAGTAGGTTTAACTGCAGATGCTTTTGCAAAAGGAATTCCAATGCTTGCTTATGTTTCTCAAGAGCAATATTTTATCAGCGTATACTTAGCATTTATGTTTGGCTGGAAGAGATAAAATTTATTATAAATACATGATTGATTTGCCAATTCTAAACGAAGAAAGAATTAGAAAGCCCAGTTGGCTTAAAGTAAAATTACCTACTGGAGAAAATTACCGAAAAGTTAGACAGCTTGTAGATTCAAATAAACTACATACAATTTGCGAAAGCGGAAATTGTCCAAACATGGGCGAATGCTGGGGCGAAGGAACTGCAACTTTTATGATACTTGGAAATATCTGCACTAGAAGTTGTTCGTTTTGCGCAGTTGCAACTGGAAGAGCCAATACGTACGACTTGGACGAACCGATGAGAGTTGCGGAAGCAATTAAATTAATGAATATAAAGCACGCGGTTATTACGTCTGTAAATCGTGACGAACTTCCAGATAAAGGTGCTGATGTTTGGGCTGATACAATTCGCTTGGTTAAAAAGTTGAATCCATCCTTAACTATGGAAACATTGATTCCGGATTTTATGGGTAAATGGGATTTACTTTATCAGGTTATAGATGAAAAACCAGAAGTTGTAAGCCACAACATGGAAACTGTACCAAGACTTTATCGAAAAGTAAGGCCACAAGCTAAATACGAACGCAGTCTTGAGCAAATAAAGCGAACAAAAGAAAGAGGATTGAGAACCAAAAGCGGAATAATGCTTGGATTGGGCGAAACCGAAAATGAAATACTTGAAGCAATGGACGAGTTAAATTCAAACGGTTGCGATGTACTGACATTAGGTCAATATCTTCAACCAACAAAAATGCATTTAGCAGTTGAAGAATTTATTCACCCTGAAAAATTTGAATATTACAAACAAGTAGGTTTGGAAAAAGGATTTAAATACGTTGAAAGTGGCGCTTTAGTCCGTTCATCGTATCATGCTGAAAGGCATATTGGGTAATTTTTACTCAAAAAATATTTTTTTCTAAAAATAAATACTTTTACTTGCACATTAAACTTTAATAAAATTCATATGCTAAACGAAATCTTAACAACTATTAACTACTTGGCTTTGGTAGTTTCAGCTTTTGCTTATTTCTTTTTAGGCGCATTGTGGTATTCGAAAATGTGTTTCGGTGCAACATGGGCAGGAATTCAAGGAATCAAAATGGAAGACAATCCCGATGCAAAAAAAGGAATGGGCGCAATTATGGCAAAAAGCCTAATTCTTAATCTTATTATTTCATTCGGATTGGCTGTAATGGTTTATGTGTTTTCTGCTCACGATATAATGTCAGGATTAAAACTTGGATTGTTATGCAGCATTTGTTTTAGCGCTGCTACCATTTCTATGAGCTATGTTTATCTAAACAAGCCAAGCATGTTGTATATTATCGATTGCGGCTATCACATTGTTGGAATTACGCTGTCGTCTGTAATATTGTCGATCTGGAGATAATATTTTACTCTTTCCACAAAAACGGAAAAAGTACGTAAGCCATAACTACAACCATTAGATTTAATAAAAGTAGAATTCCCAAATCGGGCCAAATTAAACTCATTTCCAATCCGTCCATTGATTTTTTGCTTGCTTTAATTAGCACAAGCAACAGCGGAATAATAATCGGAAAACTCAATACCGGCATAAGCAAATTGCTGCTTCCTGATTTAGACGCAATAGCCGAAAGCATTGTAAAAGTCGAAGAAAATCCTATACATCCAAGAAGTACAATTAATAAATATGAAGCTGTATTTTGAACTGGATTATTCATAAATAAAATATAAACCAAAATAGATGTCGCTCCTAAAAAAACAGAAAGCATCGAATTGTAAATAATCTTTGAAATTATAATTTCTTGAGGCGTGGCAATGCTATGATAGTAAAGATTTTTTCCTCTTCCTTCTGCAATAAAACTTTTTGCAACGGCACTAACTGAAGTGAAAAGCATAATGACCCAGTAAAGCGCATTCCATGTTGGTGCGTTTACAATTCTAACCGACAAATAAACTATAAATGTTGCCGAAAAAATATGGATTAGTATTCCGCTTATTGCGTAGCGTTGGCGCCACTCAATCAGCAAATCCTTTTTTATAAGTTGTGCAATTGTTTTCAATTATCTATCCTATTTAATTAAAAATATATTTCAACAATCATCTATTATTTGTCAATATACAAATTTACATCTTCAGAAATTTTCTGCGCTATTTTTTCAAAACAATCAGCTCTTAGTTTTGATGCTGGTAATAAATCTCTTTTGAATTCTGCAAATTTATCTCTCCAAGCAATATCAAGAGTCGGTAAAAAATTACCTGCAGGTAATGCTGGATAAAGATTTAAATAATTGCCATCAAATCGCGAGAAAGATTGATTGTCTTTTTTCTCGAAAAAAACTTCATCGCGTAGTAAAACTTGATTTAATTTTACTGACTTCAACGAGTATTGAATTTTTGCATTTACAATTCTACTCTGATTTGAATTGAGATAAAATGTTTTTTTAAATCGAGTTACAAATTGATTATTTCCTGTTGCAGGATCTATAACTTTATCGCTAAATGATTCATATGCAATTACGGTATCGAATGTCAAAGCTTGCTCAATATAATTTACTTCTCTCACATCGATTAACAAAAAATAATTGATTCCTAATTTTTCTCCTACAACAATTAAAGAGTCGCTCGAAATGAAATTGTTGGCGTAAATTTGTTTGCTTTTTAATTGAGTTTCGAAATCCATTTTGTCTATTATTTTTAAAAAAGGATTGGAGCTTAATTTGATTTCTTTACTAATTTGTTGGTACAATTTTTCGTCTTCCAAATCTTGATAATGCTTTGCATTTATTGGCAGTATGGCTAACGCGACATTCGCTTTTCGTTTCGCTTCTTCAAATAATTGTTTGCAATTTTTATAGTTTTCATCGTAACTCAAAACTTTAGCAAAACTGTAATATGCTTTTTTATAATCATCAGCACTCATTTGCAAAATTCCTTGATTATACATTGGCTCTAAAACGGTATTCAATCGCAAAACGGAAATGTTTTTAAATGTTGAATCCAAATCCGAAATGTTTTCAAATAATGTTTCAGCTTTATCGTATTTATTCTGTTTCATTAGTTCAAGTGCATTGTCGTAAGCAGTGTTAATATACTCGCTTTTTATATCAGCAAATATTTCATTGTACATTTCTGGCCACTCAAGCATCACTCCTACTTCTTTCGTTTTTTCATAATATTTTTTATTGTATTTATATTGAATCAATGCATCTTCAATTTTGTTATCAAGTACAAGTTTCGAAAAAATAGTAAATTTAGACTCCAGTACTTTTTGCGCAGTTTTTTGCAATCCTATTTTGGCCGAAACGTTCGTTTGGTCTAACAACAACGCGTTGTAATAATAGTTGGCCGCAACATCAAAATTTCCTCCAGAAGCAAAACTATCGGCTTCTTTTGCAAATTGTTTTGATGAATTGCACGAAACGAATGAAAGTAGAATTATTAGAAATAAATATATTTTTTGCATTGGATATTATGCTACAAAATCAGTTAAGTAATGATATTTTTCCATTAACTCTCCTCCTTTTGCAATGGTTGCATTGTGTAGTATTTTCTCTTTATCTTCAACTAAAAGACAAGGCAAAACATGCCGCAACAATTGTTCGCCAAATTCAACAGAAGCATCAACAGGCAACTCGCATGGCAAATTCCCAACTGCCTGCACATCAATCGAACCTTTTATAAATGGAGCAGTTTCTTTTTCTAAAAACGGATTGTATCCATAAAACGGATTTTCTATTGTGGTGCTTCTAAGTGTTGATGGAAGCGGCCCTGGAATATCGCAGGTTATATCCGAAATAAATTTAATTCTAAAATCTGCAGATTTCATTTCTTCGTTGCTGAAAAATTTCGGGACGCCTTCTTTCCAAAAAATTGCATTCAGCATTACATCTGCTTTTTTATAATACGGCTTAAATGAACTTATGTAATCATCAGGATGTTTATAAAAATCGGACTTGTCCCATTCGTGTCCATCTTTTCGAGTGTAATAATCTTCACTTCTTAATTGCGCATAAACGGGCTCATTGTAATCGTTTTCTAAAAACTCTTCTTGACTTACATGATGAATTTTTAATTTCTTAAAAAGTTCGATACATCCATGAGCAACTCTGCCATCGCCACACAAAATAATTTTCATTTCAGGCAAACTTAATCCATGGTATTGCCCCAACATTTCATTGTAATCTTTGTAAATATGTGCAGGGTTTAAATGATAGCTGCCGTATTTTTTTCCATACATTAAAAGTGCATAATGCGCACCAACAATTCCGGCAAATCTTCCAAAGCCAATAATGCGATTTCCGCCATCCCATTGCAAAACTTCATAATCAATAAGTGTAATGTTTTTCTTTAAAACGCTGCGCAATAAATTGCGATTGTGAAGTTGTTTTTTGATTGTATGAGAAAAAAATAAATACGTTTTGTTTGCAATCAATTCTTCAGACGGAACTTCTTTTATTCCAAGTAAAATATCACAGTCTGAAATGTTTTCATTTATTGATATGTCCACTTTTTCAAAATCACTATTTTTAAAACAGCGGAATTCCGATGGCTGAACTACAATTTCAGTTTCCGGGAAATGCTGCATCAACTCTACGCATTGCAGCGGAGTAAGTGGGCTTCGCAAATCCGGTGGCGTTTTGCCTTCTCTAATAATTCCTATTTTCATAAATCAAATTGCAAAGATATTAATTTTGAAAACGAGTATTTTAACGAACAATGACCGTCCCGATTTTAATGGTCAATTCCGCTCTTCGTTGTAGTAAATGAATATGCACATGCTGATGAAGCAAAAGGTTTTCGTCATCTAAATCTTTTGCTAATTCTTTTTGGTTTTCACTTAACAATTTATCAATATGCCTTATTTTTAAATGCAACAATGCCGAATCAATATCGCTTTTGTAATTTGAACCAGGCTCGTCCATTTGCATATCGTATCGCTTTTCCCAAACAGGACTAACTTCATGCTTTACTGACAACACATCTGCAGCCAATGCTGAAACCAATGGATTTGAATGTTGAGTAAAATGACTTTGTTCGGGAATTGTTTTCTCTTCAATCGCAACTTTAAAAGTGCTTAAAATCTCGTCAACTATAGGATGCGAAATTTCTATTTCATCTTTATTTATTTCATCCAATAAGTAATGCGCTGCATTCATAAATCCATCAATCGGCTTGTTGGCATAATGCAATAACAATCGAATCAAATCCCTTTCTTGTGTGTCAAAAGATTGTTGCTCATAAATTTCGCTTAAATCTTCTTTTAGCGAACTTTCATTTGTCGCTTGAAATGCTTGGTCTTTTTCAGTTTGAATAATAAATTGTTTGCGCAGTTTGTTCAACTCAGCAATTAATATATTTTCATCCACCCTCATCAACACAGAACATTCTTTAATATAAACTGCGCGTTTTATAGCATCCGGAATTTTGCTAATACTTCCGACAATATCTTTGGTGAGTTCAGCTTTTTTAATCGGATCTTTTCCGGCATCAGCCAACATTAAACTTGATTTAAAAAAAATAAAATCTTGTGCTTTTGTTTTTAGATAATCGTTGAACGCCTCGAATCCTACCTTGTTGCTGTAACTGTCAGGATCTTCTCCATCAGGGAATAAGAGTACTTTTACATTCAATCCGTTTTCGAGCAACATATCAATTCCGCGAATACTTGCTTTAATTCCTGCAGCATCGCCATCGTAAAGCACAGTAACATTTTCAGTAAATCGTTTTATTAGTTTGATTTGACCTTCAGTTAAGGATGTTCCGCTTGATGCAACTACATTCTCAACTCCGGCTTGATGCATGCTGATAACATCCGTATATCCTTCAACTAGGTAAGTGAAATCATTTTGACGAATGGCGTTTTTAGCAAAATGCAATCCGTATAATTCGTTGCTTTTGTAATAAAGCAAAGTTTCTGGCGAGTTTACATATTTAGGCGATTTGGTATCTTGTTTTAAAAATCTACCAGCAAATGCAATTACTTTTCCATTGATATTGTGAACCGGAAAAATAACTCTTCCGCGATACGCATCGTAAATTTTACCATCTTCCGATTTTTTAACCAAGCCAGAACTAAACAATATATCCTCGTTAAATTGGTTTTTTTGCGCTTCATCATAAAATGCATTCCAGGAGTCAAGTGCAAATCCTAATTGAAATTTTTTAATGATATCGTGTCTGAAATTTCTTTCTTCGAAATAAGAAAGACCAATATTTTTACCCTCTTCAACTTCAAATAAATTGTTCTGAAAATAAGTGTTAGCCCAATGGTTTAATATTTGTAAACTTTCTCGTTCGTTTTGTTGCAGCTTTGCTTCATCGCTGTTTACAAAATCTTGTTGAGGCCATTCGATGTTAAATTTTTCAGCCAAAAACTTCAATGCAGGAATGTAGCCCAAGCTGTCGTGATCCATTATGAAATTTATCACATTTCCCGCCTTGCCACAACCAAAACATTTGTAAATCCCTTTGCTTGGACTTACTGTAAACGAAGGCGTTTTTTCTGAATGGAAAGGGCACAAACCAAGTAAATTAGCACCTCTTTTCTTCAATCGAATATAATCGCCAATTACTTGATCAATGGAAGCCGCATTGATAATCTCTTCTATTTTACTTTGCTGAATCATCGTTTTACAACTTCAAATTAATGCAGATTATTTAATACTAAAAATGTTTTTGGCAAAAGTGGAAAAATAAATTTTCTTTGCACCTCAAAAAATTGGTCTCTTAGCTCAGCTGGATAGAGCAACGGTTTTCTAAACCGTAGGTCGAAGGTTCGAGCCCTTCAGGGACTACAAAACCTCGCAATTCTGCGAGGTTTTTTTATTTACAGCTATCGAAAAACCCATTAAATCAATCTGGATTTTGTTTTTTTCTTTAGAAAAATTACATTGCGTCAGTTTTATAAAATTAAAAAAAATGAATAAAATATTTTTCCTGCTTGCCTGTTTATCCTTGGGCTTTACAAATTGCAACAAAGACGAAAGCAATGAAGTGCCAACTGGCAGTTTAAAAATTAAATTAGTTAATAATCTTAACAAAGCGATGACTTCGACATTGGTTGAGTTGTTCAAAAGCCAAGCTGATTTCACAAACAAAACTAATTTAGTTGCTTCTCAGATGTCTGACACTTTTGGTTATGTAACTTTTTCAAAAATTCCAATTTCTGTTTATTATTGGCTTGCTAGCAAAGGATGTCAAAACAATTATAACGGCAAAACAAAAACACCTGTAGCAATTACAGTCAACGGAAGTGATACGGCTTCATCTGTATTAATAAGTACCGGAACATTGAGTTTTTTAAACATTTCGCCCGATCCATATCATGTATATTATAATGGCGTTTTGGTTTTTGATGTAGCCGCTGGTGCGCCTAAATCATTGGTAAATTTGCCTCTTGGAAATTACACTGCACGCGTGCTTCAAATTAGCGGATTTACTACAACTCCGATTGATAAAAGTTATTCAGGAACAATTAAATGTAATCAACAAAGTACCATTACTTTTCCTTAAGTACATAAAATGTTTCCCTCTTTCGCAAATTTTATTTGCACCCAAATTAAACCTCGTAAAATTGCGAGGTTTTTTTATTTTAACTATCATTGAAGCCATGAAATTACAACAAATTATAGAACAAGCTTGGGACAATAGAGAATTGCTTAGCGAGAAATCTACTCAAATAGCAATCAATGAAGTGATAGAATTGCTTGACAAAGGAAAACTTAGAACTGCAGAGCCAACAGCATCTGGTTGGCAAGTAAACGAATGGGTAAAAAAGGCAGTTATATTGTATTTCCCTATTCAAAAAATGGAAACATTTCATGCTGGTCCAATGGAGTTTTACGATAAAATGAAACTCAAAACCAATTATGCCGAACTTGGCGTTAGAGTAGTTCCTCATGCTATTGCTCGATATGGATCTTTTTTGCAGCGCGGTGTTATATTAATGCCATCGTATGTAAACATTGGCGCTTATGTTGACGAAGGAGCGATGGTGGATACTTGGGCTACAGTAGGAAGCTGCGCACAAATCGGAAAAAATGTTCATTTAAGCGGTGGGGTTGGAATTGGCGGAGTTTTAGAGCCCATTCAAGCAGCGCCTGTAATTGTTGAAGACAATTGTTTTATTGGTTCAAGATGTATTGTAGTTGAGGGCGTTCGAATTGAAAAAGAGGCTGTGCTTGGTGCGGGAGTAACTATTACAATGAGCACTAAAATTATTGATGTAACGGGATCTGAACCTAAAGAATATAAAGGCGTGGTTCCTTCAAGATCTGTTGTTATTCCTGGAAGTTATACCAAGAAATTTGCTGCTGGAGATTTTCAAGTTCCTTGCGCATTGATAATTGGACAAAGAAAAGAATCGACCAATACAAAAACTTCGTTGAACGAAGCATTGAGAGAGTATAATGTAGCTGTGTAATAAAAATGAAAATAGGGTTTGATGCCAAAAGAGCTTTTAATAATTCGACCGGCTTGGGAAACTACAGTCGATTTGTAATCTCGTCCCTAATAAAATTTTATCCCGAAAACGAATACTATTTATTTACTCCACGCGTAAGCAATAGATTCAAGAATTATTTTACTCATCAAGAAAATGTTAAAATAATTACCCCTGAAAAATTCATTCATAAAAAATTCCCAGCCACATGGAGAAGTATTTGGCTAACCAAAATCTTAGAAAAACACAAGATTGATCTGTTTCATGGATTAAGCAATGAGTTGCCGCATAGAATTGCAGAAAGTACTGTAAAATCTGTGGTAACAATTCACGATTTAATTTTTTTGCGCTTCCCTCAATACTATAATTTTATTGACAAACGGATTTACAAAAAGAAATTTAGACGAGCCGCACAAAATGCTGATTCCGTTATTAGTGTGAGCCAGCAAACCAAATCTGATAGTGTAGATTTTTTTGGAATTAGCAGCTCTAAAATTAACGTGATTTACCAGAATTGCGATGAAGTATTTAATAATAAAATGGATGTTGAATTTTGCAACATTGTTAAACGAAAATACGGACTTTCTGAAAAATATATTTTATCGGTTGGAACAATTGAAGAACGAAAAAATCAGTTGACACTCGTAAAATCAATTGGGAAAATTGAAGACAAATCTGTTAAAATTGTGCTTGCCGGAAACCAAAGCGATTATGTAAATAAAATAAAAAGGTATATTTCTAAAAACAAGTTGGCAGATAGAGTTGTTTTTATTCCTTATTTTGAAAAAACAGAATTGCCATCACTTTATCAATCTGCAATTTGTTCAGTTTACATTTCAGAATTTGAAGGATTTGGCATTCCCGTTTTGGAGTCAATGCGATGCGGAACGCCAACTATTATTTCTAACACTTCATCCTTGCCAGAAGTTGGTGGAAATGCATGTTTACAGATGGATACAAAAGACGATAAGCAGCTTGCTGGCTTAATAAACAGGATAATTTCAGATACGACACTTAGAGGAAATTGTATTAAAAACGGGTTGGAACAAGCGGAAAAATTTAATGCTGAAAAAATTAGCTCAGAAATAATAAACCTTTACAAATCTCTGATTTAAGGATTGTATTTGCATTGCTTACAAAATGAAATCGCTTTTCATGTACAGTTGCGAGTAAATGTTGATATTCATTAGTCAAATTGAGCTGATTCAATTGGCTTAAATACATTACTTTTGCACACTAAAATTATTAAATTAAAATTTGACACTCATTAAATCTATTTCTGGAATTCGTGGTACAATTGGTGGAAAAGCAGGCGATTCACTAACTCCAATTGATATTGTAAAATATACTTCTGCATTTGGCTCACTTATAAAAGGCAAACACAAAAACTGCAAAATTGTTCTTGGCAGAGACGCAAGACTAAGTGGAGACATGTTAAATCGATTGGTTTCGGCAACATTATCTGGATTGGGAATTGATGTGCTGGATTTAGGATTATCAACTACACCAACAGTTGAAATGGCTGTGATGATGGAGAATGCTCAAGGTGGAATTATTTTAACCGCTAGTCATAATCCAAAACAATGGAATGCTTTAAAGTTATTAAATTCTTCTGGTGAATTTATTTCGGATGCATTTGGGAAAAAAGTTTTAGCACTTGCTGAAAGTGGCGAAATTGTTTTTGCAGAAGTTGACACGCTCGGAAAAATTACTGAAAGCAATGAGTATATAAAAAAGCATATTGACGAAATTCTAAAATTGGATTTGGTTGATGTGAATGCAATCAAAGAAAAGAAATTTAAAATAGTAGTTGATGCAGTAAACTCTTCGGGCGGAATTGCAGTTCCCATGTTATTAAAAGCATTGGGCGTTGATGACATCGTTGAACTTTATTGTACTCCTGATGGAAAATTTCCGCACAATCCGGAACCATTACCCGAAAACCTTTCAACCATTTCGGCAGAAGTTAAAAGAGTAGGTGCTGATTTAGGAATTGCTGTTGATCCCGATGTTGATAGACTGGCTTTGGTAAGCGAAGACGGTAGTTTGTTTGGCGAAGAATATACTTTGGTTTCTATCGCTGATTATGTTTTAAAAAATATTTCGGATGCGGAATTGAAAAAGTTACATCTTAAAAAACACACTGTTTCTAATCTTTCTTCAACTCGTGCTTTGGCAGATATTGCAGAAAAAAACAACGCAAGTTATAGCGCAAGTGCAGTTGGCGAAGTGAATGTGGTAAACGAAATGAAAGAAACACATTCTGTAATTGGAGGCGAAGGCAATGGTGGAATTATTTATCCTGCATTGCATTATGGTCGTGACGCGATGGTTGGAATAGCATTGTTTTTATCACACTTAGCCAAAAGCAATAAAATTTGTTCCATGTTACGTGCGTCTTATCCAAATTATTTTATTGCGAAAAAGAAAATTGATTTAGACGATTCGATAAATATTGACGAGTTATTTATAAAACTAAAAGAAAAATACAAAAAACAACCATTGAATTCAACAGATGGATTGAAAATAGAATTTGAAAAAGAGTGGGTTCATCTAAGAAAATCAAATACAGAACCTATCATCCGTATCTATGCAGAAAGCGCAAGCGAATCAACCGCTAAGCACTTAGCCGAAAAAATGATAATGGATATCAAACATTTAATTTAACTTTTAGAAGTTTATTAAATTAAAAATGAATTCAAAATAAATCATCAACAAATTAAAATTTAAACATGTCATTACAGTGCGGAATTGTGGGCTTGCCCAATGTAGGAAAATCAACTTTATTTAATTGCTTAAGCAATGCAAAAGCACAAGCTGCAAACTTTCCGTTTTGTACAATAGAACCAAATGTTGGTGTAATTACAGTGCCTGATGAACGGTTGAATGATTTAGCAAAATTGGTTTCTCCGCAAAAAATCATACCTACAACTATTGAGATTGTTGACATTGCCGGATTGGTAAAAGGCGCAAGCAAAGGAGAAGGATTAGGAAATCAATTTTTAGGGAATATTCGAAACACAGATGCAATTATTCATGTGTTGCGTTGTTTTGACAACGACAATGTGATACATGTTGACGGATCAGTAAATCCAATTCGCGATAAAGAAATTATTGACGCTGAATTGCAATTGAAGGATTTAGATTCGGTAGAAAAAAAATTACAAAAAGTATCTCGTGCTGCAAAAACTGGAGATAAAGATGCAGTAAAAGCGGAAACAATTTTACTGAAATACAAGGTTCATTTTGAAGAAGGAAAATCAGCAAGAAGTATTGATGTTAGCGAAACAGATAAAGAACATGTTGCCGATTTGTTTTTGCTTACTGCAAAGCCTGTTATGTATGTATGCAACGTAGATGAAGCAAGCGTAGCAAATGGAAATAAGTATGTGCAATTAGTAAAAGAAAACGTTGCCAATGAAAATGCAGAAGTTTTAATTATTAGCGCGGAAATCGAAAGTGAAATTACACAATTGGAAACTTACGAAGAGCGAATGTTATTTTTAAACGACTTGGGTTTGACAGAATCTGGAGTTTCTAAACTTATTAAATCGGCATATAAACTATTAAATCTTATCACTTATTTTACTGCAGGTGTAGTTGAAGTTAGAGCTTGGACAATAACCGATGGAACAAAAGCGCCAGGAGCAGCTGGAGTTATTCATACCGATTTTGAGCGTGGCTTTATCAAAGCCGAAACCATTGCATTTGAAGATTATAAAAAATACGAATCGGAATCAGGTTGTCGAGAAGCCGGTGCTTTGCGTATGGAAGGCAAAGAATATCTTGTTAAAGATGGCGATGTTTTGCACTTTAAATTTAATGTGTAATTATTTACCGCAAAAAATTTAACCAAATGTCTGTTCGATGGCTTCTTTATTTTTTAGAAGTTTTTTTCTGCGGCAAAAGTAGTTTAAAATAAGTAGCTACAAAGCGATTATCAACAATGGTTCCCTGTGCTTCTGCTTTGCGAATAGCATTACAAAATCCGTCTGTTCCATGTGCGTCCCCGTGATCATCAATTCCTGAGCCAGTTACATAATACGATTTTCCATCTATACGAACGGCCAATAAACAATCATCACCTTTCAAACCCAATTGGCAACTGCCGCAAGAAGCATCCAGTGTAATTATTTTTTTAGTTGAATCGGGTACATTAATTTTTGAATCCTTGCTTTGACTAAAAGTGGCTATTGCAACCAAACTGAAAAACAGAAAAAGAAAAATTGATTTCATAACAATTGATTTTTGCGAAGATATGGAAAGTTGTAATTTTTTTTCGTAGCCGAGATTTGCTTTCAAATTTTAAAAAACTTAGTTCTTTAACAACAGCCGCAAAGCTACTATAATTTACCTCAAAAACTTCAGACGCATTCCCTTTTTCTCTTCTTCAAATTCTCCGTTATCGAAAACTAAGTTGCCATTAACAAATGTTTTCTCAATTGTTGAATTAAATGTAGTTCCTTCAAATGGACTCCAGCCGCATTTGTATAAAATATTTTCTTTTGAAACGGTGTAAGATTTATTCAAATTAACTAAAACCAAATCGGCATAAAATCCTTCCTTAACAAAACCTCTCCTATCTACATTAAATAGAATTGCCGGATTGTGACACATCTTTTCTACCACTTTTTCTAAGCTGATTTTTTGTTGCTGATAAAATTGCAACATGGCTTGTAAGCTATGTTGAACTAATGGTCCGCCAGAAGCCGCATTAAAATATTTTTGTTGTTTTTCTTCAAGCGTGTGTGGCGCATGATCTGTCGCAACTACATCAATTTTTCCATCAAGCAATGCGGCAAAAATTGCATCTCTATCTGCTGCGGTTTTTATTGCTGGATTCCATTTAATGTAATTTCCTTTTGTTTCGTAATCTTCATCGCAAAACCAAAGGTGATGAATGCACGCCTCTGATGTAATTCTTTTTTCGTTTAAAGAAACATCGTTACTAAAAAGCTCCAATTCTTTTGCTGTACTAATATGTAAAATATGCAATCGGGTATTGAATTTTTTAGCTAAATCAACAGCATAGCTTGATGAAGAATAACACGCTTCAGCACTTCGAATAATTGGATGGTATTTTAATGAAATGTCCTCTCCAAATTTTTGCTTCAACCTGTCAGCATTTGCTTTTATGATTGAATCGTCTTCACAATGCGTTGCAATTAATGTTTGAACATTTGCAAAAATATTTTCAAGTGCTTTTTGATTATCAACTAACATTACGCCAGTACTGCTTCCCATAAAAATTTTTACTCCACAAACTTCTTTTTCATTCACACGAAGCAATTCGTCTAAATTGGAATTGCTTGCGCCCATGAAAAAAGAATAATTTGCTAAGGAACATTCTTTTGCTCGAGCATATTTTTGTTCGAGCAATTCAATGGTAGTTGCAGCAGGAAATGTGTTTGGCATTTCCATAAATGAAGTAACCCCACCAGCAACAGCCGCTTTGGCTTCTGTATAAATTTCTCCTTTTTGAGTTAATCCGGGCTCGCGAAAATGAACTTGGTCGTCAATAACACCAGGCAACAAATATTTCCCTTTGGCATCTATAACTATATCAGCAGAAATTTCAATCCCAGATTTATTTATTTTGTCAATAAAACCATCTTTTATAAAAACATCTGCAGTAAATATTTCTCCATCATTTACAATAGTTGCGTTGCGTATTAAAGTTGTTTTGTTCATGTGTTGCTACTTACAAACTGTTATCTTTCAAAGTGTCTTCTAAATAAATTATTCGATTGCTACGTTGCTGATAATCTTTGAATTTTTTCTTTTGATCTCTAGCCATTTCAATCGATACATTCAATTCGTAACCCATTAATAAAATATAAGTATTGATATAAATTAACATCATTATTACAATCAAAACGCCAATGGATCCATATACTTTATTATACATGTTGAAGTTGTTTACATAATACGAAAACCCAGTTGTAGTAATCAAAATTACGATACAAGTAAATACTGCTCCTAGAGAAAACAATTTAAATTTTCTTGCTTTTGCTGGTGCATAATAAAATATTGCGGAAATAATTGCCAGACAAATTCCAGCTACAACAACATAATTCAAAACATTTAGTGTAAATGCTGCTCCGCCTTTTGGGATAAGTCCTTTTTCATCAATCCACTCAATCACAATTCCGCCAACTGTAAGTAGCAAAACGGATACAAAAATTAATGCCGAAACAAAAAATGCTAAACCAACTGCAACCATTCTTTGTTTCCAATAAGGCCGATTGTCTTTTGTATGGCTGTATTTATTCAATGAATTCATTAAAGAATGAAAACCATTGGTTGAAAAAAACAATGCCGAAAAAAACCCAATTGACAAAAGATTTCCGTGTTGATTATTTAAAATATCATCCAGCGTTTCGCGTATTGTTTCGTATGCATTGCTTGGTATCAATTGAGCAATAAAAAGTAAAATCTTATCCTTATCCTGCTGAATTGGCATGTACGCAATCAATGTAAAAAAGAAAATAGCAGTTGGGAAAAGCGAAAGAAAAAAAGAAAACGAAAGTGCTGAAGTTCGCATCTGAATATCTTTTTTGTTAAAAGACCTGACAAAAAATTCAAGCACTGCGTATATCGATAAATCTTTATCGCCAGGAAATGAAATCTTTTGCGTAATAGTATAAAGCCACTTTACAGGCCTTGTATGTAGAATCTTTAACCGTTTCATTTTTCGCTTTGCAAAAGTAATTGAATTTAAATTACGAATTTTTTTTTATAAAATAGGGTGCTAATTTATCCAAAAGATTTTGCGGACATTTAGTTGGTCGCTTTGTAACTGTATTTATAAAAACCAATTCAACTTCGCCCGTATTGAGTAAAATATTTTCTTCGTTATAGGTTTCAAAATAAAAGTGAATTCGAACTCCTGGCATTTTTTTCAAGCAAAGTTTGATGCTTAATAAATCATCGTATTTGGCAGGTTTAAAATAATTGCAAACTAATTTAAGTACAGGCATCATCACTCCATCTTTTTCCATTTCTTTATATGTCAAACCAAAACTTCGCATTGATTCAACACGCGCCACTTCGTAGTATTGCGCAAAATTTCCATAGTATACATATCCCATTTGGTCGGTTTCTGCATAGCGAACTCTTATTTTTGTTTCGTGTGTAAACATCTTATTTGATTATTATTTAAGGAAGCTTTTTTTATTGACACCTACCATAGGAAAAAGATCCAATCCTTGTTTTTGGAATCGCAAAAAGCAAAGACGATATCAAAACAATTCCAGCAATTGTCAATAGTAATGTTTTTCGTTTCATTGCAAATTCATATTTTTAAAAATCACAAACGTTTAATTGCCAATTCGGCAATTGTATTTCCAATACTTAGACTAGAAGTTGCTGCTGGGCTTGGCGCATTTAAGATATGAATGGCATTTGCCTCTTCTATAATTTTAAAATCGTCAATTAATCCTCCCATTCTATCGCATGCTTGAGCTCTAACTCCTGCATCGGCTACAATTAAATCATCTTCATTTACTTCTGGAATTAATCTTTGAAGCGCTTTTGTAAATGCTGTTTTGCTGAACGAACGGTAAAATTCTCCAATTCCTGTTTTCCAATATTTCATCATCACTTTTTGAAATCCAGGCCACGACAATGATTCGTAAAGTTCAAACAAATCAACATCACTCATTTTGTATCCTTCGCGTTTAAAAGCAAATACAGCATTTGGCCCGGCTTCAATTCCTCCATCAATCATTCGCGTAAAGTGAACTCCCAAAAAAGGAAAGTTAGGATCAGGAACTGGGTAAATTAAATTCCGTACTAAATTTCTTCGTTCAGGTTTTAACAAATAATATTCGCCTCTAAATGGAATGATTCGAGTATCTAATTTTTTGTTATTTAGTGCAGCTATTTTATCGCTAAACAAACCAGCGCAGTTAATGTATTGCTTTGTCAAAAAACTTTCTTGTTCGGTATTTATTACAACTTCATTCAAATTATGTTGAATGTCTTCTACTTTATGAGATGTAAAGATTTCAGCTCCCATATTTAAAACCAACTCAGCTAATTTTTTGCAAACTTGCGTATAGTCAATTATACCTGTGTATGGAACATGAATGGCTTTAATGCCTGCAAGTTTTGGCTCGAAATTTTTAATCGCCTCTTGATTTACAAAAGCAATTTTAGTTAATCCATTTTCTAATCCACGCTGATACAGTTTATCTAACTCTTGCAATTCATTTTCGCTAACCGCTACAATTAACTTACCACATAAATCGTATTTTATTTGATGCTCATCACAAAAATCAATCAACATTTGGTAGCCAACTAAACAATTTTGAGCTTTTAAACTTCCTGGCTTATAATAAATACCGGAATGAATAACACCGCTGTTATGTCCTGTCTGATGGGCAGCTAAGGCATTTTCTTTTTCAAGGATGCAAATTTTCAATCTTGAATCTTTTTTAAGTAAACTATATGCGCTAGCCAATCCAACAATCCCTCCTCCTATTAGTATAAAATCGTATTTCATAGTTTTAAAATCGGACTCTATTTTTAATATTTTTCGCCTTCAGAAGTTCGCAATTGCATTGCAATTATCAAACTTACAAACGCCATTGCAATCGCAAAATATCCAACAACATCGTAATTGTATATTTTTTTTGTGATGGGATCTGTTGTAACAATTAATCCAGCAAGAAATGATGACAATCCAATTGCTAATTGTTGAACACTGCTATTTAAGCTCATAAAACTCCCTCTAGTTTTAGCATCAACTGCGCCTGTTACCATTGCTTGCGAAGGTATAAATCGTCCGCTCGAAAACATAAAAAACAAAGCCGAAACCGATAATAAATAAAACATAGTACCTGGCTGCATATTGGTAACTAAATAAACTGGAATAGTATAAAGCAAAACAAAAAATACAAAAACGCGAAGTTTTCCATATTTATCAGCCGCTTTTCCAACAAGCAATGATGTAAAAAACGAAGCGCCTCCTCCTACCAAATATATCAATGGGAGATCTTCTTTTCGCAATCCTACATTGCCAGTCATGTATGGACTTAAATAAGGTATTATACTAAAATGCCCTACTATTATTACAATTCCAATTGACAATGCAAGGCGATTGTTTTTGTTTGAGAAGATGCTTTTTATATTCAACAAAATATTTAATTGCGCATGCGTTTCTCGTACATCTGTACTTTGAGAATGGACAAATTTTGAAATTAAAAAATAAACAGGAATGCCCAATACGGCTAAAAATAAAAATGGTGCCTGCCAACCAAATGAAGTATGAGTGGCAATATAAATTCCAAATGGAATTCCAAGTACTGATGCGAAACTAAAAGCAGACATAATAATTCCCATTGCGTGGCCTCTTCGTTCTAATGGTACATTATCGCTAACAATGGTTAATATTATTGCTCCAAGCACACCACCAAAAAGTCCAGTAAAAAATCGAGCAGCTAATAACATAGAATAAGTGGTAGATAATCCGCAAAGCAAAGTTCCAATCAAAAATCCGATATAAATTTTTAACAAATAACTCTTATGGTCAAATTTGTTAATGATAAATGTTGTAACAATTCCAGAAATAAATGCGCTGATAGAATAGGATGAAACAAGCAAGGCAAATTGTTTTACGTCAATGCCGAGCGATTCAAATAAAAATGGACCCAAAGGCATCATGATCATAAAATCCATAATGTTTGTGAAATTTAAAACAGCAAGTGTTATAAGTAAAATTCGTTCGTTTTTCAGCATTTTCAGAATACAATATTCGCAATAAAGTAACTGAATTAATAATTGTTTTTTACTGAAAATGTTTATAATGTTGTTGTATGCGATTTTTACTTTTTATAGCATTTTCTATTGTTTATTTGACAGTTTCTGCTCAAACAAACAATGCTGCAATTTTATTCGTCATGGGCGGTGGGAGTGTCGCAAATATGTATAAAGCGAGTGGAAGCGACACAATATACATGAAGAAAAAATGGATACAAACTATAGAATTAATTTTCTTGTATTCGAAAAGCAAAAAAGTAAAATACGGACCACCTGTTGAATATAAGGTTAGTTACATTTCAAAAGGAAATAAAAACAATACTGATTTCCTGTGCACAACTCAGATGTTTTCGGACGAAATAAAAAGCTCTTTCGCGCAATGCAAAATTGGCGATGTGTATATTTTAAAAGATTTTAAAGTAAATGGATTTAATAACAAAAATGGAATATTTCCAGTACGCATGAGTTATACAATTGCCGTAATAGAATAAACTTTAATTTAAACCTTACGCTCTTGATTTTATTTGAGTAAGTCTGCGTTTTGTATCCAATGCAAAATCGTTCTCCATTATCCATTTATAATAGCTTGGCTCAACTCTTAAAACATCAGTTACAATTTTTCCTTTGTGCTTCCCAAAATTAAAAATTTCTCTTCCTTTCGAATCAAAAATCATTCTTCCTGAAAGGTCAACACTTTTGCTTTGGCCACTAAAATTATGTAAAAAATCAATGTCGTTTTCTATTGCATCGTATCTTTCAATCTGTGCAATCAGCACATCCAAAGTAGCGCGCGTATCGGCTTGTGCGCTGTGTGCATTTTCTAAGTTTTTTTCGCAATAAAATTTATACGCTGCAGTTAAATCCCTTCTTTCCATTTGATGAAAAATTCGTTGAACGTCAACAAATTTTCTATCGTCAACACCAAAATCAACATTGGCTCTAAGCATTTCTTCGACCAACATTGGGAAGTCAAATTTATTTGAGTTGAATCCTCCAAAATCGCAGCCTTGTAAATAGTCTGAAAGCTCTTTTGCTTTTTCTGAAAATACAGGTTCGTTTTTTACATCGTCATCATATATTCCATGTATTTCTGATACTACTTTCGGAATTGGAATGGTTGGATTAAATCGTTGCAATCTTTCTTCTTCAGTTCCATCTGGGAAAACTTTTATCATTGCTAATTCTACAATTCTGTCGTTTGAAATACTCATTCCGGTAGATTCTATATCAAATATTACAAGCGGCCGATTAAGTTTTAATTGCATTGGTTTTTAAAAATTAGTTTAGTATTAATTTATTGAATCGTCAAATATTTTCATCGTCAGTTGGAGTTTCTTCCGAGCCGCTTGCTTCGTCTTGTTCGTCTTCAAACAGTCCAAATTCGCCAGCCTCATCGTCACTTATTTCATTTCCAATATCTTCAGTTTTATTCAAATATTTGCTCGCTATTTCTTCAAATTCATCGTCTTCAACCAATCCTAATTTTTGCACTTTATCGTATTGTTTTGGAGCCAAACCAACTGATTTTCCAATTCGTGGATATTCAAATTTCGGATTCTCTTTTATTTCAATTCCAATTAATTCCATTTGCATTGTCCATAGCTGAATAAAGTCGTACACGTAAATTATTTTCTGGTGAGGATCGTTTACAAATTGGCTGAGTTTTGCCTTTTGCATTTCTACAATTGGATTTTCTGGATCTTCCGTCATGTCTTCCAAAGTAATTTCCGTACCCTTTCGCCATGAATCATCACTCATATAAAATGAGGCCAATTGTTTCTCGTCAAAACCAATAGATTTCAAAATAGTTTTATGGAAATCTAAAAAGGTTTGACTTGATTTTATTTCAATTACTCGGTAAGTATCTTCGTAATCTTCGAAAGTTATTTTAAATTTATATACAGCCATTTGATTGAAAAAATATTGGCGAATTTCGTTCTTTTTCTAAATTATTCAAAAACAAAAAAACGGAAATACTTTTTCAAGCATTTCCGTTCAATAAATAAATCTAGAGAATTACTCAGCAGTTTCGTTTGCTGGATTGCGGTAATGAATTTTATCGTTAATATATTCTTCAGTTGCTATCAATGTTGCTTTTGGCAACTTCTCGTAGCAATGTGAAATTTCAATTTGCTCGCGGTTCTCAAAAATTTCTTCTAAGGTATCGCTGTCGTTATCAAACTCATTCAATTTGTTGTGCAATTCTTCTTTCATTTGTGCCGAAATCTGATTAGCACGTTTTGAAATAATCGCAATGGTTTCGTACAAATTTCCGGTTTCTGCCTCCAATTTACGAAGGTCGCGAATAACTGTAGTAGTTGGTGCGTTGTGATAGTTGTTTGTAATGTTTGTCATTTTTTGTTTGTTGTTTACTTTATAATTTTTTTATAGCAATTTCTGCTTTTATTTTATACGATTTGGCTTCGTCCATATATTTACTGCTTTCGCTGTAATATTCGCTGAACTGATAGAACGCTTCAATTGTTTCATCGTAGCGTTGTTTTTGAATTTGCGCCATACTATTTTCAGCTAACAAATAGGTGGCCTTTACAATTAAAAAATCAATTTCTTCGCGCTGTGTAACTTCAGGAAAATCATTTACAACATTTCGCAAAGCCACTTTCGCACTTTTAAAATCGCCAATGTTAAAATACAATTTCGCACTGTTATATGCTTTCAGCGACAGCTTAGTTCTAAGTTGATCCAACAGCACATTGCATTCGCTAACATACTTGCTATCGGGATAAACATTTATAAAAATCTTAAATGTTTCGATGGCTTTGTATGTATCCGTTTGGTCAAGTTCGTAATCCTGCGATTCAAGATAATTGCAATAAGCATGTTTATACAAACACTCCTCGGCAAACAATCCTGTAGGATATGTTTCGTAATAAGATTTGTATCTAAATCCCGCCAAAGCGTAATTACGTAAACCAAAATCACATTCGGACATGTAATATGCAATTTTTTCAGCCATGTTAGTGGCTTCGTATGCACCTTCTAATTGTTCAAATAACAGTTGAGACCGATAGAAATCTTTCTTATTAAAATAATATTCTGCTTGCTCTAGCTTTTTCTTTGGGTCGGTATTTTTTAGCGACTTCTGAAATTTGCTTCGGCACGAACCGAAAACAAGCAATAATAAGATTAAAAATATGCCTAATCGACTCATATATAACAAGGCGCGAAAATAGCGGTTTTATTTAATTAATAAGAAAGTTTTTTTGATGATTGAAATTAAATCACTTTTCGAAATTGAATTTTTTGAATCAATAAGGTTACACGCTAATATTCAGAGAATTGAATTATAAATACACTACTAATCAAAATAGTAAAATTGATGTTATTTAGATTTAACAAATTTCTTCAATTGCATTGAAATTAGAAATTTAAGCCAGCGATACACCCAAAGCAAAGTGTATCTTTTTCCGTATCTCATTTGCACTTTTAGCTTTTCAAAATACGCTTCTTTTATATTTAACGATTTAGCGTCTTTATGCTTTCTATATGCAGCAAAATGCTTGTAGATAAACAAATTGGTATTCCATTTCATTAGCATCAGCAACAACTCATAGTCAAAAGCGTACTTCAGATTTTTATCTAAGAAAAATTCTCTGTTAATATATTTTCTATTAAAAAAACACGCTGGCTGAAAAATCTTAGGCAACATTCCGTTCATGAGTAAATGATTGAAACTTATATGATCGCCTTGAGGAGCGGCAATTTCATTTCCATTTTCATCAATAGTGCTACAAATTCCAAAAACAAGAGCATAATCTGCATTCACTTCAAAACAACGGACTACAGTTTCTACTGCTTCGGGCATCAATAAATCATCCGAATTGATATAGGCGATAATATCGCCCTTGCATTTTTTAAATGCACTATTGATAGCATCCGATTGGCCGTCATCAGATTTACTTTGCCAATACGTTAACTTTTCTTCGTATTTTTTTATTATCTCAACGGAGCCATCTATTGAACCACCATCCATCACAAAATATTCAATGTTTTTATACGTTTGGCCAAGCACTGATTGAATCGTTTGCTCTAAAAATTGTGCTTGATTATAAGAAGGAGTAATTATACTAACAAGAGGTTCGTTCATTCGGGCAGCAAGATATTTATATTTTCCCTTCGTCAACCATAGTTGCCAATTCTTGGTACTTTGGATTTAAACTTGGATGCCAGTGATGCAAAAATCCTTTACATCTACTGCGGAAAACAAGGTATTTATGCTGATAAAATCTTTGCCATAATTCATCGTCTTCTCTTCCCCACTCTGTGAAATCTGTATTTAACATTCCGACATTGATAAAATGTTTTTTGCTTGTCGCCAATATTCCTTTTCCTCCCCATTGCATCCATTCGCCATTTTTTTTGTCAAATATTTTCGGTTTGTTTTTATATAAATAAAAAACAATTGGAAACCAAACCATGCTACCTCTTGTATAATTGTTGCATAGCTGGACAATATTGATTGGCAACGAAAAATCGGCATCGCATATTAAAATCGTTTCGTTATTACTTTGTAAAACTGCGTTGTTAAAAGTCGCAGCTCGAGTGAATTTCATTTCTTTGTTTGAAAAAATCAAATTGCCAACCCATTTTTTTTTGATTTCAGTTTCTAAATCTTCAACATCAGTCGAATTGCAATCAAATACTGAAAGCTCTATTAAATGTTTGTTTTTGACATTGTTTAAGCTTGATAAAAATGTATTCAAAAAAATTGGACTTCGGTTTGACAATCCGACACAAATGCTTATTGGCTTCAGTTTTTTGATTTTGAAAACGGAATAGAACGCAAAGGAAATTAGACTCAAAATATCAAGCCACAAGGTAAACCAAGCAAATTTTCGTTGAGGCGATTTAAATAAAAACCACAAAGGAAATTTTATAAACTGAGGGATAAATTGCTTCATCGTTTTTTAATCAAACTTTATAGTTTTTGCTGGCGAAATACGACTTACAAAGGATGATGGGATAAGTAAAATTAGAATGCAAATTAAAAAACTGCCTAAGTTTATCCATGCAAAATCAATCCAATCGAATTGAATTGGAACACGATTGAGATAATATTCCTCTTCGGGCAATGAAATAATTCCAGTATATTTTTGTAAAAATCCTAATCCAAATCCCAATATATTTCCAAATACCAATCCGCGAAGTATAATAAACGAAGCCATGTACAAAAATATTTTAACAATGTTTGAATCGCTTTCGCCAAGAGATTTTAGAATTCCAATCATGTTGCTTCGTTCCAAAATTAAAATCATAAGCGCAGTTATCATATTTATTGCCGCAACAATTAGCATTAAAATCAAAACGATAACAACATTCATGTCCAACATTTTAAGCCAATCGAAAAGAGCAGGATACATTTCATTTATACTTTGTATGTTCAAACTGTACGGCAAAATGTTTTGTATTAAACCAATTTCTTTATCAATAGTTTCAAAATCATCAACAAAAATCTCGTATCCATTTATTTGATTTGGCTGCCAATTGTTCAGCTTTTGTATGTGTTTGATATCAACAAATGCATACAAATTATCAAAATCATCAAGTCCAAAATCAAATATTCCGCTAATTACAAACTTTCGAACACGCATTGGATCTTGAATAAAGTAAACAAAGAAATTTTCGCCAACCTTAAATTTTAATTTCTGTGCAATTGATCTGGAAATAAAGATTTTGTCTGAATTGAAGTCTGCGTTTACACTGAATTTTTTACCTTCTTTTGTGTTTGTTTCAACAAAACTCCAATCAAAATTTTCATCAATTCCCTTCAATACAATTCCTTGAAAATCTTCATTGGTTTTTATAATGCCAGCCTTGTTAGCAAATTTTTGAATATGTTTGACACCAGAAATGGATGCAGCCTTTTTATAAAAAACTGAGTCATGAACTATGGGTTTGTTTTCGTACGAATGATCTTGTGTTGGCGCAGAAATTTGAATGTGAGAATGAAACCCAGAAACTTTATTTTTTATTTCTCGTTGATACCCATTTGAAATGGCAACAGCCAAAATCATTACAGCAATGCTAATGGCAACAGCTGCAATTGCAATTCGCACAATTAGCTTTGAAAAACCAGCTTGTTTGTGCGTTGTTAATCGTGACGATATGAAATAATTTAAGTTCAAAAAGAAAAATGAAAAATATAAGGTTCGAATATAATTTAATTAAAATAATTTATTATAAACTAAGGATGAAAAGCAATTTCAAAATCAGTATTTTGATAGTATTAACAGGATTTTTTCATATCAATAAATCATTTTGCCAGCTTAAAACAGGCGCTGATCAAATGATTCAATATCTTCATTACTTGCAAAATAAAAAAGTAGCATTGGTAGTAAACCAAACAAGTAATATAGGAAATGTGCATTTGCTCGATACTTTGTTGAAATTAAAAGTTAAAGTAAAAACTGTTTTTGCTCCAGAACATGGATTTCGCGGAAATCATTCTGCAGGCGAAAAAGTAGCTTCTACTATAGATAAAAAAACAGGAATTCCAATTGTTTCGCTTTATGGTAAAAACAAAAAACCTTTTGCATCGCAATTGAAAAATATTGACTTGTTAATTTTTGACATTCAAGATGTAGGCGCAAGATTTTACACATATATTTCTACTTTGCATTATGTAATGGAGGCTTGTGCCGAAAACAACAAAACGCTATTAATTCTAGATAGACCTAATCCAAATGGATTTTATGTTGACGGACCAATTTTAGATACAGCATTTAGATCCTTTGTCGGCATGCATCCAATTCCAATTGTTCACGGAATGACGATTGCAGAATACGCTCAAATGATAAATGGAGAAGCTTGGCTTGCAAATGGAATTCAATGCAAAGTAATCGTCATTAAAAATTATTTTTATTCGCACGAAACAAAATACACTCCTCCGGTTTTTCCATCGCCAAATTTAAAAACGATAGAAGCTATTTATCTTTATCCAAGTCTTTGTTTTTTTGAAGGCACAAGCATTAGTTTAGGAAGAGGAACTGAAAAACCATTTGAATGCATTGGCAAGCCAAACTCAACTATTGGCGATTACAAATTCACGCCAAAAAAAATTCTTGGCGTTGCCGAAAATCCACCTTGGAAAGACCAAATTTGCAATGGATTTTCATTGACTAATTACGGAAAAAATTTCGCTTCTCAAATACCAACAATAAATTTGTTTTGGCTTATTGAATTTTATAAAAACGATCAAGAGAAAACAAAATTTTTTAACTCGTTTTTTGACAAGCTTGCAGGAAGTGATAAATTAAGAAAACAAATTGAGCAAGGAATGAATGAAGACGAAATAAAAAAATCCTGGGAAAGTGATTTGCTTGCATTCAAACAAATAAGAAAAAAATATTTGCTGTATAGCGATTACAGATAAATAGATTAATCAAACCCAAGTTGTTTAATTATTTGCTCTATTTGCCAATCCTCTATCGGGTTGTATTCATCTTTTAAATTTCCGCCAAAAAACTTTGCCACACCTTGCCAGTACAAAGCGGTGAAGTCGCTTCTGTATGTAGTTAACATTTCATAACTCGACTTCCCAGTTTCGCGATAAATTAGTTTGATCAATATCTTTCCTTGATTGATAGAAAGACTTTTCAAATCATCCATAAATTGTGCTTTGATGGTTTCTTCTGTTTTTTTCAAATAGGCTTTTCTTGCTTTATTTGTTGGAAGTATTTGTAAATTTTGTTCCAGCATTTGGTATCGAAAAGCTGCAAGTTTTGCATAAGGCAAGGTTTTCTTTACATTTCTAACAAGTCGTTGGTATTTTGCTTCGTATTCAGGATCGCTTTTGGCTACTACAATAAAATCAGGCAATTGATATACAATTGGCGAATCTTGAGCAGCGGTACGATTTCCAAAAAAATTAAATAAAAAGAAAATTAAGAGTATTTTTTTCATTAAAAAGCAAAAGAAAATTTAATGCCAAATATACTTGTTGAGGACATTAAATTGCAATATCAATCTGTTGCTCTTGAATCAATTTGCGCATATTTTGCAATGCATAGCGCATTCTGCCCATAATTGTATTGATACTTTCTCCTTTGTGTTCGGCAATGTCCTTAAATTTCATTTGACCCCAGTGGCGCATAATCAAAACCTCGCGCTGATCTTCTGGTATCTGCATAATTAATTTACGAATTACATCTTGTTCATGAGTTGAAATCATTTGCTGAGATGCATTTAAACAATTGTCAGCAAAATAATTAATGGGATTATACGACTCATCGTCAGAAGCGAAGCTACTAAAAACAATTTCGTGTTTCTTCTTTCTCAAGTAATCAATTGCATAATTACGCGCCATTCGTGTAGCGTAACTTTGAAATTTACCCATTTCGTTATACCTGCCATCGTGTATGGTTTTGATTATTTTGATAAAAACTTCTTGAAAAAGATCATCGGCTAAATTTCTATCTCTAACTCGTGAAAGCAAAACGCTATAAATTGCTTGCTTGTGTCTGCGTAAAAGTACTTCAAAGCTATATGAATTGCCCTGAAGGTAGCGCAGAATCAACTCCTGATCACTAACTCTCTGTGTTTGCATAATGTTAAACTTTACTGTTGAGTAAATGTATTGCTATACAGAATTAAATTGGTTAGTGTAGAGTTTTTTCTTTGGGCGTTTTTTGATTTTTGTATTACGAATGTAGGTTTATTTAATTAAAAATCAAAAAAAATAAACTATTTAAAAAAAAATCTGCACAATTAGAAAGTGATTTGTAATGAAAAGCTATTGCATAAGAAGTGTTTTACTAAAAGCTTTTGATTGAAGATTTTAGTTAATCTTGCAGCTTATTTTATTTATGAACGGAAAAACTAAAAATATTTTGATTAAAGGTGCACGAATGCACAACCTTAAGAATATAGATGTTGAAATTAAACGAAATAAACTTACAGTTGTTACTGGTGTTTCAGGAAGCGGGAAAAGTAGTTTGGTATTTGATACTTTGTATGCCGAAGGGCAACGAAGATACGTTGAAAGCCTGTCTGCTTATGCCAGACAGTTTCTTGGAAAAATGAATAAACCCGATGTTGATTACATACACGGAATATCTCCATCCATCGCAATCGAACAAAAAGTAAATATTAGAAATCCTCGTTCAACAGTAGCGACCACAAGCGAAATTTATGATTATCTGAAATTATTATTTTCAAGAATTGGAGTTACAATCTCTCCAGTTTCAGGAAAAATAGTAAAACGACATACAGTTGAAGATGTAGTTAATTACATATTGACACTTGAGGTTGACAAGAAAATATTTTTACTTGTCGAAATAAAATCAATTGAAAAGGAATTTAAAATTCCACTTGAAACTTTTTTGCAAAACGGGTTTAGCAGATTGGTTGTTGAAAACGAAACGATGTTAATCGAAGATTATTTATCGCAAAAAATAAAACAAGAAAAGCGAAAAATATATTTGTTGATTGATAGATTCTCTGTTCAAATTGAAAACGAAGATTTCCAAAATCGAATTTCAGATTCAATACAAACGGCATTTTACGAAGGGCATGGAGAAATAATCATTCAAACAATAAACGAAAATAAAAAAGATGCTGAAAAAATCTATTTCAATAATCGTTTCGAATTAGACCAAATTACATTTGAAGAGCCTACGGTAAACTTCTTTAGTTTTAACAATCCTTATGGCGCATGTAAAACCTGCCAAGGTTTTGGCAGTGTAATTGGAATTGACGAAGATTTAGTTGTTCCAAATACCGGCAAAAGTATTTTCGATGATGCTATTGCTTGTTGGAGAGGCGAACATATGGGCGAATGGAAAAATCAATTCATCTTGCATTGTCGCAAAAATGATTTCCCAATTCATAAATCTTATTCTGAACTTACATCAAAACAAAAAGATTTTTTGTGGCATGGAAATAAAGTTTGGGTTGGACTTGATGGATTTTTCAAAGAGCTAGAAAAGCAAACATATAAAATTCAATACCGAGTTATGTTGGCCAGATATAGAGGTAAAACTATCTGCCAAACCTGTAAAGGGACAAGACTTAGGCACGATACAAACTATGTGAAACTTATTGACGAGTCGAAGAAAAATAAGAAAAATTACAAATCGTTATCTGAGATTCTGTTGATGAATATTTCCGAATCGACAGATTATTTTAACGAATTGATTTTGTCAGAATACCATCAAAAAATAGCTAAAAGAATTTTACTTGAAATAAAAAGTAGGCTTTCTTTTCTCAAAAATGTTGGACTTGGATACCTATCCCTAAATCGATTATCAAACTCACTTAGTGGTGGCGAAACTCAACGATTAAATCTTGCCACTTCGTTAGGTAGTAGTTTGGTTGGATCGCTTTATATTTTAGATGAGCCAAGTATTGGCTTACATCCAAGAGATACCGAAACATTAATTTCAGTTTTAAAAACGTTAAGAGACATTGGAAATACTGTTGTCGTAGTTGAACACGATGAGGAAATAATGAAAACTTGCGATGAAATTATTGACATTGGGCCGCTTGCAGGAGTTAACGGAGGGCAGAAAATTGCAGTTGGAAGTATTGATGAAATTAAAAAAAACGCAAACAGCTTAACAGCAAAATACCTGAATGGAATAGAAAAAATAGAACTGCCAAAAAAACGCAAAAAGTGGACGAATTGTATTGAGTTAAAAGGAGCAAATCAACACAATTTAAAAAATATTGATGTGAAATTTCCTTTGCATAATTTAACTGTAGTTACTGGTGTTAGCGGTAGCGGGAAAACAACTTTGGTGAAAAAAATATTGTACCATGCATTACAAAAACAATTAGGAAATTATAGTGGTGAAAAAACAGGATCATATAATTCTTTAGAGGGCGATTTTAAAAGCATAACTCAAGTAGAAATGATTGACCAAAATCCAATTGGGAAATCAAGCCGAAGCAATCCAATAACTTATTTAAAAGGATACGATTCAATTCGTGAACTTTACGCTTCGCAATCAATGAGCAAAAGCCGCAATTACAGACCTCAACATTTTAGTTTTAATGTTGATGGCGGAAGATGCGAAACTTGCCAAGGCGAAGGTGAAGTAACAATTGAAATGCAATTTATGGCCGACATACATTTAACTTGTGAAGATTGCAAAGGAGCACGATTTAAAGAGGATGTTTTGGAGGTAAAATATAGAGATAAACACATAAGCGATGTGCTTAATTTGAGTGTTGACGAATCCTTATTATTTTTCGAAAACGAGCCATCAATTTCAAATAAAATAAAACCATTAGCCGATGTTGGATTGGGCTATATTCAATTGGGACAAAGCAGCAATTCGCTTTCTGGTGGCGAGGCGCAACGAGTTAAATTGGCTTCGTTTATTAGCAAACGCAATGCATCAGAACATATTTTATTTATTTTTGATGAGCCCACTACTGGCTTACATTTTAACGACATCAAAAAACTATTAACCTCGTTTAATGCATTGATTGATCAAGGGCATAGCATTCTTGTGATCGAACACAATATGGACGTTGCAAAATGTGCAGATTGGATAATTGATTTAGGTCCAGAAGCCGGTGAAAAAGGCGGCAATTTAGTTTTTGAAGGATTTCCTGAAGACTTGATTAAAGTAAAAAATAGTTTTACAGCTAAGTTCCTTAAATCAAAATTAAATTAATACTCTAAATGGTTGCTTCTAATTTTTTCGTTATAAAAATTAGAAGCATTTAAATCGAAATTTTCTGGACTATCTGTTGTATAAAATGTTCTCGATTTATTCTTACTACACAATTGCTCAATTTCAGAATGTCTACTTAAGTAATTGACTAAACTATTCGCTACAATTTCGCCTTGAGAAATAATATTTACCGAAGGGTCTAAATATTTTTTTATTTTATTTAACAGCAAAGGATAGTGAGTACAACCGAGCAGAACTGTGTCAATTTTATTTGATTGAAGCATTAAATCTTCGATATTTTTTTTAATAAAAAAATCAGACCCTTCATTTTTGTATTCATTGTTTTCAATTAGTGAAACCCATAATGGGCAAGCTTGTTGAAACACTTTCACATCAGGAAAAAACTTTTCGATTTCAATTGGATATGAATTAGAATCAACCGTTCCGTTGGTTGCAAAAACACCAATGTGATTTGTGTTAGAGTAGTTGCCAATTATTTCTGTTGTTGGTCGAATTACTCCAAGCACACGCAAATCTTTTTGCATTTTTGGCAAATCGTTTTGTTGAATTGTTCTAAGTGCTTTTGCTGATGCAGTGTTACACGCCAAAACAATTAATTTACATCCTAAATCCGCTAATTTTTTAACAGCTTCTAATGTATATTGATACACTATTTCATACGATCGTGTTCCGTATGGCGAACGAGCATTATCTCCCAAATAAATATAATCGTATTCCGGCAACTTTTTTACAATTTCTTGCATCACTGTTAGCCCTCCATAACCCGAATCAAAAATACCAATCGGTGCTTGTTGCATAGTTTAAATTTCTAATATTAGTTTTTTAATAGCCTAAATTCTTTGGCTTGAATAAATCTAAAAGATTGTCAAACTCTTTGCGATAAAACAAACTAAATCCTTGAGTGCTTACGTTTCGGCTAAAAATTGGATCTACAAGTTGCCGGTTAAATGCACGTGCCTTAAAGTTTCCATTTTTTGAAATATTGTATTGAGCCAAGAAATTATTTTGCGAATTATCTGTTGCATAACTTCCTTGCAATTCAAGCCTGTTATCCAAAACCCTTTTGGATGCTGTAAACAAAAAATTTCTTCCTTTTAATGGATCGACAGCATTCAATACATCAATTGTAATATTCATATTTGGAATTACTTTATTCAACATATTTGTAAGTTGGGTTGACGCAAGTTCCGAAAGCGTATTTATGCCTAATGCCGTTCCAGCATTTGTGGTTGCTGTATTAGAGTTGCTAATCCTTGCAAATTTTCCGAAAACCATCAAATTAATTATCTGTTGAGTCATTTGCTGTGGCTCTTTACGCAAGTTGTTTAATGCCACATTCAAATCACTTAAATTACTTCCATTCATACTGTTGTCAATCTCCGGAAAATTAAGATCAAAATTGTACTGTGGCGATTGTAAACTTCCATTAATATTTAGCAAACATTCAACTAACATGCGCTGATTGCTTTGTCCAGATTGATCATTCGAATTGGATGTTGCAGATGTATTTAACAACTCACTAATTGTAGTTCGATGTTTGTAAACACCATTAATATTCAACTTTGCATCAAGCGGATCGCCATTCCATTCAATTGTACTTTTTTGCAATTTGAATTTTTTGTTAACCACATTCAACGCACTGAATACATAATCGCCTTCCAAAACATTGTATTCGCCAAACATGTTAAAAACACCTTGTTTATTCAACTCTAATTTAATGGTGCCATCCCCTATTGCACTTATTTTGTCGTCAGTATTTTCGTCAAAAACAATTTGAACTTCAGCATCAGTAGTTGCATTAATAAGCATGTTAAGTGAAAATCCACTTAAAGATGGATTTCGATTTATTACCGATTTATTCAAAGTGTCTTTGTCTACAAAATGTATTAATTCTTCAACGCTAGATTCTGAACTACCAAAAGGCGCGATGTAAATTTTTGTGTTTTTTGATGCAGTTGCTTTAATATTTAATTCTATGTCGTCAATTGGTCCTTTAATTGTTACATCACCACTTCCATAAGCAGTTCCATAAAACAAATAATTGTCTTTAGATGTTGTATTTAGTATTTGAAATTCGTTGAAATTATTTATCAATACATCGAATGAAAAATCACTAAAGTTTTTATGTGCAATTTTTCCTGAAACATCGGCAGTATGTTTTTTCGAATCGTAAATTTTAAACGGTTCAAATGCAATTTCGTTTTTATTAAAATTGAATTTCCCTGATAAATTATATATTGTTTTTAGGTATTCTATTCGAGTTACAATATTGTTTGCCATCAAACTTCCATTCACAACTGGCTTGGCTAAAGTTCCTGTTAATTTGGCATTCAACGATGCTTTTCCATCATACAAGGTGATGTATTCTTTGGCAAAAGCTTGCAACGATTTTATCTCGGCATTTTCAAAACCAATGTCCGCATTTATTTCGCCACTTTCTAAAATCCAATATCCTACGGCATTAAAATTATTCAACTTGCCTTTTAGCGATTTTGCATCAAAAGTTAATCGATCAAATTTACTATCTAATCTTCCGTTTATTTCAAAATCTCCTACCGTATCGTTATCAAGTGCAAATTGAGTAACCCATAAATTATTGGTAAACAAATTTTTTCCGTCCATCGTTCTCAATACAACATTTCCATTTGTCAATCCAGCAAATTTGATCTCTATTCGCGGTAAAAATATATTGATATTTGAAAGGTTAAAATCATTTAAAGCGATTAGTACATTTCTTTCCTTGTTTTTGAAATTATAAAATCCCGTCAAGAAAATCTGTTGATCATTATTGTTTATAGAGAAATTAGAAAAACTTAAATTTCGATTTCCGAAATCTACAATTCCAGTTTTGTTAATATTCCATTTCGAGCTGTTAAAAACAAAATTAGATTCGTCAAAAAGCAATTTTATATTCTCCGATTCAAACAAAAGTTTTGCATTAATATTTGAATAAATTAAGCTTGAAGTATCTTGAACAATAAGATGTAAATCTGCTCGATTGTTTTCTATTGTCGATTTAACTGCAAACTCATGAATCATCAACGTGTCGCTTTTAGAAAAGCGCGAAATGCCGAATAACAGCTCCGCTTTTTTACCTTCAATTAGTTTGGTTTTTAAAATAAGGTCGCTGAAATAAAAATTATTGTACCTGAATGTTTCGGTAAATCCAATTATTTCTGCAGTATTATTTACGTTACTAAAACTTCCTTTTACATTTAAATCATTCACATCAATTTCCGGAAAAAACATAGGCGATAAATTATCTGTATTTCTAACTGACAATTCAAAATCAAAATTTTGCTTAGTAATTTCTTTTTCGTGATACGGCTTTAAATATGCAGGCGCTACTTTGCATAATAAATTGTAAAAACATTTATGCAAATCTGCAAAGTTGTATTGGCCTTGAATATTTCCATCTGCAAAATCACTTGAAAAATTCAGAATTCTTTTGTTCGTATTTGAAGAAAATAGTTTTATATGATTAATAGTAAAATCCCTTCCGTTGAAATCGCAAATTGTATTTCGAAAATTAATTGTTCCACTATTTTTATCAATCGTTTTAATCGCAAAATCACCATTGATTTTTGTGCTTAAATAAATTTCATTCTTCGAAAAATTCAATACTTTCAAAGAAGCGCCATCAATTATAGAATTAAAATTAAATTCAGGAATGTCTTTGCTCAAATCTACATTTCCCAGCAATTTTATTTTTATGTTTTCGTCTTTAATCTCAAAATCTCCGTTCAGATTTTTCTTATCACACAATGCTTTTAATGACAAATTAGTATAACGATATCCGTTGAAATCAAAATAACTTAAATTGCTTTCTAGTTTAGCTTTCAAGGTTTTAAAATCCAAACCCTTGCCATTAATTGTTGCATTTAAAGTAGTAAATCCAAAGTTTTTGTTTTCTAAATACGCACCTAAATTGAAATTATTTATATTTAAAATACCCGAATAAACGCTTTGTCTTGCATCTTTAGCAAGTTTCATATTTAAGTCCGTACTTATATTGCCAAAATGAGTTTCAAATTTTCCGTAACTCACAAAATCATTAATAAAACCAGTATAGTGGCCTTTAAACTTTAAGACACCTAATTTATTTAATTCATCAGGCAAAGGCATTCCAATTATTTTTTCAAGTTCGCTTTTATCTGTTGCTGCAAAATCTGCATTGGCTTCAATAAATGTTTGATTTATATCTGGCAAACCATTCATGCTAATATTGCCGCTAAATGAAGTATTGTTTGCGTACTTTATATTTGCATCGCGTATTTTTAAGTTTCGAATTGTGCCTCTAATTTTTGCGTCTGCAATTACCGAATAATTAAAAATTTCTAATGCTGGAGCAAAAAACGCAATATCATTCATGCTAATTTCGCTCTGCTTCAGATTTCCTTTTAAATACACATTGCTCATGAAATCATTTGCGCAGCTATCCCAGTTTTCAAACGACATACTCACAAAATTTTTAATTAAACTATTTCCAGTTTCAGCTTCCAGATCGTCAAATTGCATTAATTTACTGCAGACAATCGCTTTCGCTTTCATTGACTTTAACTCAAAGCCACTTTGCTCTATTGCGCTTAGATTTTGCAGATTAAAATGCAATGAATCTTCAATTATTTTAAAATGCAAGGCCTTTAAATTTATGTTATAAAAATTTTCGTTGAATGGATCGAATCCTTCTGATTCAAATTGTTGCGTAGAGTCAATTATTCTAAATTGACTGTTTGTTAAATTAACTTCGTCAAAAATCAATTTAAATTTCGGAGCATTTGGATCCTTTGGCAACGTATCATTTGGATCAATAATATTGAATACTGTATTTATATTAAAAGTGCCGTCAGGGTATGTTACTATATTGCAAATTGCGCCATCTACATTCAGTTTACTTAACACAAAACGGCTTGAATCTATTTCAATTCCGCCAATATCAAACTGCATGTTTTTAAGGTAAAAAAGCGTGTCTTTTTTCTGATCGCCCCAATACACATCGTCTATGCTAAAATAAGTCCATCCATCATAATTTATATGGCCAATTGTAATTTCAGTTTTAAAGGCGCTGCTTAGATACGAGCTTACTCTTTGAATAAGAAAATTTTGAAAGCTATTGTTATTGAAAATCAAATAGAATAAGGTCATCATAAAAAATAAGATGCCTAAAAAAACATAAGATATTTTGATAAAAATTTTCTTCACGCTAATTTGCCAAAGTTAATTACAAAATTTTAATCGCCCAATAACGCAATCGCATCCACTTGAATACAATAATACTTGCCATAGAATCTAGTTGTGACGATACTGCGGCTGCGGTAATGAAAAACGGGAAAGTGTTGAGTAATATTGTTGCGGGACAATTAGTACACGAAAAATACGGTGGCGTTGTGCCCGAATTGGCAAGTCGCGAACATCAAAAAAATATTGTTGAAACGGTAGATTTGGCATTGAAACAGTCAAATATTAATTTGAATGAACTTACTGCAATTGCATTTACGCAAAGCCCAGGATTGATTGGATCCTTGATGGTTGGTGCATCGTTTGCAAAATCATTAGCACAAAGTTTAAACATTCCGCTTATTGCAGTTGAACATATGCAAGCACATGTGTTGGCTCATTTTATAAACGAACCAAAGCCAAGCTTTCCTTTTTTGTGTTTAACAGTAAGTGGCGGGCATACCCAATTGGTAGTAATGCGTGATTATTTCAAAAGTGAAATTACCGGAAAAACATTAGACGATGCGGCTGGAGAAGCATTTGATAAGGCGGCAAAAATTCTGGGGCTTCGCTATCCTGGCGGCCCTTTGATTGACAAATATGCCGAAAATGGTAATTCAAAAATGTTCCAGTTTGCAAAACCCAATATTCCAAATTTGGATTACAGCTTTAGCGGTTTAAAAACATCATACCTTTATTTTGTAAGAGACGAATTGAAAAAGGATTCTAATTTTATTCAAAATAATTTACACGATTTATGCGCATCAATTCAACAAAGTATTGTAGATCATTTGATGAAGAAATTGCTTTTAGCTTCAAAACAAACTGGCATAAAACAAATTGCTTTAGCCGGAGGAGTTTCGGCAAATAGCGGATTGAGAAATGCTGTTGAACAAAGCGGATTAGATTTGGGCTGGAAAACATTTATTCCGGCAATTGAATACTGCACCGACAATGCTGCAATGATTGCAATGGCTGCACATTTCAAATATTTAGCAGGCGATTTTGCAAGTTTAGATTGTACGCCAAGCGCACGATAAAAACATCAATCTCTTATTAATGTAATTGTTCCATGCAAAGATTTTTCATTCAATTCGCTAGCAAGTTTGTAATTAAAAATATAATAATACACTCCGTTACTGCATTCTGAAGCGTTGTTATTTATTTTTCCATTCCAATTAATTCCATCATTCCCTTTTCCATCTTTATCTGTTTCAAAAACCAAATTTCCCCAACGGTTAAAAACCTGTAAACTATATTTTTTGTATCCCTGAATGTCAATGTCAAATGCATCGTTAACGCCATCGTTATTTGGTGTAAATACATTCGGAACTTTAATTAACATGGATGCAGGAACTATTTCTTTGCAAATAGTATCTGTGCACCCTGCTAGATGAATTGCTATTAAACAAACCTTAAAAGTATCGCTTATCGAATTGTAATTATGGCTTGGGTTTTCGTCTGTCGAAGTATTAAATATTCCTGAACTAGGCTGACCAAAACTCCATAGATACGAATTGGCATAAAGCGATTTATTGATAAACTTATAAATTGGAGAATTGCTATCGTCAAAATCAAAATCAGCAATTACATCTCTCACAGTTACTGACACTTTTCCTGTATCAATACATTGCAAACTAAACGGAGACGATGGAATTAAACGAATAGTATAGTTCCCAGCTGTTGAATATAAATAAGTAACAGTGTCTTTATATTTTGTTCTAGTTATACTATTGCCATCATCAAAATCGTATATGTACGAATTGTAAATAGAATCGGATGATGAAAATAAATAAAATGGCGTATTGATACAAACACTGTCAGGACCAAATAGTTTTGCCAAAGGGTTGTCGTAAACATAAACAAAAGTTGGTGGCGTATTTGGATTCAATGTATCGGGCGCAACTGCTGAGCAATTAAAAGTTAATCCCGTTACAGGATTTGTTACTGTATCTACTCCAAGCAACAGTATTCGATAAATTCCAGGTAGGTTAAAAGTAAACGCAACGTCCGTGTCGCGGTTGGTTGAAAGTACCGAATTTTGAGGCCCTGCGATCAACCATTGCCAATTTAACAATTGCCTACCAGTTGTGTTTTTCATTTTCAAAGTTACAGGACTACAACCCATAGTGTCACCACTTAAGAAACTATACGAAGGATTTGGTCCTTTAATAAATACATCCATAAAAGCGGTGTCTGTACATCCTTCTAAAGTCATCACAACATTTCGAACTTTAAACAATCCATTGCTTGTGTAATCATGAATTGGATTTCGCAAAAAACTGTACGGCTTCCCATCACCAAAATCCCAAATATTAAAAGTATCGACATCGTAAGGCAATTGTCCATAAAGTGCAGATGAATCAATTTCGTATGATCGGTCTTTAAATGAAATTATTTTAGGCGCACAAGCTAAGTTTTCTGTCAATGGTGCTATTACAGCTTTGACTCCTATAACCTTCAAAACATAATTAAAAGTATCGCGGCAACCCATACTATCAATTGCTAACATTCGCACTTTATAATTTGCAATTTTTGTGTATTTATGTTTGGGCGAAGCTCCTGAAATTGTAAATGGCGGACTGCTATTATCGCCAAAATCCCAAAGCAATTGCTCTTTCCCAGAAGCTGCTCGATTTGGATCTTTCCAAAATTTTCGAGTATCGCCATAATAATAAACCTGGTCTAAAAACTCGACACTATCGCCTTGGCAATAAATAGGTTTCGGCAATTTTGAAGGCAACATATATACAAAAATCCCTAAGTTTAAAGCCGTGTCGTAATTTAGAATACACCCTTTTCTATTGGTAAGTATTACAGCCAATGTTTTTATTCCGCTTGTATTAAACGTAAATGATTTAGAATTAATGACAGAATCGGTAATTGAAAAATTTTGAGTAATATAAATTCCATTAAAGTAAAATTGAGCGCGGACTAAACTATCCTGAATTGAATCAATTAATGAAATAGTAACTTTGTAAGGCGCGCAAATCCCCTCAACTTTTACTCTAAATGCGGGTTTCAAATCAAGAAGTTGAAACATGTGATGATACCAAGCCGTATCGTAACAGTTTCCGTTTTTAACAATCAATCCTGTAGTAACCCAAGCGTTTGGGTCTTTTACTTTGTTGTATTGATGAAACAGAAAGTTTTTAGTAACATCTAACGAATCCCATTTGCCTTCAAGCGAATCTAAATTAATCCACATTTTTTCTCTTCCGCAGCTTGGCAAAGTTTCTTCAAACCTGAAAACAAATGAATTGGTATAACACGTTTGTGGCGGTGCTAATGGTCCAGGCGGAATGGTGTAAAAATACAATCCTCTGCGCGGTGGATTTGCATTTAAATCAGGATGAGCATTAGGCGTAGTTAATGCCAAATACGTAGAATCAATATCTGAACATCCTTTTACGGTATCAATCATTGTTAACTTTACTTTGTAACAATTATCCTGTCCGTTTGAATATTTATGCTTCACGCTGTCAGCATCTTTACTGAAATTACAATTCAATCCTACATTAATTCCTTTGCGAGTATCTGTAGTACAAGGCGGAGCAAATGCATCACCAAAATCCCAAAGCCTGTTAATTACGTTTTGATAAAAACAGGACAATTCGGGTGGTGGAGTCCTAAGGTAAACCGTATCAAATGGATGGCATTGCGATGAATTTTTGGGCGCAATAGTATCGTTCCTGATAATTGTATTTGGGCCATATACATCGACAAATGTATCGACTTGAGTGCTGCAATTGCCAAAGCCAGCGTTCATTCTTACGGCATACCTTCCGCAATTAAATCGTTTGTTTAATTGCAAATATTCAATTGCCCAAATCGAATCAAATATTTTTCCGTTAGGCGAGTAAATTCGCCATAAAATTAATGTGCCTGGAGCATTAGGAGCCGAAAATTCATAATTTTGATTGCTGAAACATTTTTGAGCATATTTAATTACAATCTGACTATCCAACTTCATATTCATTGCTCCTTTAATCAAAGTAAAAGTATCACGACAAGCATTTTTATCTTCAACAATTAACGAAGGATCAAAACTTCCTCCTTTTGTATAAATATGTGTTAATGTATCCCACTTTGAATTGCTAATATCAAAAGTACTATCGTCAAAAACCCAGCGAAAATTCCTTATATTACTTAATTGCAATTGCGATGTATTTATAAATTTAACAGGTGTAGCGTTGCATTTAACCACAAATTGAGTGGTAAAACTGATGTCTTGCATTTTTGGCCATATTTGAATAGCATTGTCTTTTTGCATTCTACCAACACAGCCATTCGAATCGGTTATTTCTAAAACCAAAGTATATAAACCTCCGAAATTGCTTTGATATTTATGGCAAATAGTTTTTGTTGACAAAGCAGAATCCAAATAATTCCCATCACCCCATAAAAACAATCTACTTATTAAAGGCGAACCGCTTGAACCTGACTTAGAAGAATCACGTATACAAACCAAATTATCTTTAAAACATTGCGAGTTGTTGGTTAAAATTGTAAAGTTGGCTATCGGTTTTGAAACAACCTGAATTGTTGGCCCAGTTACTAAACAACTATCGCCCGAAGTGAAAATAATCTTCAACTTAGGAATGTAAACTCCAGCAGCAGGATAGTTGTAAACTGGTGCAGATTGAAAATTTTTAACTGTGTTGCCAAAGTCCCATTCGTATCTAAAGGGTGTAAATCCAGATGAAAAAGTTGCACTGAATGAAACAGTGCTTCCATGACAAACCTTGATACTACTAACAGTCATAGTACAAGATTGAGCATAAAGACCAAATGAAGATATAATTAATGTAACAGCTATGAATATTCTTTTTAACATCTTCTCTAATCTTATTTGAAATTACTTGTTTTGGATAGAATCATTTAGTTGAAAAAATCTGAGCGTGTAAATAATTTTCAATTCAAGCAAGTAATCATTTTACTTTTAGATTTACAATT
>CAMAWM010000008.1 GCA_945861965.1 Chitinophaga pinensis | reverse complement strand
GTTCAGAAAATTATTCAATAATGCCTTCAATTGGTGTTGGTTTGAAACTAAACAAAGTAACCATTGATTATGCATTGGGAAATGCATTCAATCAAGGCTTGATAAGTGCAAGTAACATTATATCTGTAAAACTCGATATATCTAAGAATTAAGCTAATTAAAGATTTTCTCAAGCATTACACTTGCATCTCCTTTTTCAAACTTACCTGCCGGATTGTGCTTAGTAATTTTTATTTTTATTGAAACTAAATCAGCATTCTGAAGCCCTATTTTATCTAAAATGTTTTTTGCCACTTCTTCAATCAGATCTTTTGGCTGATTCATTTCGTTTTTTACGATTGCATAAATTTTTTCGTAATCAAGCACTTCGTTTATTTTTTTAAACTCTATTTCGTCAGGCACATCCTGCTCTATCCAAATATCTAAAGTAAACTTTCCGCCAATAGTTTTTTCTTCGGCATATATTCCGTGAAAGGCAAAAAATTCGAGTTTCTCTAAAGCAGTAACAAGTTTCATTTTTAGTTTTTTATCGAATGCAAAATTGATAAATTTGCTCAAAAATACTAATGGCTTTTTGCCATTTACAAAATACCACTATGACAGAAGCATCAATTGATTTTTTCAGAAGCAACAAGCCAGATTTGTACAATCATCCGGATTTTTATTTGATGGATGAACTGCTGACTGATGAGCACAAACTCATTCGTCAAAGCGTACGCGATTGGGTAAAAAAAGAATTGTCGCCAATCATTGAAGATGTTGCACAAAAAGCAATTTTTCCAATGCATATAATAAAAGGTTTGGCTGATATTGGCGCGTTTGGACCACAATTACCAGCCGAGTACGGATGCGGTGGATTGGATTATATTTCGTATGGAATTATAATGCAAGAATTGGAGCGTTGCGATAGTGGAGTAAGATCGACAGCAAGTGTTCAAGGAAGTTTGGTAATGTACCCAATCTACAAATTTGCTAGCGAAGCCCAAAAAAGAAAATATTTGCCAAAACTAGCCAAAGGCGAACTGATGGGGTGTTTTGGTTTAACTGAGCCAAATCATGGAAGCAATCCAGCCGGAATGACAACAAATTTCAGAGATGCTGGCGATGGCAAAAATGTAATTTTGAATGGTGCAAAAATGTGGATTTCTAATTCGCCTTTCGCTGACATTGCTGTTGTTTGGGCAAAAAACGAAGCCGGAAAAATAAAAGGCATTGTAGTTGAACGAGGAATGGAAGGATTTACTACACCAGAAACACATAACAAATGGAGTTTGCGTACAAGCGCGACAGGCGAACTTGTTTTTAACGATGTAAAAGTTCCTATAGAAAATATTTTCCCTGATGTTGAAGGATTAAAAGGTCCATTGACATGTTTAAATTCTGCCCGCTACGGTATTAGTTGGGGTGCTTTAGGAGCAGCAATGGATTGTTACGATACAGCATTGCGATATGCAAAAGAACGACAACAATTTGGAAGGCCAATTGCAGGGTTTCAATTGCAACAAAAAAAATTAGCCGAAATGATTACTGAAATTACAAAAGCCCAATTGTTGGTTTGGCGGCTTGGCATTTTGATGAATGAAGGCAGAGCAACTCCTGCACAAATATCAATGGCAAAACGAAATAATGTAGCACTTGCCTTAGATGTAGCGCGCGAAGCCAGACAAATTTTAGGCGGAATGGGAATAACTGGCGAATATCCAATAATGCGCCACATGATGAATTTGGAAAGTGTAGTAACTTACGAAGGAACACACGATATTCATTTGCTTATTTTGGGAATGGAAATTACAGGTGAAAATGCATTTATGTAAGCTAAATCAAAATTAAATTTCATGAAATTATTCAAAATATTTTTATCTTTTTTCGTCATCGTGGCATTGGTTTTTGTTGTGAGTTTGTTTTTCCCTCATCACTATAAAATTGAAAAAAGCGTAACCATCAACAAGCCCATTTATCAAAGTTTTTCGTTTATGAACGATATTAAAAATTGGGAAAAATGGAGCCCTTGGAATAAAGATATAGATAGTTCGATGAAGTTTTTTTATTCGAAAAACACAGTTGGAAAAGACGCCAAATTTTATTTTCGCGGAAATTTAGTTGGCATTGGTTATTTAAGTATTTCGGAAAGCGTACCGAATGAAATGATTCAAACTTTTTTAAATATTAACGAACAAGAATTAACTAGCCATGCTACATTTAGATTTACAGACTTAGGAAATAAAACGCAATTGAGTTGGATAGACGAAGGCGATGTTGGCTATAATCCAATTTTAAGATTTATGGTTCCTTCAAAAATAGAAAATACCGAATTGGCTTTCAGCGAAGGCTTGATGAAAATAAAAATTGCTATCGAAAGGTATTAATTATTCTTTACTACTTTGTTTTTTCTCAAAAAATAAAATGCCAGCAATACAATTAATCCGCCATACAAAATGCTTGACGATGCCCAAGCAATTTTTTCTCCCGCAACAACCGTTTGCGGCTCGAATTTAAATTCAATTTGATGTTTGCCAGCAGGAATTACCATTGCCCTTAAAACATAATCAGCACGAAAATGCGAAACCGCTTTTCCATCAAGGTAAGCATTCCAACCTTTATCGTAAAATATTTCAGAGAACAAAGCCAACTGTGCTGAATTTACACTGCATTCGTAATTAATTTTATTCGGTGCGTATTTAGTAAGTTTAATATTTGCTGTTGAATCAAAAACAGGGTTAAAATTTTTTAAATCGTTTTCAAATCGTTTGTCAATTACAGCAGTTTCTTTTGCATTGAATCCTGCTTCCGGATTATTTCTATCCCAATTTAAAGCGACAATTTCTTCATCGGCATTTGCTACCCATTTTACGCTTTTAACAAACCATGCATTTCCATTGTTGAAAGGATTTCGTTGTGCAAATAATTGTCCGCTTGAATCGTCTCTAACTATAAAATATTTTACGTTCAACATGTTTATGCATTCCATATTGTTTTTTGCCAATTGCCATTCAATCAACTCTTGATATCTGCGCATTTTAGCACCGTGATATCCACCAATTGATTTGTGGTAGTAAGCAGTTATAGCATCTTTGTCAAAATCTGTTGTGGTATTAAATACGCGATAATGTGGATCAGGATCTTGCAAAATTTGTTCATCGTATTGTGTTTTTGCAACCGCTGCTTCCTTTTTTTGTTTCTCAAAATCTTTGTCGTTTAAATAACGTTTATCAACTTGCCACAAATCGAAAAGAATAAAAATTCCCATTCCAACTAACACTATTTCCGATTTTATTTTTTTGATAACAAATAAATAAATGGCAACAAAAGCAAGTGCTACAAAAATAAACGAACGCCAGGCATCTGCTTTTAAAACAGCTGCACGATCTTCAGCAATTGCATTTAAATACCACTCTGGAATTTTGTTGTTTGGATCAGAATCTTTGCTGGTTAAAAAATCCAGAAAAACTCCTGGCACCAAAGCAAAAAGCAAACATATTCCTCCAACTATATAAAAACTGTAGAGTAATTTTCTCTTCATTTCATCCGTTTTCATCGATCCGTTGAGCATTGATTTTAATGCCAAAACAGCCATCAACGGAAACATAGTTTGAGCAACACAAAGTATAAATGTTACCGATCTGAATTTGTTGTAGAGCGGAAAATAATTGAAAAATAAATCAGTGAGCGGCATAAAATTTTTGCCCATGGATAAGAATACCGACAACAATGCTGCTCCAAAAATCCACCATTTTTCGTTGCCTTTGATTACAAAAACTCCAAGCACAAAAAGAAAAATAATAATGGCACCATAATAAATAGGTCCTGCTGTAAATGGCTGTTCTCCCCAATATCGTGCGCTATTTTGCTGCGCAAGTTGATTTACCAATTGTGTGTTTTGTTGGCTGTTTTCTTGCAACACTTTTAGTGTCTCGCTTTTTTTATCGTAGATAAAAGATTCAGAACTAGAGCCACCAAAAAAATCAGGAATTAGAATGGTCATTGGTTCAGCCATTCCATTACTCCACGCCAATGCATAATCTTTGTCTAAGCCGCTTGAAACATTGGCAGCATTGCTTTTGTCATCTGCAGTTTTTGTCAATTCTGATTTTCCGCGAATGCTATATTTTCCATACTCTTCTGTTGCTAACAAACCGGTAATATTTGTACCAACTCCTACTAATCCGGCAATTGCTAAGTACGCTCCACAAACTGCTAAATGCATTATTTTTTTTGTTTTGATTGCGTTAAAAATTTCAACCAACATCCACGCTAAAAGTATAAAAATTAAATAGTAGGTGATTTGCAAGTGTCCAGCTGCTAACTGAAACGAAACAGCTACACCGGTTAACAATGCTCCCAAAATTTTGTTTTTATGAAGTGTAATATTTATTCCGGCCAATACAAGCGGAATAAATGCAATGGCATTGCCTTTAGTAACATGCCCCGCATCAATATTTATAAAATTAAAACTGCTAAATGTAAATGCTAAGGCTCCAATAATTGCTAGCCACGGACTAACATCGAATGTTAGCAGCAAAATGTAAAAACATACAAATAAAAAGAAAATTGTATCCGCTGGATTTTTAAAAATCTTTTGCATAAAAAGCAAAAACGAATTGGTTAAATTTCCGCTATACGATGCTCCAATAAGATAAGATGGCATACCACTGAAAATACTGTTTGTCCAAAAAGTTCGCTCTTCGCTTTGCTTTTCAAACTGCGATATTTCTTGATAAGTGCTTCGCCATTGTAACACATCGTATTGTTTCAAAACCTTTCCTTGAAACAATGGACCAAAGTATGCTATCATTACTGTAAACATTACAACTAATGCAATTATGTGTGGAATCGCTTTTTTCAAAAATGAATTTTTCATCTACTAATTTTTTGCGAAATATACTTTGATAAAGCAGATTTTCACAAATCGAATAAATTTATCATGAAAGTTATTTGCGTTTTTATCCTATCACACTTTCAATGATTTAGTTTAAGTCGTTAATTGAAAATGTATCGTTTTTGATTTTTGAATAAAAATTGCAATTCAAATTTGTTTGCGATAATTTAGTAGCGTGAAAAAAATCAAAAATGTTGCGTTTTTCTTTTGCGGATTTGTACTGTTTGCAGCTTTTGTTACACCCTCATTTAAACTTGCAAAACTAAAGTACAACGGTGGGGGAGACTGGTATGCCAACAAAACATCTTTGCCAAATTTGATAGATTTTTGTAACAAAAATTTAAATCTGAACATTGCGTCCGAAGAAGATATTGTTGAGGTTGGCAGCAGCGATATTTTTAATTATCCATTTATTCATTTAACAGGACATGGCAACATAATATTTAGTGATGTCGAGGCCGAAAATCTTCGTAATTATCTAATTGCAGGCGGATTTTTACATGCCGATGACAACTTTGGTTTGAATTTATTTTTTAGGCGCGAAATGAAAAAAGTTTTTCCTGAACTCGATTTTGTAGAGTTGCCATTTAATCATCCCATTTATCATCAGAAATACAATTTTGATAAAGGACTTCCAAAAATTCACGAACACGATGGCAAATCGCCTCAAGGATTTGGATTAATTTACAAAGGGAAATTGGTATGTTTTTATTCGTACGAATGTGATTTAGGAAACGGCTGGGAAGACCAAGAGATATACAATGACCCAGAATTGACAAGGCAACAAGCATTGAAAATGGGTGCAAACATTTTGCAATTTGCGTTTATGCAATAAATTAAAAAAGGCGGAAAAATCTTTACGTTAAACACATCAAGCGTGAATTGATTAGATTTGAAAAATGAATTTGAAAAAGAAAATCCTGAATTATTTTTCACTGCTATTGGTTATTACATCGTGTACTGATGTGCCTGAAATCCAAAATAAAAATTCGGATATTCAACAAGCTGCATTCAAAAAAACTTCTCCCGAATTCAACTCGGATTCCGCTTATTTTTTCATACAAAAACAAGTAGATTTTGGTTCGCGCGTTACAGCAAGTTCAGCAAATTTAAAATGTGCTAATTGGATTGTTAGTCAATTTAAAAAATATGGCGCACATACAATTGAACAAAAAGCCGAAGTAAAGCATTTTGACAATCCAAAACTTCCTATTATTAATATAATAGCCGAATACAATCCCGAAGCCAAAAAACGAATTTTGATTTGTACGCATTGGGACAGTAGGCCGTATGCAGATAATGATTCATTAGAAACCAACCGCAACAAGCCAATTTTAGCGGCAGACGATGGCGCAAGTGGAGTGGGAATAATGTTGGAAATGGCAAGAATTCTAAACAAAAAATTGCCGAATGTTGGCGTTGATTTTATTTGTTTTGATGCAGAAGATTTAGGAAAATCAGAATACGAAAATTCTTTTTGTTTAGGTTCGCAGTATTGGTCAAAAAACTTGCACAAGCCCAATTATAAAGCCGAATTTGGAATACTGATGGATATGGTTGGCGGGAAAAATGCAAAATTCGTTTGGGAAGAAACAAGTGTAGATTATGCAGAACCCGTTTTGAGAAAAGTTTGGGATTTGGCAATCAATCTTGGTTTTTCTAATTGGTTTTATTACTACAAAAAAGGAGGCATAACAGACGATCATTTGTACATAAATGAGTTGGCTAAAATTCCGACAATTGACATCATACATTATAGCGAAACAAGCGGAACGGGCTTTGCGCCTTGGTGGCATACGGCAAACGACAATATGAATAACATTGATCGCAACACGCTAAAAGCAGTGGGGCAAACGCTACTTGAAGTTATTTACAGAGAGCAATAAACTATTAAATCTCAGGTGCTTTTTTATATTCCTGAAATAGTTATATTTTTGCAACCCATAATTACATTAATATAAAAGTGAAAATTATAGTTATAGGCGGTGGCGCTGCAGGTTTTTTTTCAGCCATACATGCTGCATCTACAAACAAAGATGCAGAAGTAGTGATCTTAGAAAAAACTTCTAAACTACTTCAAAAAGTTAAAGTTTCGGGGGGCGGAAGATGCAATCTTGCGCACTCTTGTTTCGACTTAAAACAACTTTCACTTGCTTATCCTCGTGGCGAAAAACATTTGAAAAGTGCTTTTAGCAAGTTTATGACTACAGACACTATTAACTGGTTTGAAAGTCGCAAAGTGAAACTAAAAACAGAAAGCGATGGAAGAATGTTTCCTACATCTGATAATTCAGAAACAGTTATTAATTGTTTGATGAGTGAAGCAAAAAAACTAAAAATTGAAATTGAATTAAACAAAGAAGTAAAACGAATAGAACCTCTTGACGGTGGATTTAAAATTCATCTTGCAGATGGTGAAATAATAGAATGCCAAAAAACTATAATTACGGCTGGTGGCGGTCAAAAACTTGAAAACTACAGCTGGATAAAATCTCTTGGTCACGAAATTATTGAACCAGTTCCTTCGCTGTTTACATTTAATATTCCGGATAGTGATGTGATAAATTTAAGTGGGATTTCTGTTGAATCAGCAAGAATCAAAATCCCTGAATTAAAAACAGAACTTTCAGGACCTGTTTTAATTACACATTGGGGACTTAGCGGACCAGTAGTATTAAAATTATCAAGCATTGCTGCTCGATTAATGACTGAAATAAACTATGATTTTACCATTCAGATTGGTTGGATAAATAATAAAAAAGAGGATGCTTGCCGAACAGAATTAATGAATATTAAGGCGGCAAATCCAAATAAAACCGTAAAAAATTTATTCCCTTTTAAATTACCTGTTCGCTTGTTAGATTATTTATTTTTAAAATCAAAAATTGACCAGAAAAAAAACTGGGCTGAGATTTCAAAAGAACAAATAACAACGCTTACTCAAAATTTACTTTTTGATGCGTACCAAGTAAAAGGCAAAACTACTTTTAAAGAAGAATTTGTAACCTGCGGTGGAGTTGGATTAAATGATGTTGATTTTAAAAACATGCAAAGTCGCAAAGTAAAAGGATTGCATTTTGCTGGCGAAGTTTTGGATATTGACGGATTTACAGGCGGATTCAATTTTCAAGCTGCATGGACTACAGGATTTATTGCAGGAACTTCAGCTGCCAAAGTTTAACAATTGGTTCAAATCTTTTCTTGATTAATTAAATTCTACTTTTATTTTTGCATCGTCTTTTTGGGGTGGTGGATGATTTGTAAAGCCAAAAACTTTTCAATCTATCTGTCTGAGATAACACCCATAAAACCTGTTCAGGATAATGCCTGCGAAGGGAAGAAGGATGGATCGTTTTTCTATAAATTTCCACTCTTCATTATTGGGTTATTTTTTATAAAGCATTTGCAACCCTAGCATTTGACTTAGTTTAATTTTATATTCTAATACTATGTTTAAAAAATTCTTCTTTGTATTGACAATGGTTTTCAGCAAATCAATTTTTTGTCAAAGCGACTCATCTATCCTTAATAAACAAAACGAATTACAAGAATTTGTGGTTCATTCAATCAAAGTTGACGAACAAAAACCAATAACACAAACCACATTAAACCGAAAACAAATAGAAGCAAAATATTTTGGTGCAGATGTTCCAAGTTTGATTAATTCAACTCCATCGGTAAATATGTATAGCGACAATGGAACTGGAATTGGATATAGTTTTTTTAGACTTCGCGGAATGGATCAAACGCGCATTAACACAACAGTAAACGGAATTCCGATTAACGATCCAGAAAACCAAGGTGTTTTTTTTAACAATTTTGCTGACCTAATGAGCAGTGCTGAAAGTGTTCAAATTCAACGCGGAATCGGGACTTCAACCAACGGAACTTCGGCTTTTGGAGGTTCAATAAATATTCTAACAAAAAATTTAAATGAAGCGTCTGAGGTTTCAATAAACGAAGGTGTAGGATCTTTTAACTCGCAACGAACAAGTGTAGAAATGCAAAGCGGTTTGTTGCAAAATAAATTCATGTTTTATGCACGGTTTGGACAATTAAACACGGATGGGTATCGTAAAAATTCTGGATCGCAAATCCGTTCATACCTTTTTAGCGCTGGCTATAAAATGAAAAATGCGATGCTTAAATTCAATGCTTTTGGTGGCTTTGCCGAAAATCAACTATCCTATTTAGGAGTTGATAAAACAACGTTGGATCTTAACGCAAAATCAAACTCATTTATAAATGGCGAAAGCGATAAATTCAATCAACAATTTTATCAGTTACAATACACTTATAAATTCAACGCAAATAATTATTTATTTTCATCTGTTTATTTCGTCAGAAGTTCGGCCCCTCAATTCCAATTTATGTTTCCTCAATCTTGGGGAATGCCTTTTAGTTATTTCAATTTGCCCGATGTAATAAGCAATAACGATACGCTGAAAACTGCTGGAAACATGATGACTTCGTACAGACTGGATCAAACATTTTATGGTGGATTTTTAACATACAATTTCAGAAAAACCAGTTGGGATTTAACCAGTGGAATTCATGTAAATAGTTTTTCCAGCAATCATTTTATGGAGATAAACTATGGAAGTATTTTGCCTTTAGAATTTCAACAAAATCATCGCGTATATTTTAACACAGGAAACAAAAACGAGGCGAGTGTTTTTATAAAATTCAACGAACATTTTAATAATTCCAAAGCAAATTTATTTGTTGATTTACAAAGTAGAATTTCTACTTTTAAATACAAAGAAACACCAATGCAAATTAGGCAATTCAACTATTCAGTCGAAAACATGAAATGGCTATTTTTTAATTGGAGATGCGGATTTACTTATACGTTTAATGCATTGCATAAAATGTATTTGATGCAAGGGCAAAGCAGTAGAGAACCAACACGGTTTGATTATTTTCAGGATGATTTTGCAACACACGAAACAAAGCAAAACGATATAAAATCAGAAAGCGTTTTGAACAGCGAACTTGGGTATGAATTTACCCATCGAAAATTCAAATCAAAAGCGACTATTTTTCTTATGCAATTTGAAAATCAAATTATCGGTTTGGGACAATTAAATAATTTTGGATATCCTGTAACTACTAATGTTAAAGCCAGCTACCGCATGGGACTTGAATTGGATGTGCATTATAAAATAAATAACTTTTTGCAAGTTTATAATCAATCTTCTTTCAGCAAAAATAAGATTGATAAAGTAACGCAGTTTTATAAAACTACATACGCATACTCCGATTCCGTTTTAACTTACAACAATGTAAATTTAGCATTATCGCCTTCTGTAATTATCAATCAGGGAATAAAAATAAACGCAACTCAATGGCTAAGTTTCGACTTTTTGTGGCGATATGTTAGCATCCAATATTTGGATAATAGCGAAGATAAAAACATTGCAGTTCCTGAATTTAATTTTTTGGATTCCAAACTATCTATTCAACTTGATAAATGGATAAAATCAGGCAAGCCTGTTTTAAGCATTCAATTAAATAATTTACTTAACGAAAAATATTGCACATCGGGAAGCGTTGCAAGCGCAACAAATACAATAGACGAATTTGGCGTAAAAGGAACCACGCCCTTATTTTTTGCAGCAGCCGGTCGAAATTATTTTGTTACTTTGAGTTGGAAGTTTTAAAAATAAATTGCTTCTATAAAAATTCGAATCCAATATCTTTTCTAAAATATTTCCCTTCGTATTGAATTAATTTGGCATTGTTTATTGAAACAGAAACGGCCTCATTTATATTTTTTCCAAAAGAAGTAATTGCCATTACTCGCCCACCATTAGTGCAAAGTTCGCCATTCTCATTTAGTTGAGTTCCTGCATGAAAAAGTTGCGAGTTTTGTATGTCGTCAATTCCGATTATTTGTTTTCCTTTTTCATAATCGCCAGGATAACCAGCAGAAACCAGCATTACAGTTGCAGCTGCCAAATCATCAATCAGCAATTCATATTCATCCAATTTTCCATCAGCGCATGCCACTAACATTTCAAGCAAATCAGATTTAATTAATGGAAGCACAACTTCTGTTTCTGGATCGCCCATTCGGCAATTGTATTCAATAACAAATGGTTCGCCATTCACCGACATCAATCCAATAAAAATAAATCCGACATAGTTTATATTTTCATTTTTTAATCCTTCAATAGTTGGCTTAATGATTCTCTCATCCACTTTTTTCAAATACGCTTCATCGGCAAATGGAACTGGAGAAACAGCGCCCATTCCACCTGTATTTAAGCCCGAATCGTTTTCGCCTATGCGTTTGTAATCTTTTGCCGTTGGAAGAATTTTATAATTTGTTCCATCGCTTAATACAAAAACAGAAAGTTCAATTCCATTTAAATATTCTTCAACAACAACTTTATCGCTTGCATTGCCAAATTTTTTGTTTTCAATCATGGCCCGAATTTCATTTACAGCAACTTCGTTGTCATTTAAAATAAGAACGCCTTTTCCTGCTGCAAGTCCATCTGCTTTTAACACAACTGGCAAACTGTGTTTTTTTACATACTCCATTCCATCGTGCAAATTTTCAGAAGTAAATGTTTTGTAATTTGCAGTAGGTATTTTGTATTTTATCATGAAATCCTTGCTGAAATCTTTACTCCCTTCCAATTGTGCGCCTAATTTTCCAGGACCAATAAATTTTATGTTTGCAAGATTTTTGTCTGCTTCAAAAAAATCTCTAATTCCATTAACCAAGGGTTCTTCTGGACCAACAATTAGCAAAGAAATATTTTGTTGCATGCAAAATTTTCCAAGTTCTTCAAAATCGTTTAGTTTTATGTTTACATTGATTCCATGCTTTGCTGTTCCTGGATTTCCGGGTGCAATAAACAATTGCTTGCAATGCTTACTTTGAGTTAGTTTGTACGCAAATGCATGCTCGCGTCCTCCAGATCCTAATAATAAAACATTCATGCTGCGAATATAGAAGTTAGTATGCAGATCTTGGCTTTTAGAAATTAGAAACAAAAAACTATTTTCGCCTACTAATTACAATTTAAAATGAACGAAGGATTAAGTCTATTTCTCGAATTTCTAAAATACTTGCTGCCAGCTTTAGTTACATTTTTGGTAACCTACTTTCAGCTAAAATCTTTTTTTGATGACGAATATCGTAAGCGTGTGCTCGACATTCGTGCTGATTTAATTAAATCTATGCAACCTTTGAAATTGCAAGCTTACGAACGCTTGATTTTGTTGATGGAAAGATTAAGCCCCGAAAGTTTAATAATGCGAATTCACAAACCTGGTATTGCAGCTTCGCAACTTAAACTTGAGTTAATTGACGACATTAACTCTGAATTTAACCACAACATTTCGCAACAGTTATTTGTAAGTCTTCAATGTTGGCAGGTAGTGCGAACCGTGAAAGAGGAAATGATAAATATTGTAAATACTTCATTTGCTGATTTAGGACCAAATTCCGTTGGGCTTGATTTAAGCAAAGCTGTTTTTAGAACCATGCTAACAATGGAAGAAATTCCTACACATAAAGCACTTGTGTTTATTAAAAAAGAATTTGATTTAATCTTTGGATAAATTCCATTTGTTGACATTGAATGAAAGGTGAAGCGGAGAATTAATACAATTTATTTTGACAAAAAAAACTTTTAAAACCGATAGTGGGATAGAGATTAAAGAACTTTACACCACAAGTAATGAAGTAGAAAAATCGGGCGAATTTCCGTACACACGCGGCATACAAAAAGATATGTATCGTGGTAAAATGTGGACGATGAGACAATATGCAGGATTTTCAACTGCCGAAGAAAGTAACAAACGCTACAAATATTTATTAGCAAATGGAACTACAGGATTAAGCGTTGCATTTGATTTGCCAACTCAAATTGGATACGATAGCGATCATACAATGAGCGAAGGTGAAGTAGGGAAAGTTGGTGTTGCTATTGATTCGCTTCGCGACATAGAAGTTTTGTTTGGCGGAATAAAATTAGAAGAAATTACAACCTCAATGACCATCAATGCAACTGCTTCAACATTGCTTGCATTTTATTTGGCACTTGCAAAAAAGCAAGGTGCTGATTTGAAAAAAATATCAGGAACAATTCAAAATGATATTTTGAAAGAATATGCCGCTCGTGGAACATACATTTACCCGCCAAAGCCAAGCATGCGCATAATTACTGATGTGTTTGAATATTGCAGTAAAGAGGTTCCTAAATGGAATACAATTTCAATTTCAGGCTACCATATTCGTGAAGCCGGAAGTACGGCAGTTCAAGAAATTGCATTCACATTGTCAAACGCAAAAGCATACACAAAAGCCGCTATCGAAAAAGGCTTGGACATCAATGTGTTTGGACAAAGACTTTCCTTTTTCTTTAATGCTCACAATAATTTTTTTGAAGAAATTGCAAAGTTTCGTGCTGCAAGAAGAATGTGGGCAAAAATGGCGAAAGAATTTGGTGCAACAAATCCTAAAGCTATGATGTTGCGTTTTCATACACAAACTGGTGGAAGCACTTTGCAAGCCCAACAAGCCGAAAATAATATTGCTCGAGTTACCATGCAGGCATTGGCTGCTGTATTGGGTGGAACACAAAGTTTGCACACCAATGGTTTTGACGAAGCATTAAGTTTACCAACTGAAAATGCAGCTAAGATTGCATTGCGAACACAACAAATTATAGCTCATGAAAGTGGAGTAATTGATACAGTTGATCCATTGGGAGGAAGTTATTTTATTGAAGAACTAACACAAAAAGTGGAAGATGAAGCATGGAAATACATCCAAAAAATTGACGCAATGGGAGGAAGTGTAAATGCAATTGAACAAGGATATATGCAAAAGGAAATTGCAGATGCAAGTTTTCGTTATCAAAAAGAAATTGAACGAAATGAAAAAATAATTGTTGGTGTAAATAAATATCAAAACGAAGGATCTACTCCTCCTGTTTTTAAAATTGATGACAATATTCGGACTCAGCAAATTGAAAAATTAAATGCATTAAAAGCTGAACGAGATTCTGAGAAAATAAATCAATGTTTGCAACAACTTGATCAAACTGCGAAAGAAGGAAATAATTTAATGCCTCATATTATTGATGCGGTAGAAAATTACGCGACACTTGGCGAAATAGCAGATACTTTTAGAAATGTATTTGGCGAATACAAAGCGTAATTCTATTTTATGCTAAATCATTTTTCATACGGAACTGGCTCTAAAACCTTGGTATTGCTTCATGGTTTTTGCGAAAACAATACTTGTTTTGATTTTCAAGTTGATGAATTACAAAAACATTTTCGTGTTATCACTTTTGATTTGCCGGGTTTTGGATTGAGTGAACCAATTGCTGGAATTACGTTTAATGAACTAGCAAAAAAAATAAAAACTTCGCTTGACGAATTGCAAATAAAGCAATGTGTAATGATTGGTCATTCAATGGGTGGATATGCAACTCTTGCATTTGCAAAAATGTTTCCTCATCAATTAAAAGCATTCGGATTATTGCATTCAACAGCTGTTGATGATAACGATGAACGCAAAGAAAAACGCAAACAAGTAATTAATTTTCTACAACAAAACGGAATAGAAATTTTTCTGAAAAACTTTATTCCTACATTATTTTTTGATAAAATTAAGAATCAAAATACAATTCACTTCATGATTTCTGAAGCAATGAAATCTCTATTAGATGGATTCATTAATGCCTGTCATGCTATGATTTCTAGAGAGAACAATTTAAATTTATTAGCAACTACAGATTTGCCTGTGTTTTTTGGAATTGGAAAACACGATGCATTTATTAATGAAATTGATTTGCTTAATCAGGCAAGTCTTTGTAGGCAAAGTGAAATTTGTTTGCTTGATTCTTCGGCACATTGTAGTATGTATGAAGAACCCGAAAAATTAAACGCGGCTATTTACAACTTCGTTGACAGAGTAGGATAAAACACCTTTGTTAAACACAAGCCGTGTGCAGGAACAGATTGGCCCGCTTCGCTTCTTTTTTTGCTTTCAATTATTTCTTTCAAACTATTCTCGTCAATTTCATGCAATCCAATTTTAATTAATGTACCAACAATTGAACGAACCATATTTCTCAAAAACCGATTGGCGCGTATGGTAAAAATTAAGTTGTCGTCTTGTATTTTCCATTCGGCTTTCATCAGCTCGCACTTAAAATTATTTACTTGTGTTTGCACTTTGCTAAAACATTCAAAATCGTTGTAATTAAACAAAATTTTACACGCTGAGTTCATTGCATCAACATCTAATTTGCGTAGAAATTGCCATGCAAATTCAGCCGAAAAAGGATTTATAACAGTGCAAATACAATATTCGTATTCGCGCCATGTAGCATCAAATCGCGCATTAAAATTTTCATCAACTTGAGTGATTTTATACACTGCAATATCGTGCGAAGTGGTGTGATTCAATTTGTGAATTAAATTCTCAAAGTCAATAGTTTTATCAAAATCAAAATGCGCAAAAAATTCGCGTGCATGAACTCCAGTGTCTGTTCTTCCACATCCCAGCGTTTCAATTTTTTCGCCTAACAACATGCTCAATTTTTCATCCAATTCGTCTTGAACAGTGTGTGCATTTTGCTGTTTTTGCCAGCCGTGATAATTTGTACCTTTGAAAGCAAATTTAATAACAAATCGCATTGTGCGAATATAGCTTTATGATTTTTACTGACACACATACACATTTATATGCCGAAGAATTTGCTTCAGATCGCAATGAAATGATGCAGCGAGCACTTGAAAATAACATAACTCGATTTTTTCTTCCCAATATTGATGTTCACAGCATTCAACCCATGCTGGATTTGGTTTGGACATTTCCTGAAAACTGTTTTCCAATGATGGGATTGCATCCTTGTTCGGTGGATGCAGATTTTGAGGCACAGCTTTTCCAAATTCATAAGTGCTTTTCGAAGCGAAAATTTTATGCGCTTGGAGAAATTGGTTTGGATTTTTATTGGAGTGTTGAATTTAAAGATCAACAAATTATCGCCTTTAAAAAACAATGTCAATGGGCAATTGATTTTGAACTACCCATAGTTATTCATTCGCGCAATTCAACAACTGAATTAATTGAAATTTTAAAAGAAATCAACAACCCAAAACTGCGTGGTATTTTTCATTGTTTCAGTGGCGATGAAAATCAAGCAAAGCAAATTGTAGAAATGGGTTTTTATTTAGGAATTGGTGGTGTGTTAACTTACAAAAATTCGGGTTTGGATAAAGCTATTAAAGAAATTGATTTGAAGCATTTGGTTTTGGAAACCGACTCGCCTTACCTTGCTCCAGTTCCACATCGCGGCAAACGAAACGAAAGTTTTTATCTGCTTGAGGTTGCAAAAAAATTAGCGGAAATTAAAAATGTAAGTATCGAAAAAATTGCAGAAATAACGACAGAGAATTCAAAAATTATCTTTGGAATTTAGTTGGTTTTAATTTGCCATTTCACTTACAAAATGTATTTGCATTAATCGCAAATCGTCTTTGCTAAATTCCTCGCCAAATTCAGTAATTGCTTCTTCCAAAACATTGTCGTGTGTTTCGCGGAAAAAATCCATTACATATTTCAAATGTTCGTCATCTGTAATATCGTGCGCATATTTTTTCAAGCTAAGTTTGGTGCCCGAATAAACTATGTTTTCAATTTCATTTAACAATTCTTCACGACTCATATTCTGACCGCGAGCAATATCATCAAGACCAACTTTTTTATCAATATTTGTAATGATTGAAATCTTTTTAGCCGATTTATTTATTACCGATTTTATAACTACATCTTCAGGTCTTTCTATTTCATTTTCCTTCACATATTTATCAATCATTTCAATGAAAGGCTTTGCATATTTCATTGCCTTTGCAATGCTGACACCGGTAATTTTGGTCATTTCTTCCATTGTTATCGGATACTTGAAGGCCATTTCTTGCAGCGATGTTTCCTGAAAAATAATGTAAGGCGGAAGGTTTTTTATCTTTGCTTCTTTTCTACAAAGATCCTTCAGCATGCTAAACATCTCTTCGTCATAAACAGCTTCCGCTTGCACATCATCGTCATCGTACAAGTGTTTTTCGTACTTGCTATCAAGCGCTACTTCAAACTTTTCTGGGTTGTTTATAAATCCTTCGCCTTTTTCATTCACACTCAACAAGCCATAGGTTTCTATATTTTTTGAAATATATCCATTTAGTAAAAGCAACCTGATAACCGACTTCCAAAAATTTTCATCTTTGTCTTTTCCTTTTCCAAAAACACTAAGTGTATGATGCCCACTTAATGCGATATCATGTGATTTATTTCCAATTATAATTTCTACAATATTTTTAAGAACATGTTTCCCTTTTACTGCATTAATTGTTTTTAAAACCAAAACTGCTGCATCGCTTGCATCTTGTTTTGCTTTCGGGTGGCGATGATTATCGCACATTCCTTTACAAAGTTTTTCGTCAAACTCTTCGCCAAAATAGTTAAGTAAAAACTTTCTTCTACAGGCCGAAGTTTCAGCAAAAGCTTGCGATTCAAAAATCAATAATTCACCAATTTCGCGTTCGGCAACAGGTTTGTCTTTTAAAAATTTTTCTAATTTTTCAATATCAGCCGGATTGTAAAACAATAAACAATCACCTTGCAACCCATCTCGGCCAGCTCTACCCGTTTCTTGATAATATCCTTCAATACTTTTTGGAATATCGTAATGAATTACAAATCGTACATCTGGTTTGTCAATGCCCATTCCAAATGCAATTGTTGCGACAATTACATCTGATTCTTCCATCAAAAATCTATCCTGATGATTGGCACGCATTTTCGCTTCTAGTCCAGCATGATATGGCAATGCTTTGATTCCATTTGCTTGCAATATTCCGGCTATCTCTTCAACTTTTTTTCTGCTCAGACAATAAATTATTCCCGATTTATGTGTTCGCCCTTTTATGTACGATACAATTTCTTTAATGGCATCGCCCTTTTTTCCTTTTGACCTTATTTCGTAATACAGATTTGAGCGATTGAAAGACGATTTGAAAACCACCGCATCGCCCATCTGCAAGTTTTTCTGAATATCGGCTTGAACTTTTGGTGTTGCAGTAGCTGTCAAAGCCATCATTGGCACATCTTTGATTTCTTTAATCATTGCTTTAATTCTGCGATACTCTGGTCTGAAATCATGCCCCCATTCCGAAATACAATGCGCTTCATCAACTGCTACAAAAGATATGCTTATGGATTTTAAAAAATCAATGGTTTCTTCTTTCTTTAATGTTTCGGGCGCTATGTATAGCATTTTGGTTAAGCCCAAACTTATATCTCTTTTAACAATGCTAATTTCTGTTTTATTAAGAGAAGAGTTTAAGAAATGTGCAACATGTTCGCTTCCAAGTGCCCTAATTTGATCTACTTGATTTTTCATTAAAGCTATCAATGGCGAAATAATAATGGCTGTTCCTTTCATTATTAAAGCAGGTAGTTGATAACACAAAGACTTTCCACCACCAGTTGGCATAATTACAAAAGTATCGTTGCCCAAAAACAGATTTTGGATTATTAATTCCTGTTCGCCTTTAAAACTATCAAAACCAAAATATTCATGTAAAGCTGCTTTTAAATCTAGCTCTGAGTTTGTTTGATTGCTTGCTTCGGGTAGTATTGTAGTACTCTTAACGCTATTGGCTTTTGCACTTTTCGCTTCCTTCATTTGTCTAAACTATTTGTAAAAATAGGATGCCAATGTAGCCTTTTTATTTGCTTTTAGAAAATAATTGATTAAAATTATTTAATCGCTGTAAATAAGCTATTTATCTCTTATAAAATGTTAATTTTTTAGAAATTTAATAAGTAGTAAGCGGATTACGAATAATCCTTAACTTTGCGCAGCTAATGGAGAAAAACAAAAACTATTATGCCGTAATAATGGCTGGAGGTGTAGGCAGCAGATTTTGGCCAGCTAGTAGAAGCAATTATCCAAAACAATTTCTCGATATACTTGGTACTGGAAAGTCTTTGTTACAACAAACGTACGAACGTTTTTCGAAATCATTTTTTCCTGAAAACATTTTTATTGTTACCAATGCAGCATACATTCATTTAGTAAAAGAACAATTGCCGCATATGCCCGAAGACCGCATATTGGGCGAACCAACTGCAAAAAACACTGCTGCATGTATTGCCTATGCAAGTGCAAAAATTCATAAAATAAATACGCACGCAGTTTGTGTGGTGGCGCCAAGCGATCATTTAATACTGGACGAAAATAAATTTTTGGACTATGTGGAGCTTGGAATAGACTTTGCCAAAAAAAATCACTCGTTGATTACGCTAGGTATAAAACCAAGAAGGGCTGATACGGGTTATGGTTACATTCAGTATCTTGAGAACGAATCTGAAAATGGAATTTTCAGAGTTAAAACTTTTACCGAAAAACCTACCATAGAAATAGCAGAATCATTTATTGAAAGCGGTGATTTTTTATGGAATGCCGGTATTTTTATTTGGAGTGTTTCATCAATTAAAAAAGCATTCAAAAAACATTTGCCCGAGCAGTACGAATTGTTTGAAACCGCAGCTCAAAGTCTTTTTACAAAAGACGAAACTATACTTATCAGAAATTTCTTTGAGCAATGCCGTTCCATTTCAATTGACTATGGAATTATGGAAAAGGCTGAAAATGTATTTGTAATTCAAGGAGATTTTGGATGGAGTGATTTGGGAACTTGGACTTCACTTTATGAAAACTCAAATCACGATGCAAATGAAAACGCAATTAAAGGAAATAATATTTTTACTTACGATGCAGAGGGTTGTCTTATCAGCAATTCAAACCGAAGCAATAACAAAATAATTGCCGTAAAAGGAGTTAAAGATTTAATCATTGTTGACACGCAAGATGTTTTGCTTATTTGCGATAAAAGTAAAGAGCAAGAAGTGAAACAAATCTCGACTGATTTAAAAATAAAATTTAATGAGAAATTTACTTAATAAATTTTATCTCTAAAAATAAATCCATTGACTTACCTAAAATCAGGAGATACAATTGCAATTGCTGCCACCGCTAGGCATATCAGTGAAGAGCAATTGAATCCTGCAATTCAATTATTTACAAGTTGGGGATTAAACGTTGTAAAAAGCAATTCTATTTTTAGTGTCTCAAATTCATTTGCCGGAACTGATGAGCAGCGAATTGAAGCATTACAAATTTTACTTGATGACGAAAAAATAAAAGCAATTTTTTGCGCAAGAGGAGGATATGGAACTGTCCGAATTTTGGATAAATTAGATTTTACAAAATTTATCCGAAACCCAAAATGGATAGTTGGTTTCAGTGATGTTACCGCTTTGTTTTCGCACATATATTCAAATTATACTGTTTCAGGAATTCATGCTTGTATGCCAATTACAATGCAAGGCGATTTGAAAGACGAAGCCAGCATCGAATCGTTGAAAAAAGCATTGTTTGGCAATGAAATTAATTACACCTTTTCAGCAAATACATTGAACAGAAACATGGATGTTGAAGGTATTTTGATTGGCGGAAACCTTTCTGTGTTGTGCAGTTTGATGGGAAGTAAAAGCGAAATGAATTTTGACGATAAAATTTTATTTATTGAAGATGTTGGCGAGTATTATTATCATATAGATAGAATGATGCAAGTGTTGAAGCGAGCTGGAAAATTAAAAAAATTACGCGCTTTGCTTGTTGGGGGAATGAACGATATGAATGACAATAAATCGCCTTTTGAATTTAATAAAACCTGCTACGAAATAATTTCAGAAAACGTATCTGATTACAACTTTCCCTTTTTTTATGGCTTTCCGGCCGGACATGAGAAAACAAACATGGCGATAAAACTAGGCGAAAATGCAAAGCTTAGTGTTTGCAAAAATGAAATTAATTTCAGTCAACATTAAAAATTTAATTGCGGACAATTAATTACAATTTGAAATTATTAAATCGCTTAATCTCTTTTTAATTTCATGCTTTTTACAAATTGTAGATTACAAAAATTAAATAGATTTGTGGTGAATCAGTAAACAGTTTTTTAGCACTTACAAAATAATTTACAATGTTTGGTTTCAACTTAAATAAATTGAAAATAGAATCTCGCTTTTCTTTTTTATACGTTTTTCCAATATCCTTAATTGTATTAATTGGCTTACTAACTTTGTTGGTTTTTCAAATCAACAATCCAAATACTGCACTTGTGTTTATTGACAGTTTAACACTTCTAAACATTCAAGAATTGATTGCTTACAACACTTTAATCTTGGTATTGTTTGTGTTGTATATTTTAGTTTTGATTACAAGCTTGTTTGCGTTTTTCATGCTTCGAAAAACAATTATAAAACCGATAAAAAACATTAACGAAATACTAAATTTAGTTAGCAAAGGCGAAATTGTAAATGTACCTATAAGCAATAAAAGCAACGATGAAATAAGCGAGATAATACAATCGATTCAAAACATTGTGAAAGGCATAAAACTTAAGTCTGAAGCAATAAAAACGATGAGTTCTGGAAATTTTGAGTTAGAAATAGCTCAACAAAGTAAAAAAGATAAATTAGGAAAAGCGCTATTAGAAATGCGAAACAATTTATTGAATACAAAAACAGTAGAAGAAAATAAATTGCGTGAATTGGAACTGCAAATTCAAAACCTAAAAAAACAAATTACAATACCATCAAACACAAATCAAGTTTCAACTTCAGATATAAAAGACCCTTTGCATTCAATACAACAAATTTCAGCATGGATTTCAAAAGAAATGTCTGAAGCAAAAAGTATCGAAAACAAAAAACAGTATTCGATGTTGCAAAGCAGAATTCAACAAATCGAGTTTTTAATTGGTTCAATTATAAAATACAATGCTTCTTCAAATTCAAACAATATAAAAGAACTTGTAAGCACGAAACAAATAGTTATAGATGTGCTAAAAAAAATAGCTCCAATGAAGAATTTTTCAATTTATCACGATGATACTTTGCCACAAATAATGGCCAACTACAAAGAGATTACAGATATTTTTACAGAATTAATTTGCAATTCCATTCGTTACAACCAAAACCCAAAAGCAGAATTAAACATTACTTACAAAACCGAAAATCAAAACTACATTTTTTGTGTTTCAGATAACGGTCCAGGAATTTCTCAAGAAATAAAAAACAAATTTTTGGATGCAATTGAACCAAAAAACAAAACCGTAAACGGAGAAAAAAGCGGGCTGTATTTAACCAAAAAAACAATTGAAGAAAATGGAGAAAAAATGTGCTTAGATTCAGAAGAAAACAACGGAACAAAGATTTATTTTACATGGAAAACTCCAATGCTAAAATCTTAAATTTAAATTCAAAAAACAAATCATAATTTTATATTCTTACATTGAAAAGAAAAAATTCACTCGCCAAAAAACAAGCAGAATCTATCGTTTTAAAAGAGGAAGAAATTCCAACTTCTAAAATTAATATTCGGTGGTTTACTTGCATACTTTTCGTTTTCACATTTTTGTTATATGCCAACACGCTAAATCACAAATTTGCGCTAGATGATGCTGGAGTTATAACAGAAAATAAATTAGTTCAACAAGGCATAAGTGCTATTCCTACATTAGTAAAAACAACATTATTTTATGGTTTAGATGGCGTAAACAAAGAAACCTGGAGGCCATTAACCATGATACTTTTTGCAATCGAAAAAGATTTTTTAGGAAATGATGCATCCCATTTTCATTGGATAAATGTTTTGTTGTATTGTATTTGTATCGCGCTACTTTTTAATTTTTTTTTCGCGCTTACAGGAAAACAATTTCTTCCGGCATTTGCAATTAGTTTGTTGTTTGCCGCGCATCCATTGCATACCGAGGTGGTTGCAAACATCAAAAGTCGCGATGAAATTCTGTCGTTACTATTTGTAATTATTTCTGCATGGACTTGTTTGCTTTATATTAAAAAGAGTAAACTAAGTTTGCTTCTACTTTCTTCGTCAACTTTTTTGTTTGCCTGTTTTTGTAAAGAAAGTGCAATTACTTTTGCTATAATTATTCCTTTATTACTTTACTTTTTTTTAGATTTTCCAATCCAAAAAATCAAACCTATTTTTTTTATTTTATTGGCAAGTGTTATTGCATATTTAGCTTCACGGTATTTTGCATTGGGTGTTTTTGCTTCTGTACAAAATAAAATTTCTCCGGTAGATAATGTTTTATTTAACGAAGATTTTAGTGTGCGAATTGCGACTGCTTTTGGTGTATTGGGACGGTATATTAAATTACTGTTTTTCCCTCATCCTCTTGTTCACGATTATTCATTTAATCGAATATCAGTTGCGGGTTTCGACAATTTTCAAAATGTCATTTCGTTCCTTGTTTTACTATTGATTTTTTCGTTATGTATGACAAAAATTAAAACAAAAAACAAGATTGCTTTGGGCGTACTTATTTTCTTTGTTAGCATTTCCATTGTATCAAATATTTTTATACCAATTGGTGTAACAATGGCTGAGCGATTGCTATTTGTTCCGTCATTAGGTTTTTGTATAGCTTTGGTTTATGGTATATTTTGGATTAGCAAAATCAAAGAAAACAGCCACTCAGCTTTAGTATTTAACAAGCCGCTTTTTTATATTCCAATTCTATTGATTGTTTTATTTTATAGTGGCAAAACAATTTCACGCAATACAGATTGGAAAGATAATTATACGCTCTTCAGTCGCGACATAAAAAATGCAAAAAAAAGTTGCCGAGCGCATTACAATTTAGGAACAAGTTTATGGCGAATGTCACAAGTAGAAATCAATGCAGAAAAAAAAGCAAAAATACTTCAACAGGCGCTTTCAGAATTTAACACCACACTTGATATTTATCCTCAATATCCAGAAGCGACAATAAACTTAGCCAATGTTTATCACGAGCTTGGCGATTACGACAAAGAGATGCAATTGTTGGGAACAATAAATTCAGAAAAACAAGGACAAGGATTGTTGTTTTTTAATGCAGGAAATGCACTTTTAGCCAAAGGAAATTATCAGGAAGCAATAGCACAATACAAAAAAGTAATAGCTGGAGAAAACGTTCCGCCCGATGCATTCACTGGTATTTCTGTAGCGTATAATGCAATTGGTATGTTTGATGATGCCATTGAAAATTGCCAGAAAGCAATAACATTAAATCCAAAATCTGTTGAAGCAATTATGACTTTGGGATCCGCTTATTCAGGAAAAAAAGAAAGCAAAAAAGCAATTGAACAATTTAAAAAAGCAATTGCTATCAACGAGCATTATGGCGAAGCTTGGATTAATTTAGGTAATGCTTATGTTGGATTAAATGATTTTTCAAATGCAGAAAAGGCATTGCTAAAAGGAACTGAATTGAAACCAGATTTGCCACAGGCATTTTACAATTTGGCTTATTGTTTCTTGCAGCAAAAAAAATACAACGAATCAACTACAACTTTTTTAAAAGCAATTAAATTGAAATCCGATTACATCGAATGTTATATCAATTTAGGGTACCTTTCAACTTTGCAAGAAAAATACAATGAGTCGATTAGTTACTACCAAAAAGCAATTGCTATTGATCCGAACAATAAAAATTGTCACCTTGGAATTTCGTATTGTTATAGCAAATTAGGAGATAAAAATTCGGCAGAATTATGGCGAAAAAATGCTGAGAAATTATCGCACTAAACTTTGTTTTCTGTGGTTTAATTTTGCATGATTAGTTGTTCTTTCAGAAATATTGCTACTTTTGCGCGGCAAATAATAAAAGTTAAAATTATTTGCTATGCCTAAATTAAGCACTAAATTTTTTGGCGAAGGACTTACTTACGATGACGTTTTAGTTCTGCCAGCCTATTCTGAAGTTTTGCCACGCGATGTAAAGACTTCAACACAATTAACTCGCAACATCACCATCAACATTCCCATTTTGTCGGCAGCCATGGATACGGTTACCGAAAGCAAACTTGCTATTGCGTTGGCACAAGAAGGTGGTCTTGGTATTTTGCACAAAAATATGAGCATTGCAAGACAATGTGATGAAATGCGTAAAGTAAAACGCAGTGAAAGCGGAATGATTTTAGATCCTTTGACATTAGACGAAACCTCAACACTTCGCGATGCGCATCGCTTAATGTCTGAACATAAAATTGGAGGCATACCCATTACCAATCAAACAGGAAAACTAGTTGGAATATTAACCAACCGCGATTTGCGTTTTGAAAAAAACATGAATAAAAAAGTGTTTGATGTAATGACCAAAGAAAATTTAATTACTGTACCCGAAGGAACCAGTCTGAAACAAGCAGAATCTATTTTGCAGAAATACAAAATCGAAAAACTTCCAGTAGTTGATAAAAAAGGAATATTAAAAGGATTAATCACTTACAAAGACATTTTAAAAATAAAAGCAAATCCAAATGCCTGTAAAGACAAGCACGGACGATTAATGGTTGGTGCAGCAGTTGGAGTTACTGCCGATACAGAAGAAAGAATTTCATCACTAATAAAAGCCGAGGTAGATGTAATAATAATTGATACTGCTCACGGACATTCACGAGGGGTATTAAATGAGATTAAGCGAATGAAAAAACTTTTTTCAAACCTTGAAATAATTGCAGGAAATGTGGCAACAGGAGCAGCAGCTAAAGCTTTGGTAAATGCCGGAGTAGATGGCGTAAAAGTAGGCGTTGGACCAGGATCTATTTGTACAACTCGAATTATTGCCGGAATTGGTGTACCTCAGCTTACGGCAATTTACGAATCAGCAAAAGCCATTGCAAAATCAGGCGTGCCAATAATTGCCGATGGTGGAATTAGATACAGCGGAGATATTGTAAAAGCCATTGCAGCTGGTGCCAGTTGTGTAATGTCAGGAAGTATATTTGCCGGAGTGGAAGAAAGCCCTGGCGAAACCATCATTTACGAAGGAAGAAAATTTAAATCTTATCGCGGAATGGGTAGCATTGAAGCCATGAAAGAAGGAAGCAAAGATCGCTATTTTCAAGATGCTGAAGACGAAATTGCCAAATTAGTTCCTGAAGGAATTGTAGGAATTGTTCCTTACAAAGGCACTTTGCAAGAAGTTGTTTACCAGTTCGTGGGCGGGCTTCGTGCAGGAATGGGTTATTGCGGAGCAGTTACAATTAAAGATTTGCAGAAAGCACAATTCATCAAAATCACAAGTGCTGGTGCAAAAGAAAGTCATGCGCACGATATTAGAATTACAAAGGAAGCGCCTAATTATAGCAAGCAGTAAATCTTAGTGGCTGCGTTTTTTGAAAATCAATTCGTATAATTTCATTAACGCAAAAACAACCGCAATACTGGCAATCCAATCGCCATACTTTAAATAAAACGTTTTGCTGCTGATGATGGATATATTTTGTTTAATTACCGCTTCTGTCCACCATGAAGTTTTTTGCAATACATTTCCTTCGCTGTCAATAAATCCTGAAACACCAGTATTTGCACATCGTGCTATACTTCTACGTGTTTCTATGGCGCGCAGCCGCGAGTATTCAAAATGTTGTTTATAGCCGGCAGTATTTCCCCACCAAGCATCGTTTGTTATTATGCAAATTATGTCTGCATCTTTTTTTACAAAATCTTTTACAAAATCACCAAACACCGACTCGTAACAAATAATAGGTGCAATTGTATTTTTAGAACCTGCAATAAAAACTTTTGCTTCGCCATCGCTTCCTAAACTTCCACTGCTTCCGCCCAAATCGATGACAAAGTTTTTTAAGAACCCAAATGCGCTAGCATACGGAATGTTTTCAACTCCGGGCACCAATTTACTTTTGTGATATATTTGAATTGGATTGTTTGCATTTACAAGTATGGCAGTATTGTACGAATCATACCACAATTCCGAATCGTATTGTCTTGCTGTTTTACTTAACACTTCATTTTTCTCGAAAAATTTGTACGTGTCAGCGCCACTCAAAATATTTAATCCCGAATGTTTTTTTAGAAAATGTTTCAACTCAACAATTAATGGATTAAACGCTAAATTTCGTTCATCAAGTCCACCTTGCAATGCCGTTTCAGGAAAAATTAATAGCTGTGTTTGACTGTCTAATTTTGTTTCGGCTAATTGCAAAATGCGCTGCAATTGTTGCATGGGCGACATGCTTTCAAATTTTTGATACGGATCAAAATTGGGTTGAACAACAACAATGTTTGTCTCTTGTTGCTGAGTTTTTTCATCCGTTTTAGTAGGCGTAATATAATAAGACAGAAAAACAGGAAGAAAAAACAACACGAAAGCAAGGTTGAAAACTCGTTTAAGATTATAGCTTCTATCTTTTTCTTTCCAAAGTAATATGAGTTGATACAGTTTGTAATTTGCTGCCAACACCCAAAAACTTCCACCAAAAACTCCTGTGTATTCATACCATTGAACCAGCTGTGGAAATGGCGCAAAAGCATTGCCAAGTGTAAGCCAAGGAAAAGCAAACTCCCATCTTAAATGTAGCAATTCAATCGAAATCCAAAGCGCGATAAAACTCCAATACTCATTTGCTTTGCTACTTTTTAATTGAATTAAATGAAATAAAAAAAACGGCAGCAGCATCAAAAATGTATCAATAAACCAAGCGGCAATTGCACCACCAGGCGATGCATTCCAAATCCAATATGTAGTTAAATAATTGAGAAGAAAAAAACTTAGCGATCCATAAACGAGAATCCAAAGCCGACTGAATTTTTCGTTCTCACGAATTCGTTTTTCCAAAAAAAACAAAGGAACAAAAGCAAAAAAAAGCAAAGGAATTATGTTAATAGGAATCCATGCTGCCGCAAAAAATACAGCCGAAGCAATGCTCAACAAAAAATAGTTTAGATGTGCGTTTTTGATCATTTTCAAATTACTCTATTTGTCCGATTTGCCAGCAATAACAAGTACAAATTCGCCTTTAATTGTTTTGGAAGAAAAATATTCTAATAATTCTGCCAAGGAAGCATTCACTGTTTCTTCGTAGATTTTACTCAATTCGCGGCTAACACTTGCTTGCCTTTCAGCACCAAAATATTCAGCCAATTGTTGCAAAGTTTTTATCAATCGATGTGGCGATTCGTACAAAATTATCGTTCGTTTTTCTTCGCTTAATTTTTTCAAGGCGGTTTGTCGTCCTTTTTTTTCGGGCAAAAATCCTTCGAAACAAAAACTATCTGCAGGCAAACCACTTTTTACCAAAGCAGGCACAAAAGCGGTTGCTCCAGGCAAACATTCAACTTTAATATTTTCTTTCAAACACTCGCGAACCAATAAAAAACCAGGATCGCTTATTGCAGGCGTTCCGGCATCGCTAACCAAAGCAATGATTTTTCCAGCTGCTAATTGAGCCAAAATGTTTTTGTAAATTTTATGCTCGTTGTGCGCGTGGTAGGGTTGTAATTTTTTGTCAATTGAAAAATGATTCAGCAGTTTTATGCTTTGACGGGTGTCTTCGGCTAAAATAAAATCCACTTCGCCCAAAATCCGAATTGCCCTAAGCGTAATGTCTTCAAGGTTTCCGATGGGAGTTGGGACAATGTATAATTTTCCGGCTGACAAATTTGAATGTTTTTAAACCTTTGCAAATTAAATTTTGTTACGGGTTAAACAAATTGGAAGCTTAAGCAGCAATTAATTTAATTGCAAAAAATCGAAATGTAAACTTGCAGATATGTATTGATTTTCTTTTATATTCGCACTTTATTAAAAATTAACACTTTAAAAAAAATAACATCATGAAAAAAATTTTCGTATTGGCAGCTTTCGCTGCATTCACTTATGCAAGCAACGCACAAAGTCAATCACAACCAGCACCTGCTGCTAACACATCTACCGAATTGGTAGTTAAAGATGCGGTAGTATCAGGCGATGCAATTGACAAACCTGCACAAAAAGATAAGAAATCGTGTTGCGCTGCTAAAAAAGAAAAAGCTTGTAGCGATGCAGCAACAAAAGACGATAAAAAATGTGCAACTAAAAAATCATGCTGCCAAAAAAAATCTGAAGCAAAAGCTGAAATTAAAAAAGAAGAAACCAAATAAATTAATTGTTGAGTAAAACACTCGGCAAAAAATTGCGAAGTTTTTAATAGACTAAACCCAACTTATTTTTTATAGGTTGGGTTTATTTTTTTATGCATTCAATAAGTTTGCTTCTCAGCTCTTGTAGATTCATTTTTTTAGCGGCCGAAATAAATACAACAGGCGAATTTTCTTTAGCCATCCAAGTGTTTTTTAAGCGCTCGATATAAGGACGATGGTCGGTGTTTTCTCCAAATGGATCATCGGGTTCAAGCGGTTCTTTCAGTTGGTCTATTTTATTAAAAACAAGTAACATTTTTTTATCAGCCGCACCAATTTCAAGCAATGTTCTGTTTACTACATGCAATTGCTCTTCAAAATTTGGGTGGCTAATATCCACGACATGTATCAGCAAATCCGATTCTCTAATTTCGTCTAATGTCGACTTAAAACACTCGACCAATTGATGCGGAAGTTTTCGAATAAAACCAACCGTATCGCTTATCAAAAAAGGCACATTTTCAAACACTACTTTTCTAACGGTACTATCAAGCGTGGCAAACAATTTATTTTCGGCCAACACATCGCTTTTGCTCAACAAATTCATAATGGTTGATTTGCCCACATTGGTGTATCCAACCAAAGCTACACGCGTTTTTTCGTCACGGTTTTTTCTTCGCGTGCTTGCTTGTTTATCTATTTCATCAAGTCTGCGCTGTAGTTTTGTAATGGTACTTCGCAGCACACGCCTATCAGTTTCAATTTCCGTTTCGCCCGGGCCCTTCATTCCAATTCCGCCTTTGTGTTTGCTCAAATGCGTCCACATGCGCGTAAGCCGTGGCAACAGATATTGAGCTTGCGCTAATTCTACCTGCAATTTTGCCTGAGCCGAGCGTGCACGCTTTGCAAAAATATCAAGTATCAAATTGCTTCGATCCAATATTTTGCATTGTATGGTTTGCTCTATGTTTCTAATTTGTGAAGGCGAAAGTTCATCATCAAAAATGACCAAATCTATTTGTTGCAGTTTTACAAATTCTGCAATTTCGTCAAGTTTTCCTTGCCCCACATAGGTTCGAGGATTTGGATAAGACATTCTTTGCGTAAACGTTTTTTTGACAACAGCGCCCGCAGTTAAAGTTAAAAACGCCAATTCATCCATGTATTCCTGCGCTTGATCTGGTTTTATGATAGGTGTAAGTGCAGATACCAATACTGCTTTTTCTTCGGCCTTTTTGGTATCAAATAATTTTTTAGACATCGAAACAAAGAAACAATTATTGATTTGATTTGGCAATGACAAATGATGAGCATTGCTTAGTGTGTTGAAATTAATTACTGAATGCTTTTTTTGTCCATGTTTTACACTTTTTTGTGTAAACCTATTTCAGGACGAGACACACTGCAAATCTTAGCATTTGTTTTTCTCAATTCCAAAAGCCAAAAAAATCGTATTTAATTTTATACAAGCTCTGTTTATTGTTGGCACAATCTGCATTAAATTTTTTTTTCTGAATGCCGCTATAATTACTTTTGTAATCAGAAAATACTGTTGGATGATAAAGAAAAGTTTACTTGGTTTTTTTAGCTTGGTTCAGCTGTTTGTGTATGCCCAAAACGATGCCACAAAAGCACAAATGACAGCCGAGCAATACATCGAAAAATATTCGCCATTGGCAGTTGAAGAAATGTTTAGAAGCCGCATTCCGGCAAGCATCACCATTGCGCAAGGAATATTAGAAAGCGGCAACGGCAATAGCAGATTGGCCACTGAAGCAAAAAATCATTTTGGAATAAAATGCAAAAACACTTGGAAAGGCGATACCATTTCTGAGGATGACGATGCGCCACAAGAATGTTTTAGAAAATACGATGCGGTAATTGATAGTTACCGCGACCATTCAGAGTTTTTGCTCAAAGGTCAGCGCTATGCTTTTCTTTTTGATTTGAAAAGCAACGATTACAAAGCTTGGGCTTACGGATTGAAAAAAGCGGGCTATGCCACCAATCCGCAATACCCCGAATTGCTAATTGCATTTATCGAACGCCACAATCTTCAACGCTTTGACGAAACAAAAATAAGCAACGAGGAAAGCAAAGATTTACACGAAGCCAAAATTGATAATATTAAAAATTACGGAAAGGAAATTAGCGTAAACGAAGTGCCGGCTATTGTAACAAAACCCCATCAAAGTTTGGCCGAAATTGCATTGAACTACGATTTGAAAGTTTATCAACTATACAAGTACAACAATTTTGGAAAAAATGAAATACTGCAAGCCGGAGATACGGTGTATTTAAAAAACAAAAAAAACAAAGCACAACAAGATTTTTATGTTGTAGGAATCTCCGACAACATGCATAGCATTTCACAGCGTTTTGCTATAAAATTGGGACGGCTTTACGAAAGAAACAACATCAAAGAAGGACAAGAACCACGAAGTGGCGAGACGCTTTTTTTAAACCTCAATCGCAAAACAAGATTAAAACTACGCGAAGCAGTTTTAATGCTTGAAAGCGTTAAAGAAATATCAATAGATAAGGCGCTGGAAAACGACAGCGTGTATGAAAATCCGGAAAAAAATATTGCGACAATGCCTGCAATCGAAAACACATCGAACAAATTGGATACTGCAGAAGAAAAGAAAAGCGAATTATCATTTTTTTATACCATACAAGCAGGCGAAACACTTTATGGAATTGCCAAAAAATACAATGTGAGAGTAGATGCGTTGCAATATTTAAACAACATTCAGGAAAATACTATTCAAGTAGGGCAAAGAATTATTATAAACCCAAACCTACCATCGGCAGACACCAAAGAGCCGCAGCCACAGCCCGGAAATCATGTGGTAAGGCAAGGCGAAACGTTGTTTTCAATTGCTAAAATTTACAACATTTCTTTGTCTGAATTAAAAGCATTGAACGATAAAGTTTCGGACGAGATTCAACTGGGCGAAAATTTAATTGTAGTGCCAATTAAAGAAACCGAAACAATAGAAATAATAGAAGTGCAAACACCAGCAAGCGAATCGTTTTACCATGTGGTTGAAAAGGGCGAAACGCTTTTTGCAATAGCACGAAAATACAATGTAAATATTGCAACGCTGCGAAGAATTAACGAATCGAGCTTGTCGGAATTGAAGTCGGGCGACAAAGTAAGAATAAGGTAAAATCGATGCAACCTTTTGGTATTTGCCTTAATCAATAAAAGGACTATACTTGTAAATCAAAAAAAATCTATTTATTGCACGCATTATAAATTATTTGTTATGAAAAAAATTTACACTCTTTTAATCGTTTTTATTGCCGTTTCTACTTTGTCTAAAGCACAAATTAGAATTGGTTTTGAATATCCCACTTACGACAATTTTAACATTTTGGATACCAACGCTGCAATTCCAATCAGTTTGTATAATTATGGCTGGAAAGACAACAACGATTCGACCAATCAGGAATACGGTATTACTGTTTACATTAGCGATAGTACTGCAAAAAACAACGAACACTACAGAATTTCAAGTCCAATAATCATCACCTTTGCGCCTTATTTAAAAGGGTTTAGAATGACACAGTTTATAAAAATAAATCCTGTTGCCAACACAACTTTTTTTGGGCAAAAAGTTTTTAAAGTTATTCTAGCCGGACTTGTTGGCGATTCGCTTGCATTTAACAAAGACATCCAAAAAATTGCTGTTATTTTAGATTACGATGGCTCGGGAATTGGATTGCCAAAACTATCCATCAAAGAATATTCAGTGTACCCAAATCCAGTTAAGGATATTTTATTTATTGATGGCGTTGTTAAAAACAAATACAGCATTTTGGATTTGATGGGACGCGAAATTCAAAGCGGAGAAAGTACAAACGGTTTAATTGATGTGAATGCATTGCAAACAGGAATGTATGTATTGCAATCAATCACCGAAAAAGGATTGATAATTCAAAAATTCAACAAAGAATAATTACCAACTTTTACTGCATAAAAAAAGCCAGAACGAATAGTCTGGCTTTTTTGTTTTTGTATCGTTTTAAGGTTTTTATTTGAAACCGATTTTGCCTCGGCCTTGTTCCATTTTCTTTGCTTTTTCTTCAACATCTTGTTGCATTTGATTTTTATATGCATGCATTTTATTCGAAAGTTCTTCGTTGCTTAATGCTAAAATTTGAGCAGCAAGTATCGCTGCATTTTTTGCGTTGTTGATTGCAACTGCAGCCACCGGAACACCGCCTGGCATTTGAACAATAGACAAAAGCGAATCCAGACCATCCATCGTTTTTAATTTTACTGGAACTCCAATTACCGGCAAAGTAGTAATGGAAGCCACCATTCCCGGCAAATGTGCCGCACCGCCTGCGCCAGCAATTATAACTTTTAGCCCGCGCTCTTTTGCACTTTTGGCATAGTCAAACATGCGTTGTGGCGTTCGATGTGCCGACACAACCGTTATTTCGTAATCAATATTAAATTCATCCAAAACTTTTGCAGCATCTTGCATTATCTCCAAATCACTGTCGCTTCCCATTATTATTCCTACCTGTTTCATCTGTAATTTTTTGTTCAAAAATACTATTTAACTCTTCAAAATAAAACAGCGAGAAGTAAAGTACTTTTTTCGTTTTATTATTGCGAAGCAAAAAATGAAAGAAACCGATATTGTAATAGTTGGTGCAGGGCCTTCAGGATGTAGCACATCGTTGTTTTTATCCAAACTAAAAATTCCGCATACCATACTTGACAAAGCAATTTTTCCGCGCGACAAAGTTTGTGGTGATGCGCTAAGCGGCAAAGTTGTTTATGTAATGAATCAATTGGATGAAAAATTGATGAACAATTACAATTCAGACAAACAAAAATATATGGATAGTTGGGGCGTAAAATTTGTTGCGCCAAACGGAAAGGGAATTGACATTCCATTTAAGTCGGACATGAGCAATGAAAAATACGCACCAGGATTTATTTCAAAACGCGTTGATTTTGATCATTCGCTTTTTCAATTGTTGGATAAAAACTATGCTAATATAATAGAAGGCGCAGAAGTGTTAGATATAAAAACTGGAGGCAAAAATTTTCAAATAATTTACGAGAAAAACAACTCGCAATTCACAATTCACAACTCGCAATTGATAATTGGAGCCGAAGGCGATCGTTCGATTGTTGCCAAAAAACTTTCACCCAACAAAAAAGAAAACCAACATTATTGTGCTGGAATTCGCGCTTACTACGAAGGCGTTTCAGAATTGCATGCTCAAAATTTTATCGAATTGCATTTTCTTGAAGAACTGCTTCCCGGATATTTTTGGATTTTTCCTTTGCCAAACGGACAAGCCAATGTGGGCGCAGGCATGTTAAGCGCAACAGTTAGCAAAAAGAAAATTAATTTGAAAGACGATATGCTTCGCGCAATTGCTAATAATAAAAACATCAAGCATCGTTTTGAGAATGCTAAATTAGTTGGAAAAATAAATGGCTGGGGATTGCCCTTGGGAAGCAAAAAAAGACCCATCAGCGGAAATGGTTTTTTATTAACTGGCGATGCTGCAAGTTTAATTGATCCATTTACCGGTGAAGGAATTGGAAATGCAATGTATAGCGGAATGTTGGCAGCAAATCACATAGCAGATTGTTTGAAAAAAAATCGTTTTGATGCTGAATTTAATTTGGCGTACGACCACTCTTTTTACTCAAGACAATGGAGCGAATTAAAGCTAAGTCACACGCTGCAAAAAATGTGTAAATATCCGTGGCTTTTTAATTTTGTAGTGAACAAAGCGCACAAAAACAAAGCTCTTCGCGAAACCATCAGTTGCATGTTCGAGGATTTAGACTTGCGCGCCAAACTTCGCAATCCTCTTTTTTATTTTAAGCTGTTGATGAACGATTGATATTTAATAGAAGCAAAAAATACGTGCAATCTCAAACTGAAAATATAGCAAAAAAAGAATCTCAAACTGAAGAAGAATTCATTGAGGTGTTTGGTGCGCGCGAACACAATTTAAAAAACATTGATGTAAAAATTCCAAGAAATAAATTGGTAACCATTACTGGATTGAGTGGAAGCGGAAAATCATCTTTGGCTTTTGATACCATATTTGCCGAAGGCCAACGCAGATACATGGAAAGTTTTTCGGCCTATGCACGACAGTTTATAGGCAATATGGAAAGGCCTGACGTTGACAAAATAAACGGGCTTTCGCCTGTCATTTCCATTGAACAAAAAACAGTCAATAAAAATCCTCGTTCAACGGTTGGAACCATTACAGAGATTTATGATTTTTTGCGTTTGCTTTTTGCTCGTGCAGCCGATGCTTACAGTTATGTAAGTGGCGAAAAAATGCTGAAACTTTCTGAAGAGCAAATAATTTCTTCCATTATTCAGCAGTTCGAAAACAAAAAAATTTCAATTCTTGCTCCCATAATTAAAGGCCGAAAAGGACATTACCGCGAATTGTTTCAGCAAATAAGAAAGCAAGGTTTTACAAAAGTTCGCATTGACGGAGAATTAAAAGAAATCGTTCCTAAAATGCAATTGGATCGGTATAAAATTCATGATATTGAAGTCTTAATTGATAGAATTGAACCAAAAAAAGATGCGCGATTTAGAATTGCCGAAAGTATTAAAAGCGCATTGAAAATGGGAAAAGGAACTTTGGTTTTGTTGGATAACGATTTGAATAAAAGTTTTCATTTCAGTAAATTTTTAATGGACTCCAAAAGCGGAATCAGTTACGATGAGCCACAACCCAATTCGTTTTCGTTTAACTCGCCTTATGGCGCTTGTCCGGCTTGCGATGGTTTGGGACTTACAAGCAGCATTGACGAAAATGCAATTATTCCTGATAGAAAGTCAAACATCAACAAAGGTGCAATTGTTCCGCTTGGCGAAGCCCGAGAAAACTGGACTTTTATGCAGTTGCGCACTTTGTCAAAAATGTATAAATTTAGTTTTGCCGATCCCATCGAAAAAATTTCTGCCGATGCAATGCAAGCAATATTGTATGGAATTGACGAATCCATTCCTGTTGAAACAACCTATGGCGGACAAGCACAAAATTGGAACTCGAAGTGGGAAGGAATTGTTCCACTAATCACACGGCATTATCACGAAAAAAGTTACGATGCAATTTATCGTTGGGCCGAAGAATTTATGCAAATTCAAAACTGCAGCGAATGCAACGGAACACGATTAAAAAAAGAATCTTTACATTATAAAATTGGCGATAAAAATATCGCAGACTTGGCGCAAATGGAAATCAATCAACTTGCTATTTGGTTTGATAAAGCGGAAAGTTTTTTGAATGAGAAACAGCAGAAAATTGCAACCGAAATTTTAAAAGAAATTCGCAATCGCATAAAATTCTTGTTGAATGTTGGAATAGATTATCTCACTTTGAATTCGCCTTCAAAAACCCTGAGTGGTGGTGAAGCACAGCGTATTCGTTTGGCTACACAAATCGGTTCGCAATTGGTTGGCGTGTTGTATATTTTAGACGAGCCCAGCATTGGTTTACACCAACGCGATAACCATCGTTTGATTGAATCGCTGAAAGAATTGCGAGATGTTGGCAATAGTGTAATTGTGGTGGAGCACGACAAAGACATGATGGCCGAAAGCGATTATATTTTAGACTTAGGATTTGGTGCCGGAATTCACGGTGGGCACATTGCTGCCGAAGGCACATTGGCCGATATTTTAAAATCTAATTCGTCAACCGCGCAGTATTTAAATGGGATAAAAGAAATTGAGGTTCCAAAAATTAGAAGAAAAGGAAACGGCAAAAAATTGGTTTTGAAAAACGCAAGCGGCAATAATTTAAAAAATGTTTCAGTCGAATTTCCACTTGCTAAATTTATTTGTGTAAGCGGGGTAAGCGGAAGCGGAAAATCAACTTTAATCAACGAAACTTTGTATCCTATTCTTCGTCAACATTTTTATGGCTCTCATCAAAAACCTTTGCCTTATGCAGATTTTAAAGGGCTTGAACATATTGACAAAGTAATTGAAATTGATCAAAGCCCAATTGGCCGAACACCGCGAAGCAATCCCGCAACGTATGTCGAAGTTTTTGCCGAAATTAGAAATTTGTATTCGGGTTTGCCCGAAGCAAAAATTAGAGGATACAAGCCCGGGCGATTTTCATTTAATGTAAAAGGTGGGCGCTGCGAAACTTGTCAGGGCGCTGGAATGCGAACCATCGAAATGAATTTTTTGCCCGATGTGTATGTTAAGTGCGAAACCTGCAACGGCAAACGCTACAACCGCGAAACGCTGGAAGTTCGATTTAAAGGAAAATCGATAAACGATGTGCTGGATATGAGCGTGGAAGAAGCGGTACATTTTTTTGAAAACACACCCCAAATTTTACGCAAAATTAAAACCCTGCACGATGTGGGATTAGATTACATAACGCTTGGACAACAAAGTACAACCTTGAGTGGAGGCGAAGCGCAACGCGTAAAATTAGCAACCGAACTGAGCAAACGCGATACAGGAAATACTTTTTATATTTTGGACGAACCCACCACGGGCTTGCATTTTGAAGATGTGCGCGTGCTGTTGAATGTGTTGCAAAAATTGGTTGACAAAGGAAATACCGTTTTGGTAATTGAGCACAATATGGATGTGATAAAAGTAGCAGACCACGTAATTGATTTAGGACCCGAAGGTGGAAAATACGGTGGAGAAATTTTATGCGAAGGAACACCAGAGGAAATTTGCAAGGAAAAGAAAAGCCATACTGCAAGGTTTTTGAAAAAAGAATTGGGATTGGTTTAGTTGCAATTCTTAAGTGCCTTTATTTTTATTATATTAAACTAAAGTATTTTCCTGCCACAACTCAATTTTCTATTTCAAATTTTAAAACTAATTTGCAGCCCCAAAATCAAATAAAAACAACCATGATAATAGGTGTTCCGAAAGAAATTAAAAATAACGAAAATCGAGTGGGCTTAACACCTGCCGGCATATCAGCACTTACCAAAGCTGGACACAAACTTTTTGTTCAATCCACAGCCGGAAATGGAAGCGGATTTAGCGATGAGGAATACAAAAAAGCAGGTGCTTCAATTTTAAAAACCATTGCCGAAATATATAAAAAATCGGACATGATTATTAAGGTGAAAGAGCCGATAAAAGTAGAATATCCTTTGATAAAAGAAGGGCAATTGTTGTTCACTTATTTTCACTTTGCCAGCTACGAACCGCTAACAAAAGCAATGCTAAAAAGCAAAGCGGTTTGCCTTGCATACGAAACGGTTGAGAAAAAAGATCGCAGTCTACCTTTGCTTGTTCCAATGAGTGAAGTGGCTGGACGAATGAGCATTCAAGAGGGCGCAAAATATTTAGAAAAACCAATGGGCGGAAGAGGTATTTTGCTTGGTGGAGTTCCGGGAGTGAAACCTGCAAATGTGTTGATTTTAGGTGGCGGAATTGTTGGAACACAAGCTGCAAAAATGGCGGCTGGAATGGCTGCAGATGTTACCATTATGGATATTTCAATTCCACGCTTGCGCGAGTTGGATGATATTTTACCCGCCAATGTTAAAACTGTTTTTTCAAACGAATACAATATTCGCGAAGCTTTGAAACATGCTGATTTGGTTGTTGGTGCTGTTTTAATTCCTGGCGCAAAAGCCCCTCATTTGGTTACTCGCGAAATGCTCAAAATTATGAAACCAGGAACGGTTTTGGTTGACGTTGCCGTTGATCAAGGTGGATGTATTGAAACTTGCAAACCCACCACACACGAAGATCCAACCTATGTAATTGATGGAATAATTCATTACTGTGTGGCTAACATGCCCGGAGCGGTTCCTTACACATCGACACTTGCACTTACAAACGCAACTTTGCCCTATGCTTTGCAGTTGGCAAACAAAGGTTGGAAAAAAGCATGCAAAGAAAACGAAGAGTTGAAACTTGGATTAAATGTAGTTAGCGGAAAAGTAGTTTACAAAGGCGTATCGGATGCGTTTAATCTTCCGTACGTTCCAGTTGAGAAAGTATTGGAATAATACTTTTTGATTCTTTAAATTTCTGAATCTGGATTTTCCTGTTGCTGATTTTGTTCTTGAAGTTTTTCACTTCGTTCTTTTAATTTAGCGCGGACGAATTTGATTAATTTATCAATCCCTAAAACGATTAATATAAATACAATTACAGCTCCGTAAATATAAAGCAGTTCGCTGTTTAAACCAGAATTTCCAGTTCCGCCAAAAACAATTGTAGGGAAAGTAAAAACAAGCAGAAATTTTTTCATAAATCTGTGATTATTATTCAAAAGTAAAGAAAAAAACAAATACATCCTTACCTTTCTCAAAGACTTTAGCTTGATTTTATTAGATTTGGAAAATTTTAGATTTAGCTGCCTAGCTTTTAGGTATTAGATAGATTAGCGTAAAAACGATGTCAGAAACAAAAGATTATACATTACGACTTTCGGGGCTTGAGCCACTTGTTATTTACGAGGGTTCAAACTTTATAAATGTTGGCGAACGAACCAATGTTACAGGATCAAAAAAATTTCTTCGATTAATTAGAGAAAATCAATTTGACGAAGCACTTTCTGTTGCTCGCGAGCAGGTTGATGGCGGTGCTCAAATCATTGATGTAAATATGGACGAAGGAATGATTGATGGCGTAGAATCGATGGTTAGATTTTTAAACCTCATTGCATCAGAGCCAGATATTGCACGAGTTCCAGTAATGATTGACAGCAGCAAATGGGAAATTATTTATGCAGGGTTGAAATGTGTTCAAGGCAAATGCATAGTAAATTCTATTTCAATGAAAGGTGGTGAAGAAGAATTTATTCATCAAGCAAAAATTGTTAAGCGATTTGGTGCAGCAGTTATTGTCATGTTGTTTGATGAAAAAGGGCAAGCCGATAATTACGAAAGACGAATTGAAATTGCCGAACGAGCCTATCGGATACTTACCGAAAAAGTTCATTTTCCGGCAGGGGATATTATTTTCGACCCCAATATTTTTCCTGTCGCAACAGGCATGGAAGAGCATCGTAGAAATGCGCTTGATTACTTTTTGGGTACAAAATGGATTAAAGAAAATTTGCCCGGAGCAAAAATTTCAGGTGGCGTTTCCAATGTTTCGTTCTCATTTCGCGGAAACGACAAAGTGCGCGAAGCAATGCACTCAGCATTTTTGTATCATGGCATAAAACATGGAATGGACATGGGAATTGTAAACCCAAGCCAGCTTGAAGTGTACGATGAAATTGACAAAGAATTGTTGGAATATGTTGAAGATGTTTTGCTCGATAGAAGAGATGATGCTACAGAAAGATTATTGGAACTTGCCGAACGTGTGAAAGGAAAAGGCAAGGTTGCAGTTATAGACGATGAATGGCGAAAAGGCACTGTTGAAGATAGATTGAGCCACGCATTGGTAAAAGGAATTGTAGAATTTATAGATACCGATACCGAAGAAGCCAGACAGAAATTTCCAAAACCTTTGGAAGTAATCGAAGGTCCGTTGATGGCCGGAATGAATATAGTGGGCGATTTGTTTGGTCAGGGAAAAATGTTTTTGCCGCAAGTAGTAAAAAGTGCGCGTGTGATGAAAAAAGCAGTCGCCTATCTGATGCCTTTTATGGACGAAGAAAAACGCAAAAGCGGAAACATGAGCACAAATCAAGGACGCATTTTAATGGCAACAGTAAAAGGCGATGTGCACGATATTGGAAAAAATATTGTGGGCGTTGTTCTTGCTTGCAATAATTTTGAAATAATTGATATGGGCGTTATGGTACCTGCCGAAAAAATTATAGCAAAAGCAATTGAAGAAAATGTAGACGTTATCGGTTTAAGCGGATTGATTACACCAAGCTTGGACGAAATGGTACATGTTGCAAAAGAAATGGAGAGATTGGGAATGGACTTGCCGCTACTCATTGGCGGAGCGACAACTTCGCGGGCGCACACATCGGTAAAAATTGATCCCCATTATTCAGGACCAGTTGTACACGTACTTGATGCTAGCAAAAGTGTTCCGGTAGCGCAAAGTTTAATCAGCAAAACACAAAGAGACGCTACCAAGAAAAAATTTAAAGCCGATTACGAACAGTTTCGTATTGACTATAAAAATAGAAAAAAAGACAAGAATTTTGTGTCGATTAAAAAAGCAAGAGAACACAAAATGAAATTAGAATTTAATGCTATTGTTAAACCCATATTTTTAGGAACAAAAGTATTTGATGATTTTTCGTTAGAGCAATTGAGAGGCAGCATTGATTGGACTCCATTTTTTCAAACATGGGAATTGAGCGGAAAATATCCAGCTATTTTTGATGACCAAATAATTGGCATTGAGTCAAAAAAATTGTTTGACGATGCGAATAAAATGTTAGACGAAGTCATCAGCAAAAAATTATTGAAAGCAAAAGGTGTAATTGGTTTTTGGGAAGCAAATTCAATTGGAGATGACATTGAAATAAAATCCGAAATCGAAAATCCGAAATTCGAAATTGTTTTACATTTTTTACGTCAACAAAATGAAAAGGCATCCGATCAAAATTATTTATGTCTGAGCGATTTTATTGCAGCAAAAGACAGCGGAATTCAAGATTATATGGGCGGATTTGCGGTAACGGCAGGAATAGGAATTGAATCCTTGGTGGATGCATTTGAAAAAGATCATGACGATTACCAAAGCATCATGATAAAAGCAATTGCCGACAGATTAGCCGAAGCATTTGCCGAAAAAATGCACGAGTTGGTTCGCAAAGAATATTGGGCGTATGCCAAAAATGAAAACATAAGCGTGGAGGAAATCATCAAAGAAAAATACGATGGAATTCGTCCTGCTCCCGGTTATCCTGCTTGTCCAGATCATACAGAAAAAAGAAAATTATTTGATTTGCTAAATGTTGAATCGGAAACAGGAATAATACTGACCGAAAACTTTGCAATGTATCCAGCGGCTTCGGTTAGTGGTTTTTATTTTTCTCATGCCGAAAGCAAATATTTTGCTGTGGGGAAAATTCAAAAAGACCAAGTTGAAGATTATGCAAAACGCAAAGGCGAAACGGTTGAATTTGTTGAGAAATGGCTTGGACCAAATTTGAGTTATGACAATTAAATGCAAAACGAAAATTTAAAAAATAGTCAACAAGGCGATAGGCGAGCATTGGCGCGTATCATTTCATTTGTAGAAAACGAAACAGATGGATACGAAGAAATTTTAGAGCAATTACAAATTAAAAAATATGTCCCCATTATTGGCATTACAGGCCCACCTGGAGCTGGAAAAAGCACTCTAATAAATGCGTTCACAAAATATTTAATTGATCAAAAAAAGAAAGTTGCAATAATTGCAATCGATCCAAGTTCGCCATTTAATCAGGGCGCATTAATGGGCGACAGATTGCGAATGAGCGAACATTTTTTGCATCCCGATATTTTTATTCGCAGCATGGCAACGCGAGGAAGTTTGGGTGGTCTTGCGCCAAAAATTTTTGAAGTGGCAGATATTTTAAAATCAGCAGATTTTGATTTTGTGTTAATAGAAACGGTTGGTGTAGGGCAAAGTGAAGTGGAGATTGCAGCGCTTGCCGATACCACTGTTTTGGTATTGGTACCCGAAGCTGGTGATGAAATTCAAACGCTAAAAAGTGGTGTGATGGAAATTGCAGATGTGTTTGTGTTGAACAAATCAGATAGAGATGGCGCAGACATTTTTTATAAAAATTTATGTGCACTAGCTCACAGCAATTCGAAGCTAGATTGGGAAACGCAAGTGATAAAAACTATTGCAACTACATACGATGGAATGCCCGAATTGTTTGATGCAATTTGCAAACATGTTGCATATCAAAATAGAAGCAATAAAAAAAGTTTTTTGTTGGCTGAAAAAGCTTTGATGGCAATTAAAAATCAGAGAACAAAAAATATTGTGATTACAGATTTAGAACAAAAAATAAAAGAAGAAATGCAAAACGAAAACTTTAATTTGTATCGTTTTGTTAAAAAATATTACGTATGAGAGCAACCATAATTTCAGGATCGGCAAGAGAAAACAACAATTCGATTCGTGTAGCTAAAGCATTACTCAAACTGCTTGAAAAAAAGCATACAGCAAGCATAATAGATTTTCGCACTTACGACATTCCATTAATGGCACAAGGCGGATTGAATAAAAATAAATTAAGCGATTTTCAAAAAAACTTAATTGAAAATCTTTCAGAGTCGAATATCATTATTATGGTTTCGCCCGAATACAATTGGAGCATTACACCGGAACTTTTAAACATGTTTGATATTTTTGGAGAGGCAGAATTCAAAAAATTGTTTAACAATAAAATTTTTGCGTTTGTAGGCGTTAGCAGTGGCAAAGGTGGGAAAGCGCCCTGCCTTCATTTGATGCAAATTTCCAATAAAATTATTGGCTATACGCAAAGTCATTCTGTAGTTTCGGCCAAGATTTTCGAATCGCATTTTACCAATAACATGTTAGACGAAGACGGAAATTTTACAGAAACCGGTGAGTATGAAATTGGATTAAACGCTTTTGTCAATTATACTTTGACAATGGCTGAAATATGGTTCAGATAAAAAATTTGAATTGAAAACTCGATAGCTTATTTTTGAAACGTGAATGAATCCAAACGCATAGCATTGCCGCAAGAATTAAAGGAACGCAATCCTATAATTCCGATTAAAGATTTGTTGGTAGATTATGCTGCCATTGTGCTCAGCATAGTTGCTTATGCATATTTTCAGAATGTGTATGTTTTGATATTGTCAATTATTATTTCAGGAATTTTTATTTATCGCTTGCAAATTATTGCGCACGATGGATTGCATTTTGCAATCAATGAAAATAAAAAAATCAACGATTTTATTACGAGATATATTTTGCTCGCAATACAATTTACCCCGATGAGTTTGAACAGAAAAAACCATTTGAATCATCACGGAAAATTTTCGAGCATGGAGGACAAAGATTGGCAATACTACAAAGCAAGCGACAAAGACACGCGCAGCAAATTTTACACTTGGGTATTGATGGTTTTTGGATTTGGATTTGTTTTTAAAATCGCATTTAAACTTTTTGGAATTGTAAAAACAGATATCAAAGAAAAAGAAATGCCAGCATCAACTCCCGAAGGTTTGGCCGAAGATGTGTTTGCTATTTTAGTAAGTCAATTAATTGTTTTCAGCATTTTTTATTTTACACTTGGATGGCTGTATTATTTTATAATTTGGGGATTTGCGGTTTTTGGTGTGATGGTTCCGTTAAACACAATTCGTAGTTTTGCGGAGCACAGTATTATGGAACCTGACAACAGCCCATCAAACCGATTGTTTACTTTTGATGGACCATTTTTAGAGTTATTTATCGTGTCGCCTCACAACATGAATTTTCATTACGAGCATCACGAATACATGTATATCCCCTATTACAATTTACCAAAATTAAAAATACTGATGCAACAAAACGAATACAACTATTCAACTCACACTCGCAATTCGTACTTTAATCACATAAAGAATTTTTTTAAGGCGCTGCCAATATTAAATACTCCAAAGCGCTAACTTAATAATTCCAAAATCAGTATCATTGCCTTGAATGAAACTAGTAGAAATTGAAAGTTGTAATATCTGTGGCTCAAAAAAAAATTCGCTTCACACAACAGGTACAGATTACGAATACGAGACATCAACTCTTGATTTTCATTATGTAAATTGTGATGAATGTGGACATTTGTTTTTAAAAAATGTTCCTGATGTACAAGAGTTGCCAGTAATTTATCCGGATAATTATCAGCCCTATCAATTTGAATCTGCGTTGAATCCTGTGGTTAAATTTATGCGCGATAAGGTGCAGATGAGCAAAGTAAATGATTACAAAAAATACATTCCTGCAAAAGCAAATATTATTGAAATAGGAAGTGGAAGTGGGATTTTAATTGAATCGCTCAAACGTTTTGGTCCCGAAACTTGGGATTTGACAGCCAATGAATTTGAAGAAAAAAGACTGGAAAGATTAAAAGGAAAAGGCATTCATTTTAAACTTGGAAATTTTGAAACCATTGCGTTCGAAAAAAAATACGATTGCATTATCATGAATCAATTAATTGAGCATTTGTACAATCCAGATGCGATTTTGATAAAGTGCAAAGAAATTTTAAATCACGGTGGCATTGTTATCATTGAAACCCCAAATTTTGATTCACTGGATCATCAGATTTTCAAAAATAAATATTGGGGTGGATATCATATACCGCGTCACTTTAATATCTATTCAGACAAAACTTTGCAAATGCATTTAGAAAAACAGGGATTTGCAATTGTACGACAAGAGTTTTTATTGAGTCCTGCGTTTTGGGTTCAAAGCATGCATCATTTGTTTTTTGATAAAAAAATTCCTTTCTCAAAGTTTTGGAGTTTGAACAACATTCCTCTTACGGCATTTGTAAGTGGTTTAGATTTGTTGCTAAAAACAGTTTGGAAAACAAGCAACCAAAGAGTTGTTGCAAGAGTTTAACAAAACTTTGCTTTTATTTTTTACTAATAAACCAAAGTCCTGCAAAAGTTATTAGGCCATTTAAAATCAGCATAGAATTTCCAAATTCCAAACCGCCAAACCACGCTTTAGAATTAGCATCGATTACAAAACAAACGATAGGCGAAACGCAACAAACCAATGGAACCAATCGGTCGTTTACTTTTGATTTATTAAACAATCCGAAAGCAAATAAACCCAAAAGTGGCCCGTATGTAAATCCTGCAAATTTAAACACTTGACCAATTATAGATTCATTGTTCCACTCTTTAAAAATTAGAATAATTACTAAAAGCAATAAAGCAAACGAAACGTGAATGAGTTGGCGTTTGCGTTTTGATTTTTGGCTTTCGTGTTTCTCATCGTAATTTAAAAAATCGATGCAAAATGAAGTTGTAAGTGTTGTAAGCACGCTATCGGCACTGCTAAATGTTGCAGCTGTAATGCCAAGAATAAAAAATATTGCACCAATTCCACCAATATAATTCAATGCAATTAACGGAAATAATTGATCGGTTTTTGTTGGAAGCGAAATGTTTTTTGATTGAGCATAAATGTACAACAATGCGCCAAGCGATAGAAAAAGCAAATTGATTAATACAACTACGATACTAAACCAACGAATATTTTTTTGTGCATCAGCCAATGTTCGACAACTCAGATTTTTTTGCATCATGTTTTGGTCAAGTCCGGTCATTACTATTGCGATAAACATTCCGCCCAAAAACTGTTTAAAGAAATTGTTTTTGCTTAGCCAATCATCAAAAAAGAAAACGCGACTGTGTGGACTTTCTTTGACAGCAGTTATCATGTCCGAAAAACTAAAATTCAATTCACTTGATATTACATAAAGGGACATAAAAACGCCCAGCAATAAAAAACAAGATTGTAAGGTATCGGTCCACACCAATGTTTTTATACCGCCTTTGTATGTGTAAAGCAAAATTAATGCAATGACAATACTTGCAGAAAGAGCAAATGGAATATTAAATGCTTTGAAAAAATAAATATCCAAAACAATCAGCGCAATGTATAAACGAAACGCAGCACCAACCAGCCTTGAAAGTAAAAAGAAAAACGAACCGCTTTTTTGTGATAATTTTCCGAAGCGCTGTCCCAAATAACTGTAAATCGATGTTAAATTTAGTCGGTAATAAAGTGGCAACAAAACTTGAGCTATCACCAAATAACCAATCACATAACCCAATACCATTTGCAAATAGCTGAAATCATTTTTACCCACATCGCCCGGAACAGAAATAAATGTAACTCCCGAAAGCGAATCGCCAATTAATCCAAAAGCTACAATAAACCAAGGCGATTGTTTGTTGCCTTTAAAATACGAATTGGTATCGGCATTGCGCGAAGTGTACCACGCTATTAAAAGCAGCAATCCGAAATAAGCAATTACCGAATAAAGTATGATATTTATAGACATACGCAAATGTAATTTTTAAGTAATTGTACTTGCTTACTAATTAATAACACAGCAACGACAATGTATTGAACAAGGTACGAAAAGCACTTTTGAATATAAAAAACGAGGGCAAAATAAATATTGATACTTTGTGCAAACAAAAGTTTCAGCCAATCAAACACGTTGATTATTTTCGCAAACATCTACTAAAAAATAATGGCCGATATAAAGCAATTACAAGAAACCGCAACACAGATTAGAAGGGATGTTTTACGCATGGTACATGCTTGTAAAAGTGGCCATCCTGGTGGATCAATAGGATGTGCCGATTTCTTTACGGCTTTGTATTTTGAAATAATGCATCACAATCCGAAATTCAATATGGATGGCATTAATGAAGATGTTTTTATTTTGTCTAACGGACATATATCGCCTGTTTTTTACAGCACATTAGCTCGTTCTGGATATTTTGAATTGGATGAATTGAAAACTTTCAGAAAAATAAATTCGCGTTTGCAAGGCCACCCAGCAACTGCCGAGCATTTGCCTGGAGTACGAATTGCAACAGGTTCGCTTGGTCAAGGCGTTTCAGTTTCGATAGGAATTGCTTTATCAAAAAAACTAAACAACGACACTAGTTTAGTGTATGCATTAATGGGTGATGGCGAAATTCAAGAAGGGCAAAATTGGGAAGCTTTTATGTTTGCTGCGCAAAATAAAGTTGACAATTTAATTGTAACTATTGATAGCAATGGGCAACAAATTGATGGGCAAACAAAAAATATAATGGGAATAAGCAGCGAGAATTTAAAGACACGATTGCTGTCATTTGGTTGGGAAGTTTTGAATATGAATGGCCACGATTTTGAAAGTATATTACAAACGATGAATGAAGCAAAATCGTTAAGCGGAAAAGGAAAACCTGTTTTCATAGTTATGAGTACCGAAATGGGTTATCCAGTTGATTTTATGATGGGAAGCCACAAATGGCACGGTGTAGCGCCAAATGATGCTGAGCTTGAAAATGCATTGTCACAGTTGCCTTCGTCTTTGCTTGATTATTAATTTCATTATTAAAAAATAAAACCATACAAAATAATTAGTTTATTGATTACGTTTTTTAAAAATATCGACAAGCAAATTTTCATATCCGTTTATCTGCGTATTTGCATTTTTTTGGTGCTGATACTTTTAGTTTTTTCAAGTTCAGCGCAACAAAATTATCGCACCAACAAAACAAGAATTTTATTTTTACTTGACGCTTCGGGTAGCATGTATGCTCGCATGGATAAAGACACTCGAATCAATGTGGCCAAAAAACTTTTATCTAAAATTATTGATAGTTTAGAAAATGCCAAAGGTGTTGAATTGGCATTGCGCGTTTATGGACATACATCTCCACCAAATCGAAAAGATTGCAGCGACACACGACTTGAAGTTGCATTTAAAAAAGACAACCACGCTGAAATACAAAAAAGAATTGCATCAATAACTCCGAAAGGAACTACATTAATTGCTCATTCGTTGCAGGAATCTGCAAACGATTTTCCAAAAGAACCAAACGTTAGAAATGTAATAATTTTAATAACCGATGGTATCGAAGAATGTGCTGGAGACCCTTGTGCAGTAAGCGAAGCGCTTCAAAGTCAAGGCATAATATTAAAGCCATTTATTATTGGATTGGGAACTACCGATGCATTTCAAAAAGCATTTGAATGCGTTGGAAGATATTACGATGCCAACACCGAAGAAAGTTTTAATAACGTGTTGAACATTGTGGTTTCACAAGCGCTTAATAATACAACGGCTCAAGTAAACCTTTTGGACATTTACAGCCGTCCAACTGAAAGCAATGTAAACATGAGTTTTTATGACATGGATTCAAAGCAGCTTATGTACAATTACATGCATACAATAAACGAGCGCGGAAATCCTGACACCATTCAGCTCGATCCTTTGTACAAATATAAAATGGTAGTACATACCATTCCGCAGGTAGTAAAAGAAGATATTGTAGTAACGCCAGGCAAACACACAATAATTGGCGTTGATGGAGCACAAGGCGAATTGATGGTAAAAGTAGAAGGAATCACAAACTACAACGAACTTAAATTTATCGTAAAACAACCGGGGCAAAACAAAACGCTGCACGTGCAGCTTGCCAACACAAAAGAAAAATATTTAATAGGGAAATACGATTTAGAGGTTTTAACGCTTCCTCGATTTCTCTATCCAAATGTGTCGATTGATCAAAGCAAACTAACAACTATACAATTGCCACAACCTGGCAAGTTGACTGTAACCTGTCAAGTACAGGAATTTTATGCCGATGTGTATCAAATAATTCGCGGTGAAATGATTTGGGTTTGCAAACTACCAGTTGAAAACAGAAGACATTTTTTGGTGATACAGCCAGGAGATTATAAATTAATTTACCGAGCAAAAGGTTCGACAAGAAGCAACAATTCATTTGTCCGAGAATTTAAAGTAACAAGCGGACAGGCAACAAATATTACATTAAACTAAATGGCTGCTGTCATTCTGAACAAAGTGAAAATCTAATAAAGATGCTCCGTTCTTCAGCATGACAGCCATAAAAAATTAAAACTATGAAAACATTCGAAATACAAAATGTAAAAGACACACGAAGCGGCTTTGGTGTTGGCTTACACGAACTTGGAAAAACCAACCCAAAAGTACTTGGATTGTGTGCAGACTTAACGGGATCATTAAAAATGGATGCATTCCAAAAAGATTTTCCGACACGGTTTTTTCAAGCAGGAGTTGCCGAAGCAAATATGATGGGAGTTGCTGCAGGATTAACCATTGGCGGATACATTCCATACACCGGAACTTTTGCTAATTTTTCGACCGGAAGAGTGTACGATCAAATTAGACAATCAATAGCGTATTCAAATAAAAACGTAAAAATTTGCGCTTCGCATGCAGGCATAACATTGGGCGAAGACGGTGCAACACACCAGATTTTGGAAGATTTAGGATTAATGAAAATGCTGCCAAATATGGTAGTTATAAATCCCTGCGATTTCAATCAAACCAAAGCAGCAACCATTGCCATTTCAAAACATTTGGGTCCGGTTTATTTAAGATTTGGTCGTCCTGCGGTTCCTAATTTTACACCCGAAAATCAACACTTCGAAATTGGAAAAGCAATTGTGCTAAACGAAGGTGCTGATGTTTCAATTTTTGCGACTGGGCATTTGGTTTGGAAAGCAATTGAAGCCGGTCATATTTTGGCTGAAAAAGGAATACATGCCGAAATAATAAATATTCATACCATAAAACCGCTTGACGATAATGCAGTGTTGAATTCAGTTAGAAAAACTCGTTGTGTAGTAACGGCCGAAGAGCATCAGATGAATGGCGGATTGGGCGATAGCATTTTTCAGTTATTAGCTCGCAATTTGCCAACACCTGGCGAAATGGTAGCTGTAAACGACAGCTTTGGCGAGAGTGGAACGCCCGATGAGTTGATGATAAAATACGGATTGGATACTTCAAATATTGTAGAAAAGGTTTTGAAAGTTTTAGCGAGAAAGGTTTAACACGAATAGTGTTTATCAAAATCAAATTGCAGACATTTGCGCCTTCAAGTGTAAATTATTTTTAAAATGAAAATTGGAATTGTATGCTATCCAACTTATGGTGGAAGCGGTGTGGTAGCAACCGAATTGGGTAAATCTTTGGCACAACGTGGCCATTCTGTTCATTTTATTTCATACAAACAACCCGAGCGATTAGATTTTTTTGATAAAAACATTTTCTTTCATGAGGTCAATGTTAGCACCTATCCTTTGTTTGATTTTCCGCCTTACGAAACCTCTTTAACTAGCCGACTTGTTGATGTAGTGAAATTTGAAAAATTGGATTTGCTTCATGTGCATTATGCCATTCCTCATGCATCGGCTGCAATTTTGGCAAAACAAATATTGGCAAGCCAAGGAATAAAAATACCTGTAATTACAACGCTACATGGAACTGATATCACATTGGTTGGCAAAGACACTTCGTTTGAACCAGTAGTAACTCATTCCATCAATATGTCTGATGCGGTAACATCAGTTTCCGAATCATTGAAACGAGACACCTACAAATTTTTTAACACCAAAAAACATATTGAAGTTATACCAAATTTTATTGACTTTAATCGTTTTCAAAAACAATCAAAAGAGCCATTTAAAAAATCAATTGCGCCTGGCAACGAAAAATTAATAGTTCATACATCCAACTTTAGAAAAGTAAAACGTGTGGGAGATGTACTAAAAATATTTGCTAAAATAGTCGAAAAAATACCAGCCAAATTAATATTAGTTGGCGATGGTCCTGAAAGGCACAATGCCGAATTATTGAGCCGCGAATTAGACATTTGCAATCACGTTAGTTTTTTAGGAAAGCAAAATACCGTTGAAGAAATTTTATCCATTTGCGATTTGTTTTTAATGCCAAGCGAAACAGAAAGTTTTGGACTTGCTGCATTGGAAGCTATGGCTTGCGAAGTGCCAGTAATTGCAAGCAATGCAGGCGGAATACCCGAATTGATAATTGAAGGCGAAACGGGATTTATGTGTGCCGTTGGCGATGTGGAAAGCATGGCAGCCAAAGGTGTTTATTTATTAGAAGACGAAAATCGTTTAAACGAATTTAAAGCAAATGCATTAAAACGCGCACTTGAATTTGATATCAATACGATTGTGCCTGTTTATGAAAAATTTTATCTAAACGTGCTTTCACAAAAATCTTTTTAGTTTGCTAAGGGTTTTTACATAACAGCTAAAATAAGACCTACAATCAAAAGAACTAAGCCTAATAAAATAGAAACAAATAGTAATACTACTAAACCCGCAATCGCTAAGGCAAGACCAACGCTTTGCGGACTTCCTTTTTTATCTTCTTGTACTGTAGATGATACTTGTTTTTTTAGAGGCGAGGTAATAATCTGATTTGTAGAGGCGGCTTTTATTGGCTTATCAGTTGGTATTACAATTGCTTTTTTATTTGAATTTATTTTGGGTAAACTAGTTGTAAAATTCTGTGCTGTGATTTGTTCGCTATTTGAAGCCACCTCTAAGTGTTTATTATTTTCTATATCGGGAGGATTATTTAACTGAAAAACTTTTTTAACTTTATCTAATTTAACCTGTGGCTGAATTTTATCTGGTTTATATAAAGCCCTTCCAAGATGGAAATTATAAGTGCCGCAGGAATTAAGAGTAATTAACATCCACAATGACATTAAGAAATAAATTGAAATCTTTTTCATAGCTTTAGTTTTTTAATTATAGTACAAATGAAACATTAAAAAATTAATAAACAACTAAATAGTGGTTTTTATTTAATGGTAACGAATTAGGTGTTAAATGGTTTGGTTTGTTAGCAAATGTCTAAATTATCAAAAGCCGACAATCCGTTTATTCAAAAATTAGCTACGCGAATTAAACAGCTACGAATAAAAAAAGGGTATTCAAGCTACGAATACTTTGCTTATGACCATGGCTTTTCTCGTTCTCAATATGGGCGTTATGAAAAGGGTGAAGATATTCGTTTCAGCAGTTTAATGAAATTGATTGATGCTTTTGAAATAACTCCAGTAGAGTTTTTTGATGAAGGATTTACTGAAAATCAAAAAGTAAAAAATAAAAAAAAGTAAAAACCATTTTTCTTGCCGTTTACAGCAAACAAAAAAACTACTTTTGCCATACTTTAAAATGAATTCAAGCAAAACTAAAATAGGCATACTTGGCGGAGGTCAGCTTGGCAAAATGATGATTGAAGAATCGTTGAAGCTAAATGTTGAATTCAATGTTTTGGAAAACGATTTGGATTGTCCTTGCAACTCATTAGCCGATAATTTTATTTTAGGTAAGCTTACTGATGAAGAAAAAATAAACGAATTGGCAGCAATTAGCGATGTGTTAACTTACGAAATAGAGCATGTAAATACATCAGCACTTTTAAAATTAGAAGAAGAGGGAAAAAAAATTATTCCTTCGCCACGGATTTTAAAAATAATACAAGACAAAGGACTTCAAAAAACGTTTTATTCGGAGAATAATATTCCTACTTCAAACTATTTTTTAGTCGAAAATAAATCCGAATGGACAAATGCAATTAAAAATTTAGGCGCAGAAAAATTTGTAGCCAAAACACGCAAAGACGGATACGATGGAAAAGGCGTTTGCATATTAAATAGCTACGAAGTGCTTAACAATCCATCCGCAATTCCGTTCGATGGTGCTTGTGTTTTAGAGGAATTTGTGAACTGCAAAAAAGAGTTATCGGTAATTGTAGCCAAAGATGTGTTTGGAAATATTTTATGCTATCCAATTGTAGAAATGGAATTTGATGCTGTTGCAAATCTTGTTACATTTTTATTTGCGCCTGCCGATATTTCAATTGATATAGAGAAAAAAGCAAAACAGATTTCACTGCAAGCGGTTGATGCATTAAATAGTCCAGGATTGTTTGCGGTTGAATTATTTTTAACACAAGACGATACTATTTTAATAAATGAAATTGCACCACGACCACACAATTCCGGTCATCATACCATCGAAGCTTGCAACACTTCGCAGTTTGAACAATTGGTTAGAATTTTAATCGGATTGCCATTGGGAAATACCAATTTGATACAAGCTGCTGCAATGATTAATTTGCTTGGCGACACTACCTTCACAGGGCATTACAGATTAAAATATTTAAATGAATTAGAGGAAATGGATGGCGTTTACATTCATCTTTACGGAAAAAAAGAAAGCAAACCCATGCGTAAATTAGGCCACATAACCGTTACGGCAAACACGCTTGAAGAGGTAAAATCAAAAGCAAAAAAAGTGATGGATTTTGCTGGTTTTGAAAAAGCATAATTTTTAAGTTGCTTCTTCGTTTATTTGTATCATGCTTTTAATTTATGCTATTGATGAAAACGCGCCACGACTAAATTATATTTTAGACGAAATACTGCATCAAAGATTTGGCTTAAATTATAAAATAACAACAAGCGAAGAGTATTTTGAAAATTCGCAATCGCCAAAAATTAATTACAGCACTCAGCCTTTTCATCGTTGCATAAACATTCCTGCAAGCAATTTATTGTTTGAGTATGAAATCAATAAATTTAACATTTATGTTTCAGAAAATGCAGTTTGGCAAAAACTTTTTTTCGAAGAAAAACTAAACGAAGGAAATCACATTGAAGTACCAAAACAACATCTTGCGTTTGATATTTTGGCGGCTTCATTTTACTTGATAAGCCGATATGAAGAGTATTTGCCAACCCAAAGAGACAAACATGGACGATACAAACACGAAAACAGTTTAGCTTTTAAAAACAATTTTCTTGAATTGCCATTGGTCGATATTTGGGCGAATGAATTGAAGACTGTTTTATTGAATGAATACCCGAATTTAAAAATTAAAAATTCTGAATTTGAAATTTGCAATTCGTTCGATCTTGATTTTCCATATAAATATCTTGGGCTTGGATTTTATAGAAATCTCAAAAAGGCAATTGGAAACATTTTTCGATTTGACTTTGAAGAATTGAAATTGCAAATATCTGTTATTAGCAGAAAAACTAAAGATCCATTTGATACCTATGATTTAGTTATTGAAGAGTCGAAAAAAACAAAAGCCAAAACAATTTTCTTTTTTCTGCTTAGTCAAAAAGAAACGCAATTGGATAAGAACCAAAATATAAATTCTATCGCTTTTGTTGAATTAATAAAAACGCTTTCGCAGAATTTTGAATCGGGTTTGCATCCTTCTTATTATTCATCGATAAACGAAAAAGTTTGGTTGGAAGAGAAACGCACGTATGAAAAAATAACCGAAAAGAAATTGAACATTTCAAGAAATCATTTTTTGAAAATTGATTTTCCTACATCGTTTCAACAACTTGTCAAACACACAATTTCTGAAGATTATAGTTTGGCGTATTCAAATGCAATTGGATTCAGAGCGTCAACATCTTTTCCCTTTCGGTTTTTCGATTTGCAAAAAAACGAGGCAACTAATCTTATAATAAATCCATGTTGTTTGATGGATGTAACTTTAAAAGATGCTATGCAACTTTCGCCAGAAATGGCAATTAAAAAAGTGATTGAATTAAAAGAAAATGTGAAAAATGTTTCAGGAAATTTTATCAGTATTTGGCACAATTCGTCACTTTCTGAAAATAAAGAATGGTTGGGTTGGAGCAAAGTTTGGAAGGAAATCTTAAATTAATTGACCTAAAATTTCATTTTTACTTAAGTGTCTGTAAACAAGGAATAAAACAAATCTATAATTTCATTTTTTCTTATTATCTAGCTGATTCCCAGATGATTTTCGATTTGAAACTATTTTGTGAAAAAGCTATGCTTTTCCCACCTGTTTTGCACTTTTTGAGTCTGATTGTTAGCAAACAAGGTTCAAGTCGTTAAAATTTAAGCTCAATTTATTTTTTGAAAAGCAGGACTATTCTTATTTTTACAACCCTAAAAAACCTAAAAAGTAGCGTTCAGTCAAAACGAACAAATCTTTTTATAGCAATTAGGAATGTGCTGTAGATTTAATTTTTTATCAACACAGCCATTTTAAACTTTGACTTAAATTCTAACAGCGGCTATTCGTAGTTGTTGCCATAAATGTTTAAGTACTTCCTTTTTTTAACGAAGAGGGATTTAATTGATTTCACAAAATACGGAGGCCTGCAAGAGTCTCCGTTTTTGTTTTATTGCAAGCAAAAAAATATCTAATTGAATAAAAACTAATCGTCCTGAAAAAGTTTACAGTTTAATTGATTAAACCTGCTATAACTTTACGGTTCATTTTAAGTGCTGAATTGAGTTAACTAATGTATTTGTTTTTCGATAATAATTTTGTTGAAAGTTATAATGCTAAACAATTTTCGTCCACTTTTTTCTTGGAATTCCAACTTTTAGTTTAAACCTATTTTAGGACAAGGTACACAAATTAATCTTTTCGTTCAAAAACAAAAAAATTATTCAAGCCAAATTGAAAAGTAGATTTATGAATTAGTGTAAAATACTGAGGCGAAAAAATCTCTTCGGTATGCTCAGGCTTAAATCCGTAATGCTCCTCCAAACTCATGCCTTCAACCAATTTTAATTTTAACAACAACGATAAAATAGTATCAACTTGTGGCGAAGGAACTGTTATGATTACTCTGCCTTTTTTATTTAATAATTTGTAACAATTTTCGGCTAATTGATTTTGAACACCGGTTGGAATATGTTCCAAAACAGCAAGCATTGTTATGGCATCGTAAGTAATATTTTGAGGACAGACATCCGGAAAATAACCAGGAATTAAAGTATATAAATCTGTTTTTATTTCTTGTGATAAAATTGGATCTATACCAAAACCTTGCTTTATAAATCCTCGCCAACGTTCAAACATTACACCATCAACGCTGCCTACATCCAACACAGTATCATCTTTACGGATAAATTTTTTCGCCTTGTTTATTCTTACTGTTTGTAAATATTTATCTAATGCTTTCATGTTTTTTTAATACTGTTCCGAGTTTGCAGTTTAATGTCTAAAGTTTGATTCCGACTAAATTATTTGTTGCTTAATTAGTAAGTAGGCGCGAACAACTTTAAACTTTTTAACCTTGCACTTTAAACCAAAACCTACTTTTTATTCATTCCTAATACACTTAAAAAGAAGCTCGCCAATAAAGTTTGAAACCCTACGACAATAAATACAACACTTGGAATTACTAAACGCAAAATGGAAGAATAATTCATTTGCCCAAAATCAGTTTCTTTCCATAAAAAAATACTATAAAAACTTCCGGCAAGTCCAATTAAAGTTATAACAAGTCCTATTCTTAATCCTGTTTCTAGATTAATATACTTAAACCATTTTAGCAACGCATCGCGCTTTGGTAAAAATCCAGTTTCGATGGCGTAAACTCGAGTAAATAATCCAAAACACACAGACTGAAAACCAATGATTATAAATGCGCCCGAATACAAAAGTGTGTTGGTATCAAAATAAATTTGATCGGTTAATTTCACCGGTCCTTGAAAAATTAATACGGATCCCAAAAGTCCTCCAATCAGCATTAAAAAAATTCCGGGATATAAAAATAACCAACGCGGACTGTAAATTAACAAAAAGCGCAAATGCCTCCAACCATCTTGCCAAGTGCGTAAATGTGGCGGACGAGACCTTCCATCGGGCGAAAGTGTGGTTGGAACTTCGGTAATTTTTAAATCGAAAATGGTTGCTTTCACCACCATCTCACTTGCAAATTCCATCCCCGTTGTTTTTAAATCTAAAAGCTTTACAATATCCTGTCTAAACCCACGCAAGCCGCAATGAAAATCTCTGACTGGGCAATTGAAAAACAAACGACCGATAAAGGATAAAACGGGATTTCCTAAATAGCGATGCATAAATGGCATGGCTCCTTTTTTTATTCCACCTTTAAATCGATTGCCCATTACCAAATCAAATCCTTCACGCAATTTTTCGACATACAAATTCAGGTTTTCAAAATCGTAACTGTCATCGCTATCGCCCATAATTACGTATTTGCCATTTGATGCTTCAATAGCACCCATCAATGCGCTTCCGTATCCTTTGCTTGGAACTGCAATTACACGCGCACCTTTTGCTTCAGCAATCTTTTGACTGCCATCAGTACTGCCGTTATCGCCAATTACAATTTCGCCAGAAACATTGTTTTTACGAAGCCAACTTTGTGCTTTGTCTATACAAGTGTCAAGCGTTTCTGCCTCGTTCAGGCATGGCATCACTATGCTAAGTTCAATGGAGTTTGTTGTATTCAACTAAAAAAAATTTGAAGGGCAAATATAGGTACAAAAAATAATTTAATGTGTGGTATCAATGTTTTCAGCAACATCAATTGAATCCATTTTGGCCATAATTGTTTTATACAAGGAGTCAGCAGATTCTTCTGTTATTTGATATACACTGTCAACAGTTTTTTGTTCTTCGTTTGGCAATGGCTTGTTATCGCTGCACGATACAAAAACAACTACCATAGCAAAAAGACTAAAAATTATTTTTTTCATACGAGTAGATTTTTTAACAAAGAAAAGAAATAATTTGAAAAACAAATGCGTAAAATATGCTTTAGAAAATTTGTACTAAAAATCTAAATTCGCAACGCAAAAAAATCAGCGATGAAAAAATACAGCGTAATTGGAATGATGAGTGGCTCATCGATGGATGGGATTGATTTGGCGTGCTGCGAAATTCTATCAGAAAACAATAAATATTCGTACAAAATTATAGCTGCCGAAACCATTCCTTACGAAGAAAAATGGCGCGTTCGATTATCACAACTTAACAAACAACCCGCAGAACTTTATCCAAAAACAGATGTTTTTTATGGGCGATATGTCGGGCAATTGATTAAAAAATTTATTCGCGAAAATAGTTTGACAGTTGATTTTATTTCTTCTCATGGACATACTATTTTTCATCAACCCGAAAAAGGTTTTACTGCTCAGGTTGGCGATGGCGCATCAATTGCTGCCGAATGCAATTTGCCTGTAGTTTGTAATTTTAGAAATGCTGATGTTGCGCTTGGTGGGCAAGGCGCTCCATTGGTTCCAATTGGCGATAAAATTTTGTTTTCTGAATTTGATGCCTGTCTTAATTTAGGTGGAATTGCGAACATTTCGTTTACCAAAAACAACGAATTAAAAGCGTTTGATATTTGTCCGTGCAACATTGTTTTTAATCGTGTGGCGCGTTGGCTAAAATTAAAATTTGATGAAGGTGGTGAGATAGCAAGACAAGGAGAAGTTGATTCAAATTTGTTGGAAGAATTAAACAGCTTGGAGTATTACACATTGGCACAATCAAAATCATTGGGACGCGAATGGATCAATTCAGATTTTTGGCCCATTCTGAAAAAACATATTGACACAAGCGAGCAAGGAAAAATGGCGACTTTATCTGAACATATTGCCGAACAAATTGCTAATGTTATTACTAATTCATCGGCACAAAATATATTGGTAACTGGCGGAGGTGCTTTCAATAATTTTTTAATTGAAAAAATAAAAAGCAAAACAAACGCAGAAATTGTCATTCCACCAGTTGAATTAATAAACAACAAAGAGGCATTGATTTTTGCATTGCTTGGCGTAATGCGAATTGAAAACAAAGAAAATATTTATAAAAGCGTAACAGGTGCAAGCCGCAATAGCGTAAGCGGTGCGTTGTACGGAGATTTTTCAAAACTAATTTAGATTTTGGTTGTCAGTTGATAGCAAACTGACAACAAACAAACAACCATCAACTATCAAAAAAAATGCAAGTACAAAAACTGATAAAAAAATTTGAAGAAAAACAACCAGAAATTGTTTTTGAATGGAAAGATAGTCAAACAGAAGCCGAAGGTTGGCTTGTAATAAACTCATTGCGAGGTGGCGCTGCTGGCGGAGGAACCCGAATGAGAAAAGGGCTGAATAAACACGAAGTTACATCCTTGGCTAAAACTATGGAATTGAAATTTTTTATTTCAGGACCTCCAATTGGCGGTGCAAAATCCGGGATAAATTTTGACCCCACAGATCCTCGAAAAAAAGAAGTTTTAGAAAGATGGTATCAAGCCGTAATGCCCTTGCTGAAAAATTATTATGGAACTGGTGGCGATTTAAACATTGATGAAATACATGAAGTAATTCCGATTACCGAAAAATTTGGTTTGTTACATCCACAAGAAGGAACAGTAAACGGACATTTTAAAGTTGATGCTGCATCGAAACAAAAACGCATTCAGAATTTGCAGATTGGTGTTTCAAAAAAATTAGACGATGAACGGTTTTCTCCCGATGTAAATAAACATTTGGTTGTAGCTGACATGATTACTGGATTTGGCGTGGCTGAAGCGGTACGCCATTTTTACAGCATTTGGGGCGGAAACATAAATATGAAACGTGCCATTATTCAAGGATGGGGAAATGTGGCTGCAGCAGCAGCTTATTATTTAAGTTTGTATGGCGTTTTGGTAGTTGGAATTATTGATCGCGAAGCTGGATTAATTCGTGCAACAGGTTTTAGCAAAGAGGAAATAAAAGATTTATTTTTAAGCAAAAACGGCAATTCATTATCACATCCAGATATGATAAGTGCTGAAGAAGTGAACGAAAAAATTTGGGAAATAGGTGCCGAAATTTTTGTTCCGGCTGCAGCATCTCGTTTGGTAACTAAAGAGCAAATTACAAAAATGCTTGAAAACGATTTGGAAGTAATTAGCTGCGGTGCAAATGTGCCATTTGCGGATGAAGAAATATTTATGGGACCCATTGCAAACTTCACCGATGAACAACTTGCAATCATTCCAGATTTTATTGCCAATTGCGGAATGGCGCGTGTGTTTGCTTATTGCGAAAGCAACGATGAAGTGGATTTGAGCGATGAAGCAATTTTCAGAGATACCTCAAAAATTATTTGGCAAGCATTGATGCGACTGCATCAATTTAATCCAAAACCAAAGGGGCTTTTGAAAAAAGGATTGGAGATGACACTCGTAAATTTGGTATAATTAAAAAAAATGACCTACACAGAACAAGATATTTGGCAAGTATTAGAAAGCGTAATGGATCCTGAAATTCCAACAATTTCGATGGTTGACATGGGCATTATTACACAAGTAAAAATTGAAAATGAGAAAGTGTATGTTGAAATGACTCCAACATTTGCAGGCTGCCCTGCATTGAAAATGATGGAGCAAATGGTGCGCGATAAAATAAAAGAAATGGGGTTGGAAGCAGAAGTTAAAACAACTTTTAACAAGCCCTGGAACAGCAACTTGATAAGCGAACGCGGATTGCAACATTTAAAAAAACACGGACTTGCACCACCTCCAAAACACAAAGGAGAAATTACTGAACAATTGCTCGAAAATATTTTATGTCCGTTTTGTGAAAGTGCAAATGTAGAAATGAAATCACCCTTTGGCCCAACACTTTGCAGAAGTCTTCACTATTGCAACAATTGCCTGCAAGCGTTCGAACAATTTAAACCAGTTGTATAATTATTATTCCTCTGTCCAGTTAGCTCTGTCCATTGGGCTAAATTGCCAAGGCGCTTGATTGTTTTCCATATTGTTAAACATTGCATTGATGGATGCTGGAGCAGAAGATTTTTCCATTACTTTAAACCTTCGCATTTCTACAATTACCTCCATCGGATTTATGTTTATCGGACAGGCTTCAACGCAGGCGTTGCAAGTAGTGCAAGCCCAAAGTTCTTCATCTGAAATATAGTTATGAAGATTTTTTTCATCGTCAACAAAAGTTTTGTTTTTGTCTATGTTTTTTCCAACCTCTTCTAACCTATCACGAGTGTCCATCATTATTTTTCTGGGCGAAAGTTTTTTGCCAGTTGTATTTGCTGGGCACACACTGCTGCATCTTCCACATTCTGTACACGTGTAGGCATCCATCAAATTTTTCCATGTCAAATCAAAAACGTCTTTTACACCAAAACTTGTTGGCGGTTGATATCCATCCGGAATTGCAGCATTTGGATCCAACATCAGTTTTACTTCTTGTGTAACAGACGACATATTATTGAGCGCGCCTTTTGCTTTTAAGTTTGAAAACCATGTGTTTGGAAACGCCATGATGATATGAAAATGCTTGCTGAATGGGAGGTAATTCATAAACAGAAAAATTCCGATTATATGAAACCACCAAGCGATGCGCTCCAATATCAGCAAAGTTTCGGTTGAATAATTCGACAACATGGGCGCAATCAACCAAGAGCTAATTGGAAACGATCCAACAGGAATAAAATGCGCTACGCCTCGTTGCTGTAATATAAAATCAATCGCATTTAGTTTGAGCAAGGCGCCCATTAACAAAATTTCGATAAATAAAATAGTTGCGGCATCCTGATTGGGAAATCCTTTTAAATCAGAACTTGTAAATCGTTTGAGCTTTACAATATACCTGCGAATCAAAAAAACGATACAAGAAATCAATGTACAAAGTGCAAGCATTTCGAAAAACCCAATGGCCAAATTGTATACTAATCCAAAAGACGAGAGCGAACGATGCGTTCCAAACATTCCGTCAATCATTATTTCAATCACTTCAATATTGATTAAAATAAATCCGGCATACACAAAAAAATGCAACACAAAAGGAACAGGACGAACCGCCATTTTTGTTTGTCCGAAAGCCAATTTTAGCATGTTCTTAAATCGCAAAGGCTTATTGTCGCTTAGGTCTATATCTTTCCCCAACAAAATATTTCTACGGATTTTGCCAAGGTTTTTAACAAAGATGAATGTGGCAATTGCCGAAAGTAGAACAAACAAAATTTGTGAAATCATACGCTGCTGCTTTGTTAAGCAATATTAATTGAATTTTAGTTTTGTATAAACTAAAATATTTTTTGTGCTAAAATATTTTAAGCGTACATTCGCAGCCCTAAAAAGGTGCGGTAGCTCAGTTGGTAGAGCAAAAGACTGAAAATCTTTGTGTCGGGGGTTCGATTCCCTCCCACACCACATTAAAGGCGAGACGAAGTTCTCGCCTTTTTCTTTTTTTGTGCCAAAACAAATTTCAAATAGCTTCGTTTACTTTTGCACCAAAAACATACCTTGCAAACATGAAAATACTGAAAAATATAAAACGCAAATACCTGCTTATTCCATTAGTTTGTATTAGCTTTTTTTCGTTTACGGTCATTGATAATTACTTCGAGATTTCAAAAAACCTCGATCTTTTTGCATCCGTTTTTAAAGAGGTAAACACCTTTTATGTTGACGAAGTAGATGCAGGGAAAATGACCAAAAAGGCCATTGACGAAATGCTGAACACCTTGGATCCTTATACCAATTACATCAGCGAGGCCGAAGCCGAAGATTTTAGATTTCAGATGACTGGACAATACGGAGGAATTGGCGCGCAAATCTCAACACACGATGGATTTACAGTAATTACAGATCCTTATGAAGGATTTCCGGCACAAAAAGAAGGCTTGATGGCTGGAGATTTAATTTTAGAAATTGAAGGAAAATCGACTCAAGGAAAAAACACACAAGACATTAGCAAATTGCTAAAAGGACAAGCCGGAACAAAAGTGGCTTTGCTGATAAAAAGAGATGGAAAAGAGCTTAGCAAAACCTTGACTCGCGAAGAGATTAAATTTAATAACGTTCCCTATTTTGGAATGATAAACAACGAAACCGGATACATTAATCTTACCGGATTTACCGAAAATGCGGGCAAAGAAGTAAAAGATGCTTTGCTTGAACTGAAGAAAAACAATGCGTTAAAAAATGTGATTTTGGATGTTAGAGGAAACCCTGGAGGTTTGCTTCACGAAGCTGTTAATATTGTGAATGTGTTTGTTCCACAAGCTCAAGAAATAGTAAGTACAAAAGGAAAAGTAAAGGAATGGAACAAGATTTACCGAACACTTAATCCGGTAATTGATGCAAAAATACCATTGATAGTTTTAGCTAATCATTCTTCGGCATCGGCAAGCGAAATTGTAAGCGGAAGCATTCAGGATTTAGACCGAGGAGTTGTGATTGGACAACGAACATTTGGCAAAGGATTGGTTCAATCAACACGTGCTTTAAATTACAATGCGCAAGTAAAAATTACTACTGCCAAATATTACACTCCATCTGGAAGATGCATTCAGGCATTGGATTACAGTCGTAAAAAAGAAGATGGAAGTGTAGGCACTGTAGCTGATAGTTTACGCAAATCCTTTGTAACCAAAAATGGTCGTAAAGTGTTTGATGGAGGTGGTGTAGATCCTGATATAAAAGTAGAGCAGCAAGTGCTGTCAAAAATTTCAATAAGTTTGATTACAAATCAATTGATTTTTGATTTCGCAACACAATACAGATACCAGTACGATAAAATTATTGGCGCAAAAGAATTTAAACTAAGCGATGCAGAATTTGAAAGCTTTAAAAAGTTCATTTCAAATAAAAGTTACGAATACAAAACAGCGAGTGAAATTGCTTTGGAAGAGTTGAAGAAAAAAGCAGAAGACGAAAAATATTTTGATGCGATAAAAGAGCATTATGAAAATTTAAAAAACAAATTGAAACACGATAAATTGGCAGATACAGATAAAAACAAAAGCGAAATAATGTCGATACTAGAAGAAGAAATAATTCGCAGATATTATTATCAAAAGGGCAGAACTGAAGCTGGATTTGATAACGATTCGGACATTCAGGAAGCGATAAAATTATTTGCCGATACAAACAAGTTTGAGTCATTATTAAACGGTTCGGCAAAAAAAACAAAGTAAACAATGCTTGAACTCAGCGACTATATTTACATAACTTTATTTGGGTGTTTGGGTGCGTTTATTTCTGGTTTTTTAGGTGTTGGCGGAGGAATCATTTACATTCCAGTGCTCGATTATTTTTTATCCAAATTGGGCATGCACGATGATGTGTTGGTGAAAGGAATTTTAGCCAACTCGCTTTTTACAATAATTTTTTCGGGCTCGGTTTCAAGTTTCAAACAATACAAAATTGGAAATTTTTTTCCGAAAGAAATTCTTCATACTGCCATTCCCGGAATTGCAAGTGCGCTTGTTCTAACCCATTTAATTAAATCAGGAACTTGGTATGTTCGCAGCATTTATTTATATGTTTTTGCTGCATTGCTTTTGGTAATTATTGTACGCATGTTTTTTGCGAAACCAACAAGCGAAACCAATGAGATACATATTGCCAAAAATTATCAATACAATTTAACCGGATTTTTTTCTGGAATTATTACCGCTTTCTCTGGCTTAGGTGGGGGCGTAATAATGACGCCCGTTTTTACTGATATTCTGAAACAAAACATTAAAAAAGCAAGTTCTATTTCAAACGGAGTAATACCCTTATTTGCCATCTTAGTTGGGATTCATAATCTAATCACACCTGCACAATTTGTAGCAAGCCAATGGCAAATTGGATACGTAATATTTCCAGTTGTTTTGCCAATGATTTTAGCCGCATTCGTATTTGCACCAATGGGAGTAAAAGCATCTCAAAAATCAAATCAAAAAACTATTCGTTTTGTGTTTGTTACTTTTGCAAGCATTATATTTATAAATATACTGTATGAACTATTTATCAAAAAGTAAATCGCTACTATTTTTTCAATTCGCAATTTGCGGATTTGTATTTTGCAATTTTGCAGCAGCCCAAATTCCAAAATCGGATGGCGATATTATCAATTCGTTGGTAACAAATATTAATTATTTGGCTAGCGATAAATTAGAAGGGCGATTGACTGGAAGCCGTGGCGAAAAATTAGCGTACGAATTTTTGATTGACAATTTTCAATCAATGAATTTGCTTCCGCGTGGCGAAAACGAACAATACACACAAACGTTTAGCTTCAAAAAAATTGGATACCGTATGTTTTCATTTGAGTTAAATAATAACAAAATAAACATTGTTCATCAAGCAATAAAACCGAATGCATATTATCCATTGTCCATGTCGGGTATTGGCAAAATATCGGGCAAAACGATTTGGCTTAATTATGGAATTAGCGCAAGTGCGTTGGGCGTAAACGATTACGCTGGGAAACGCGATAAAGACTTAAAGGGTAAAATTTTTGTGATGCGACTTGGATATGCAAATGCAAGCAATGCTGAATCAAAAATTGCAGAGTTCGCTACCATTGAAAGAAAAATAGATACCGCCATTTACAAAGGTGCCAAAGCGGTAATATTCATTAACCAAAACAAAGAATTGCTTGAGCCAGATTTTAAACCGCTTTTCAAGCCCAACTTCAAATCCGTACCAGTTTATTTAATTGGCTCGAACGAAAAAACAGATACAAGTTGGTTTATAAATGCAAAAGTAAATTTAGAGATTGATACCATTACTCGCGAGTTGGAAGGACATAATGTGATTGGATTTATAAATAATAAAATGCCAAATACGGTTGTAATTGGTGCGCATTACGACCATTTAGGTTACAACGAATTGGGAGGATCAACTTACACAAAAACCCAAAATGAAAAACCACAAATACACAACGGAGCCGATGACAATGCAAGCGGAACGGCAGCATTGATTGAGCTATCTGAAATTTTAGCAAAATCACATTTTAAAAACAACAATTATTTATTTATCGCATTTAGCGGTGAAGAAGAAGGTTTGTTGGGTTCGAATTATTTTTGCAAAAATCCGACACTTGAATTAAGCAAAGTAAGTTACATGATAAACATGGATATGCTTGGACGTTTGGACACAAGTAAAAATAGTTTTGCAATTAATGGAACTGGAACTTCGCCTGTTTGGAACAAAATTTTGCCTACAATTTCCATCGATAATTTAAAAGTAAAAACTTCTGAAGGCGGAACAGGAGCTAGCGATCACACTTCATTTTATAATGTTGGAATTCCGGCTTTGCATTTTTTTACAGGAAATCATTACGATTACCACAAGCCAAGCGATGACGCAGATTTAATAAACTTAGAAGGTGAACTTAGCGTAATAAAATATATTTTTACCATGATTGGCAGATTGGACACCATCAAAAAAATTACGTTTAGCAAAACTGCCGAAGAACACGGATCTGGTTCTGTACGTTCGTTTAAAGTTACACTTGGCATAATGCCCGATTATTTATTTGATGGCAAAGGAGTAAAAGCAGATGGCGTTACAGACGGAAAATCTGCTTCGATAGCTGGAATTAAACGTGGAGATATAATTGTAAAATTAGGAAGCGATGAAACCAACGATATGCAGATGTATTTGAAAGCGTTGAACAAACACAACAAGGGCGATAAGACTAAAATAACAATACTTCGCGATGGCAAGGAGTTGGAAATGGAACTAAAGTTTTAGAAAAAAATTAAAATAAAAAAAGCCCTACAAAATTGTGGGGCTTTTTTTATTTCAAATTGAAATTAAATTATTTCTTTTTCTTATCAAAATCTATAACGATTGGAGTTGCAATACAAATAGATGAATAGGTTCCGATAACAATACCTATAAGCAACGCAAACGAGAATCCTTTGATGGTATCGCCACCAAAAATAAAGATTGAAAGCAAAACAAAGAAAATAGTTAGCGAAGTGTTTATAGTTCTACTCAAGGTGCTGTTCAATGCATAATTGATAACGGTAACTTTTTCGCTGCTATCCAAATCGCTTTTGTTTCGTATTGTTAAATACTCACGAATTCTATCAAATACAACTACCGTATCTGTCATTGAATATCCCATTACCATTAAAATGGCAGCTATAAAATCCTGATTGATTTCTAATGAAAAGGGCATTACGTTTTCTAATATTACATAAAAGCTTAATACCACCAATACATCGTGAAACAAAGCCGCAACTGCGCCCAATCCATATTGCCATTTTTTAAATCGTATCAATATATATAAAAACATCAATACGCATGAGAACAATATGGCCAAAATAGCATTCCACTTAATATCTGCCGAAACTGTTTCGCCCACTTTTTCTGAGCGGTCAATGGCATACTTCACTCCCATTTTATCCAATCCTTCTTTCAGCTTTGCTTCTACTTTTGCTTCGGCATTTTCGCTGTTATCTTCAATTAAATATGAAGTGGTAATTTTTTGTTTCAGGTTTCCACCTATTGATTTTACATCAGGCGCTTCGCCAAAACTTGTTGTCAAAGCCGAGCGAATATCGCCAGTTACCATTTCTTTATCAAAACGAACTTCGTACATACGGCCGCCTTTAAAATCAACGCCTAGATGAAATCCGCCATTGATAAAATAAAAAACAATTCCTAATCCAATGATTATGCTAGAAAAGGCATAATAGATTTTTCTACGACTAACAAAATCAATCTTAATGTTTTTGAAAGTATGTTCTGTATATTTAGTCCAGAAAGTAATTGGCTTCTCTTTTTCCAATAAATAATCGAAAATAATTCGTGTTAAAAATATAGCTGAGAACATAGAGGAAAGAATTCCAATAATCAATGTAGTTGCAAATCCTTGAATTGGACCTGTACCAAAAATGAAGAGAATTATTCCAAGTAAAAGTGTCGTAATATTTGAATCGAGAATCGATGACATGGCATGACTAAATCCGTCATGAATTCCGTTTTTTAAACTTCTTCCACCGTGGTGCAATTCTTCTCTTACGCGCTCAAAAATCAGAATGTTTGCATCCACCGACATACCAATGGTAAGCACAATACCAGCAATACCTGGCAATGTAAGTACAGCGCCCAATGATGCTAAAACACCTACAACAAAAAATACGTTAGCAAACAAAGCCAAATCAGCAACCCAGCCTGCACGATTGTAATAAACAACCATAAACACCAAAATGGTAAGCAGCGCTATAAGAAACGAAAACAATCCTGATGTAATTGCCTCTTGACCCAAAGTAGGTCCAACTACTGCCTCGCCCACTATTCGTGTAGTAGCCGGTAATTTTCCACTCTTTAACACATTTGCCAAATCAAGCGCTTCTTCGTCAGTAAAGTTTCCGCTAATTGAAGAGCGACCGTTTGGAATTTCACCGTTTACATTTGGCGATGAATAAACCATATCGTCCATAACAATAGCTATGCAATGACCAATATTTGCACGCGTTAAATTTTTCCATTGCAATGCGCCTTCACCATCCATTGACATTCCAACCTCCGTTTGTCCCATTTGCGAAATATCTCTGCTTGCACTGGTTACGCGTTCACCGCTAAGTGCCGCACCGCCATCGCGTTCTAATTTGATTGCGTGTAGTTTTAAAAATCTTCCTTCTTCATCAAAAGGTTTGTACTCCCAACAAAAACGCATGTTGGTTGGAAGAACTCTTTTTACAGCATCGCTATTTAGATACGTGTTTATTTTGGACGTATCTTTTATATTCACAAATCCACAAGTAGAACCCGATTTAATTAATTGCCCTTCGTTGTCAATGTTTGGTTGAATAATTCCAAGAAGTGGGTTTTCTTTTTGAAACTCCTCGATAGATTTTTCTTTTGATTTTGCCGTGTCTGTTTTGCTGCTGTCCGTTTTGGCAGCCAATTCTGTTTTTCCTCCTCCAAGCGATGCAAGTGCACTTTCCTGCTTCACTACAGTATCTGATTTTGTTGAGTCTGTTTCAGATTTTATTGGCGTAGCCATTGCTTTTATCACATCGTTTGCTTTGCTCAAATTTGCATACGCCTCAGGATTGTCAAAGGTTTGAAAGAATTCTAGTTTTGCTGATCCTTGTAATAATTTTCGGACACGCGCAGGATTATCAACTCCTGGCAATTCAACTAATATTCTTCCGCTTCCTTCCAGTTTTTGAATGTTGGGTTGTGTTACTCCAAACTTGTCGATACGAGCACGAAGCACTTTAAATGCACGATCAATTGCGCTATTTGCTTCTTCGCGTATGTATGCTATTACTTCAGCATTGCTCGATGACAATTTAATTCTTTCTTTGTTTGTTGGGTTCGAGAAAATTGCTGCCAATTTTCCGTTTGGAGCAGTTTCTTTATACGAATTTTCAAATAGTGTGATTAAGTCTTTGCGACTTGTTTTATGTATTTCAATCGCTTTGTTCAATGCCGAATTGAAATTGCTGTCGGGGTTGTTGTTTGACATGCCACGAATCAATTCATCCAAACTTACTTCAAGCGTTACGTTCATTCCACCTTTCAAATCCAACCCTAAATTTAACTCGCGAGCTTTGCATTGCAGGTAGGTGTATTTTACAACGCCAAGATTATAAACATCTTCGCGACTAATCGAATCAATGTAGGCTCTTTCTTTTGTCAAGTCGCCATTGGCATATTCTTTTGCATCTTTTTCGACCCCGTTTGTTACAAACGTAAACGACAACTGGAAAATTGAAACCAATGTTAATGCAATGGCAAATAGTTTTACTGCTCCTTTTATTTTCATTTTATTTTAAGACTTATTATTTTATAAAAAAGTTGGCAAATATAAATTTATAGGCGGCAATACCAAAGTTTTCTTAATCAGGTTTTGATTGAGGCAGATGTTAGCCAAAGAAAAGAGCATTGTAAAATTATCAAGGAATTACCTCACAAGAATAATTGTGCCTTTATAGTATTTTACTCTTCCGTCATTAGCGAAAACGCTCATTACATAGCTATATGTTTCGGAAGGGAGCAGATTATCTTTAAAATCATTTCCAATAAATTCCTTTTGCGCAGGCGAGGAACTAAAAACTTCAACACCCCAGCGGTCGAAAATAGTAATTTCATAATCTTTGAACCCGTAACCTATCGGTTTAAAGGCATCATTCAAATTATCTGCATTTGGGCTGAAAGCTGTTGGCAAATAGATCTTGTATTCGTTCAAAACTTCTATAAACTGCTTTTTTAACAGGGTATCTGAACACCCATAAATATTAATGGCAATAAGTTTCACATCATATTTCCCAAAATCGATAAATGTATGGCTTGGGTTATCGTTTACAGATGTTCCTCCATCGCCAAAATCCCACAAAAAGTTGTTGGCTTTTGCCGATTGGTTCATAAATTGAAACTGAGCCTGCGATAAATCGGCAGTTGTTTTATCGGCTGCAAACTCTGCCTGTGGCTTGGGGTTGACCTGTATATTGCTTATTGAAAAGATATCGGCACACGAATTTGTTTGTTGAACATTTAATGTGATTTTATAAATTCCGCTATCGGGATAAAAATAAAGCGGCTGGAAAATTTGTTGTGTAATGCTGTTTCCAAAATTCCAATTGAAAACACTACCGGGCTGGTAAGAGGAGTTGTTTTGTATGTTTAGTAATTGCATTTCACACAAAACCGTATCGCTTGTAAACAACGCTTTAGGCGAAGGTTTTGGAGCGAAAGTATCTGACTTTATAAAAGGGTTTGAGCAATTATCTTTAAGCGATAGTGTGTAAAATAATTGCTGTGCATTCTGTATCGACAAAAAGCTGTCTGTACTTAAAATCAAGCTATTAATGTCTGACCATTCATAACTGTATTGGCTTACTATCCCACCGCTGGCTTTGCTGTTTATTACCGTTTGTTTGCCCTGACACACAGTTGGGTCTTTTATTATTTGTGCCTGCAAGGGAGGCAACACTGTTATCAAAACTGTATCATAGGCATTTCCAATCGTACAGTTATCCATTAGTTGGGCTGCTATTTTTTTGGTTTTTGAAACAATAAAAGTAAACGTATCTGTGTTTATAGCTAAACTCAGGTTATCTGTCAGGTCTAACCAATTAAATTGGTAATTGGCTGTATTGCCTCCGGCTGGAAAAGCTTTTAGCAGAATGCTTTGCCCATAACAAAGTGTGGTATCGTTATTTACTAATACCTGCAAAGGCGGCAACACGTTTACGTTTACAAAAGCCGAATCGGGGTTAGAGTTGCATACAAATTTGCTTTCTATTTTTATTTTCTGGGTTTGGTTGTAGCTTTTCAGCAAACTATCGCTGGCTGATAGCAAAGTTTGTGTAGCTGCGTCTTTCCATCTAAAGCTGTAAGCTGCGCTGTCTGCCTTATAATTCTGAATTTTCAAAACCACTGAGGCTCCCTTGCAAACCGTAATATCTGTTGGCATTTGCACACCTTTTGGTTTTCTAAGCCGGTACAAAAACTGCAAGCTGTCTTGCTCCGAACAACCATCTGTTAAAACTATTTTTATATTGGATGTATCAACCACGCTTAAAATCTTTTTAGTAAGATTATTGGCTGTATGAACCACATTAGAGCTGTCGCTAAAAAACAGATTGCCCGAGTTAAACCAAAGCAATTTTCGCTGCAACCTTATCGCCAGGAGTATTGACTCAAACAACTTATTACAGAGCAGTTGTCCAAAATGGAACTTGTGGAACAGCTACTTCAAGCATTGATTCAATTAGAGTAACATCTTTAGTAGTTGGCGGTTCTATAAATGGACCAACTGGA
>CAMAWM010000007.1 GCA_945861965.1 Chitinophaga pinensis | reverse complement strand
CCAACTTTTACTTCATCAGGAACTTTGGCTAACGATGGATGGAATTTTTTAGGAAATCCTTATCCGTGTGCTTTTGATTTTAATGCATTTCACGATGCTGGAAGAACTGGTACAAGTCAGGATTACAGCGGTACAGATTTCGCTCATGTGGATGCGGTTGTATATATATTTGATGCTACTGCTAATTCGTATAAATCATACAATGCACAAAGCGATGTTTCATCGGGTTTAACAGGAGGAATTATTCCATCTGGATCAGGATTTTTTGTTCAAGCTGTGGCTGCAAGCCCAACTATGACTTTTAAAGAAACGTACAAAACTTCAACTGCTCCTGTTGCATTGCACAAAGCTGGAAACGAAAACGAATTGCATATAAAATTAGAAACCGATACTACAAAAGAAAGCGATGAATACATTTTGAAAATTGCTGATGGATCAACAACAAATTTTGATGGTTACGATATTCAAAAACTAGAAAATCCGGGTGTCAATATTTCATCGTTTGGATTGGACAACAAAAACCTAACTGCAAGTTGTATTCCTACAATTGCTTCTAACGATGTTGTTCCATTAACTACAAATGCAGCTGTTGAAGGTGTTTTTAAAATGCACTTTTCTGGCGTTGATAATTTTGGAAGAGAAATTTATTTGTTCGATAAATTTACCAATACAAAAGTTTTGCTTACTGAAAACTACAAATTAACTTTTGCCATGAACAGCACTATTGGAACTTATGGAAATAGGTTTGAATTGCATTTTGCTAAAACAACAGGCGTTAATGCGCTTACAAATAGCAAAGCCAATCCAATTGATGCAATAGTTTTTCCAAATCCTGCAAGCGATGTCTTGAACATTAAATTATTAAATTTATCAGCAGGAAACGAAAGTTCAGCGATTAAATTTTTTAACCTTGCCGGAACTGAAGTGCTAAACTCAATTGTATTTGGAAATGCCGGAACTGTTGATATTAAAAATCTTTCAAGCGGTATTTACTTTGTTCAGATAACAAATGAACATGAAGGATTTACCAAAACTATCAAACTAGTTAAATAAATAATAACGCAAGTTTCTTGTATAAAAAAATCGATTCGATACGAATCGATTTTTTTGTTTTTTAGAGAGTGACTACTCGTTTCAAAAATCCGCAATCTTGTTGCAAATAATTTTTAAAATTTTCATACATATTTATAGGTATAAGTTAATTTGAATTTATGAATCCAACACTTCAGCATAAGTTTTGAATTATTGAAAAATAGAAACAGATAGCGCACTGCGGATTTAATATTAAAAACATCTGTTAAATAGAAAATAACACTAAAAGAAAAAGGAGTAAAATATGAACGAAAAACAAAACCAATTGAATCAAGATTCATTGAATCAGGAGCAAACGCAGGAAGTAGATGGGGACGAAGAGATGTCCTCAGAAGAATGGCTGAAACAGTCGAACAAGGTATTAGAGATTTTGGGGGCGACAAGAACCTTCAAAAACGCAGGGAAATGCTTCGTGATGCCATACAAAATGCCATCAGAAGAAACGGAGGAGGAATAAGGCAACAATTTATTTATAAATTATTGCCCTTTAAAGTGGAGAATACCGGATTCGAACCGGTCACCTCTTGCCTGCCAGGCAAGCGCTCTAGCCAAATGAGCTAATCCCCCAAAGAGAATAGTTTTGATTGCAAATATATTTCTCAGATATTAAATCACAAATTTCAAAAACACTATCGCAATACCAAAAACAAATGTCGCTAAAATTACTCCTCGAGCCGAATAGTATTTTTCGAAATGTATGTAAATATAAAACACTCCAAGATTGATTACAGCGCAAAGACTAAGTAAAGGCGAGAGAAGTTTTTTTGAAACCGAATCGATAATGAAATTTGCAAATGTTAGTTCGTTAAAATTTACCAAATAAAAAATTAAAATGGCAATGCTTGGACAGAGCAATCCGCAAAGTAATCCAAGCCAAATAGAATCAAAGTTATTTTTCAAAGTATTAAAAATTTAAGTTCCAATTATTAATATGTGCCATTGCGTGATGAGCAGTCAAATCAAACTGTACAGGCACAACAGATACAAATCCATTGGCAAGTGCCCATTCATCGGTGTCGTTTCCTTTGTCGTAGTTAACAAATTTGCCAGTTAACCAATAATATTTTCTTCCATTTGGATCGCTGCGTTCATCAAATTCCTCTTCCCATTTTGCTTGTGCTTGCCTGCAAATTTTTATTCCTTTAATGTTTGCTGTTTCAATTTTAGGAACGTTTACATTTAATAAAACACCTTCGGGCAAACCACCGCTTAATATGTTCTTAGCAATCAGTTTTGCTACTATAATTGCAAGTGAGAAATCGGCATTATAAGCGTAATTGCAAAGTGAAAATCCTGCCGATGGAATGCCTTCAATAGTTGCTTCAACCGCAGCACTCATCGTTCCGCTATAAATTACATTGATTGAAGAATTGCTTCCGTGATTGATGCCTGAAAGCAACAAATCGGGTTTGCGATGCAATACTTTATCTACGGCTAATTTTACACAATCTGCTGGCGTTCCACTGCATTGATACGATTCAATGCCATCGTATAAATTTGTTTTATCTAATCGCAATGGTTTTGTAATTGTAATGGCGTGTCCCATTCCGCTTTGAGGGCTATCTGGTGCAACAATCACAATTTCACCCAAATCTTTAACCGCTTCAACCAATGCCTTTATACCAGGCGCTGTTATTCCATCGTCATTTGTAATTAATATTAAAGGTTTGTTGCTCATATTTGGCAGGCGAAGGTATTAATTTTTAGGGTTTAAAAATATCAAATTAAGTTCGTTTTATATGGATAGAATTTTCGTTGAATTTTAAATTCAATTTGTAGTATTATCGCAACTTATTTTATTAAAACTAAAGTTATTTCAAAAATGAAAAAACGTATTTTTATCTTATTGCTAGCTATAACATCTGCAACTATTGTTCAGTCGCAAGACAAACTTTTTACTATTGATGAAGTTGTGATGAAACAAAGAACTTCGCTTGCGCCTGAGCGATTGGCGCAGTTAATGTGGTTGCCAAAAGGCGGAAAATTTAGTTATGTAGGAAAGCGAAACGAGAAAGATGTTTTAATTATACGAACAATGCCAGAATTGAAATCAGATACTGTTTTGACGGCTGAAGAATTATACAATTCGCTTTATTCAAACAATCCAAACGAAAAGAAGTTTGAAAAATTTCCGGCTATAAGTTGGCTTACTAATTCGTCTTTAAAATATTTTTATGGCCAATCTTTTTACTTGTACGATTTCGAAACCAAACGAACAAAATTGCTTGTAAAGCTTCCCAAAAATGCTGAAAATATAGATTACGAAAGCAATACCAATCGAGTAGCATACACCATTGAAAATAATATTTACGCAAGTGACATTGCTTCGGCTGATTACATTGATAATTTGCCTTCAGCAAGTGGCGATATGGCATTGAACAAAAGCGATATGATAAGTATTGATGGCAGTTATGGAATTGTTTATGGACAGGCAGTTCATCGCAACGAATTTGGAATAAATAAAGGAACTTTCTGGAGTCCGAATGGCAATCGTTTAGCATATTACCGAATGCAAGAAAACTTAGTTACTGATTATCCTGTGATGGATTTAAGTACAGTACCGGCTAAAAATAAAAACATAAAATATCCAATGGCTGGAGCGGCATCGCATACTGTTAAAGTGTTTATAAAAGATTTTAAACGAAATAGAAATATTGAAGTGCAAACTGCAGAACCAGCTGAGCAATATTTAACCAACATTGCTTGGAGTCCTGACGAAGAATTTTTGTACATCGCAGTTGTCAATCGCGAACAAAATGAAATGAAATTAAATTTATACGATGGCAATACCGGAACATTTATTAAAACATTATTTACCGAAAAAAATGAGAAATATGTAGAGCCAGAAAAATCTGTGGTTTTTGTAAAAGGAGACAAGCGCAAATTTATTTGGATGAGTGAACGAGATGGATTTAATCAATTGTATTTGTATTCTGTAAGTGGTGAATTGATAAAACAATTAAGCTCCGCCAAGCAACACATTAGCGATTTGTTGGGTTTTGATGAAAAAGGAAATGCCGCATTTTATTCTGCTTATTCGGAAGATGGAATGAATAAGTACACCTATTCGCTGGATTTGAAAACCGGAAAAACTACAAAACTTACCAGTATTGATGGAATTCATAACTCAATGTTAAGTCCGGATGGAAATTATATTATTGATCAATTTAGTAATATTAATTCGCCTCGAAGAGTTGTAATTATTGATAATAAAGCGCGTGAATACGGTTCGGTTTTAAATGCATTAAATCCAATATACGATTATCAAAAAACAGAAATTAAATTAGGGAAGTTAATTGCATCAGATAAAAAAACCGAGTTGAACTACAGAATGATTTTGCCTTCTAATTTTGATGCTACAAAAAAATATCCTGTCCTTGTTTATGTGTACGGTGGGCCGCATGCGCAAATGATTACAAACAGCTGGCTAGCTGCGTCCGATATGTGGTTTTTGTATATGGCGCAACAAGGATATGTGGTTTTTACATTGGATAATCGAGGTTCGGTAAATAGAGGATTTGATTTTGAAAGTGCTACTTTCAGACATTTCGGAAATGTAGAAATGGAAGACCAACTTTTGGGTGTTGATTTTTTGAAACAACAAAAATTTGTTGATGAAAAAAGATTAGGAGTGTATGGATGGAGTTTTGGTGGTTTCATGAGCACAAGTTTCATGACTCGTAAACCAGATGTTTTTAAAGTTGGTGTTGCTGGTGGGCCAGTAATTGATTGGCGATTGTACGAAATAATGTATACCGAGCGATACATGGATACACCCAAAGAAAATCCGGAAGGTTACAAAGAATCAGATCTTCACAATTATGTCAAAAATTTAAAAGGAAAGTTACTGCTAATTCATGGAACAAATGATGAAACAGTGGTTTGGCAACACTCGTTGAGTTACATAAAAAAATGTGTAGATGAAGGAGTGTTAGTTGATTATTTTGTTTATCCAGGTCATGCTCATAATGTACTTGGTCCAAACCGAGTACACTTGATGAAAAAAATAACGCAGTATTTTAAAGAGAATCTTTAATTAAGCTTGGCCAGTTGGTCCACCAAAATTCATCGGAATTGGCTGTACAATTTGAGGCAATTTTATCTCGCCATTAGCTTGTTCGTATTTGGTAACATTATCGTTTAATGCCATTAACAATCGTTTGGCGTGTTCAGGAGTTAAAACAATTCGTGATTTAACTTTTGCTTTTGGAATTCCTGGCATTATGCGAATAAAGTCAACTACAAACTCGCTGTTGCTATGTGTAATAATTGCTAAGTTTGAATAAATCCCTTCGGCAATTTCTTCTGCCAATTCTATATTCAGTTCGTTTGGATTTTGATTTAAGTTTTCTTCTTTCATAGTTGGCAAAAATAGTTTTTGTTATTTATAAGTAAAGGGCAAAAATAGTTATCAATAATATGTATTTGCTTTAAAAAATTATTTTGTCAAAGCTTCTGCAATTAACATGTCGTCTGCTGTTGTAATTTTAATGTTTTTATAATCACCATCAATTAAAAAAATTTCATTTCCTGCTTCTTCTAAAACGCTTGCATCGTCTGTAAAATTTGTATGTTTTGAGTTGTTATATGCCGATTTTATCAAGTCGCTTTTAAAAGTTTGTGGAGTTTGAATTAAAAAGTAATTGCTTCGGTTTACACTTTGATTGGAATCGTGATTTGTTTGGCGAATAGAATCTTTTAATGCAACACATGTTACAGCATTGCCTTTTTCATTAGCTACCGAAAATGAAACCGCAATTATTTCTTTACTTATTAATGGTCTAACGCCATCGTGAATTGCAACAAGTGTATTTTCATCTACCAAAGTCAAGGCGTTTTTTACAGAATGAAATCTAGTTTCGCCACCATCAACTAATTGAACAGGAATGTTAAATTTATATTCTTGACAAAGTGTTTTCCAATATCCTATCTGATTAGAAGGAAGTACTACAATTATTTGAATGGAATCAATACTTGAAAAAACTTCAATCGTATGCATTAATACAGGTTTGCCTTTAAGTAATAAGAATTGTTTTGGCAATTCTAAACCCATACGCGAACCATTTCCACCTGCTACTAGTATTGCATATTTTTTCATTCAAGTGTGTTTAAAAAATCAACGCAAATGCACAAAAAGAAAGATGTACTTAATAAATTAAATTATCAGCATGGCATCGCCATAAGCCAAAAATTTATATTTTTTAGCAATAGCTTCCTGATACGCTTCCATCAAAAAATCATAATCAGCAAAAGCTGCTGTAGCCATTAACAAAGTAGATTCTGGTGGATGAAAATTGGTGATTAAGCAATTTGCGATTTTAAAATCATGAAAAGGAAATAGAAATTTATCTGTCCATCCGCTAGAAACATTCAAGGTGCTTTTTGATGAAACACAAGTTTCTATTGCACGCATTACTGAAGTTCCAACAGCAATAATTTTCTTTTTTTCGATTTTTGCATTGTTTACAATTTCAGTAGTTTCATTTGGTATAGAATAATATTCAGAGTCCATTTTATGTTTTGTCAAATCTTCAACTTCAACAGCTCTAAACGCTCCAAGTCCATTGTGCAAAGTAACTTCAGTAAATTGAGCACCTTTAATTTCAAGTCTCATCTTCAGTTCGCGTGTAAAGTGCAATCCTGCAGTTGGTGGAATTACAGCTCCAATTTGACTAGCGAAAATGGTATTGAATCTATCTCTATCTGCTCTTTCAACTGGGCGACTTATATATTTTGGCAAAGGCATTTCGCCTAATTTTTCAATTAATAACCACAATTCCTCATCGCTTCCATTATACAAAAAACGTATAGTTCTTCCTCGAGAAGTAGTATTATCTACCACTTCAGCTACTAAATCGTCATTGCCAAAGTACAATTTATTTCCAACGCGTATTTTTCTAGCAGGATCAACCAATACATCCCACAATTTCATTTCTTTATTAAGCTCACGAAGTAAAAATACTTCTATTTTGGCTCCTGTTTTTTCTTTGCATCCGTAAAGTCTTGCAGGAAAAACTTTTGTGTTGTTTACAATAAAGGTATCTCCATTGCCAAAATATTTGAGAATGTCTTTGAAGTGTTTGTGTTCAATTTTTCTCTTTTTCCTGTCCAAAACCATCAATTTGCTTTCATCGCGGTTGTCGGCAGGATATTTCGCTATTAAATTTTCGGTAAAATTGAATTTAAACTGAGATAATTTCATGTATGTCTTTTGTTGTTTTTAATTTAAAAATGAGAGAGTTATGTACACAATTAAGACCAACCTACTTAAAAAATTGGAGTGCAAATGTAAAGTTTTGAAACAGAAATACAAGTTGACTTAGATACATGATTTTTAAAACTGGGGTTTATCAAATTTTAATAATTTAGAAATCCTATACTTTATTATAATTTCGCCCACCTAAAAATCAAGAAACATTTAGTATCAGAAAAATTAAAACAATGACTGAGGTTAAAACACAAGAATTATTAAAAATAGCCAAAGAAAATGGAGCGCCAGTTTATATTTACGATGGCAATAAGATTATTAACCAATACCATAAGCTATTAAATGCATTTAAGCCACTTGATATAAAGGTGAAATATGCAGTAAAAGCATTAAACAATTCTGCTATTTTGAAGTTATTAAACAAAGAAGGATGTGGGGTGGATTGTGTTTCAATTTTCGAAATAAAGCTGTCGTTATTGGCTGGATTTGAACCCTCGCAAATATTGTTTACCCCAAATTGTGTTGGCATGGATGAAATCAGACAAGCTGTTAAACTTGGCGTTCACATAAATATTGATAACATTTCAATTCTTGAACAGTTTGGTCACGAATTCTCAAATACAATTCCGGTTTGTATTCGAATAAATCCACATATTTTGGCTGGTGGCAATTCGAAAATATCAACCGGCCATATCGACTCGAAATTTGGAATAAGTATTTACCAAATGCGCCATGTTTTGCGAGTGATTGAAAGTGCAAATATTAAGGTAAACGGATTGCACATGCATACAGGAAGCGACATTTTGGATGCAAATGTTTTCTTGCAAGGAGCTGAAATATTGTTTGATGTTGCAAAGGATTTTCACGATTTAGAATTTATAGATTTTGGTAGTGGATTTAAAGTAGCGTATAAAGAAGCCGATGTTACAACTGATGTTGAAGAGTTGGGAAAAGCCTTAAGCGAACGCTTTATTACATTTTGTAAAGAGTATGGAAAAGAGTTAGAACTTTGGTTTGAACCCGGAAAATTTTTGGTTAGCGAGGCAGGATATTTTTTAGTTAAAGTAAATGTAATTAAACAAACAACAGCTACAGTTTTTGTTGGTGTCGACAGTGGAATGAATCATCTGATTCGTCCAATGATGTACAATTCGTATCATCATATTGTCAATCTTTCAAACCCTGATGGAAAACACAGAATTTATACAATTGTAGGATACATTTGTGAAACCGACACCTTTGGTTGGGATAGAAAACTGAACGAAGTACACGAAGGCGATATTTTATGTTTTAAAAATGCGGGTGCTTATGGATTTACAATGAGCAATAATTACAATGCCCGAATGCGACCTGCTGAAGTGCTTATGTTAGACGGGAAGAATCATTTAATTAGAAAAAGAGAAACATTGGATGACCTATTGAAAAACGAAGTTGATATTGTACTTTAATTCGATAAAAAAGTAAGACTGAATAATTTTTATTCGGCTAAATATTTATACTTCATCAATCGGTTATTTAATTTTTTTATCACTTTCTTATAAGCAGAATTATCGAATAGGATTTTTCTTTTTCGTATATAATTTAATGGATCGCCTTGTGTAAATACTCCTAAATAGTTTCCAAAAACATTAAACGGTTTTCCAAGTTGTTCCATCTTCGTATTGTAAACATATAAACCATAATCGTATCGTGTGGTATAAGCAGAAATATCGGCACAAAATGATGCTACAAAAAGATTGTTGGTATCAATACTAAATTCATTCAACGATTCAAATCTTTCGTTAACAAAAACATTATCGTAATGCTTGTTCATTACTTTATATACACTCGAATCCATAAAGAATAGAACATTGCAGAAATCGAATTCTTTTTTAAATTCTTGAATCACCATTTCATTTGTGGTTTTGTTTTGATAAAGCATAGTGTCAATTTCGCTTTCAAGACCTTTAGAAATTAATGCATCAATTTCATTTTCATTTGGCGTGGGCAACATGACCAAAAGTGTTCCTTTCGATAGCTTTTTAATATATTTTCTTAAACTAATTTCAGGTCCTGAAAATTTATCGCGAATACTTAATGCACTTAATTTAACTCCAATTTCAAACGAAGATGGCCTTCCACTTACATAGCTATCGGTGTTTTTATCTGTAAAACTGTATACATATTTCATTTCTACATTTAGAACATCGCTTAAAGCTACATTAACTCCAAGCACAGTACACAAATCAATATCACCGCTGCGGTTTTTATTTTTATCCAATTCGGATACTATTTTATAGTTGCCCAATTCAAATACTTCATTGCTACAGAAAAGTAAGTAAGATGGACGAAATGCAAAAAATAATTGCAAATCATTTGAGCTTCGATCGGGAATGAAATAGAATCCAAAATTAGCATCAAAATAATAGTTGGTGTATCGAATGTCAGATTGCATTTCGCGCGTGCTAAGTAGAGTTATTGCTGGTTCTGCACTCATGTCCCACATGCTAAGAAATCGATTTAAATAAAACCGAGTAACTGGTCTTGAAATAAATGGACCAAAACTTCCCAAACCTCTTCCAACATAATTCCCAAATTGGTTTCCAAGCAACGAATAATTTAAATTTAATGAGAGCCCAAAATTCATATCGTCTTTGTCAATGTTGGCAAATTTCGTTTGACCAAAAGTTTTATTGGAACAAAAAAGTGTTGTTAAAATAAATAAAATGCTAAGGCAATGTTTTTTAGTATTCATCTATTTAATTCAGTGGTTTTATAAAATCAATGTTTCTTCTTAGTCCTTTGTATTTGGTGCGTTTCAAAGCTGATTTTTTAAATAATTTTTTAAATACATCTTCAGTAATTTCTTGCCAGTCATCGGATTTTAAATTTAGAAAATCCTCTGAGGGCTCAAATTTAATTTCATTGTGATTAACCGCAAAACTATTCCAAGGACAAACATCTTGACAAATATCGCAACCAAAAGCCCAATTGTTAAATTTACCTTTCATTTCAATGGGCAATTCATCTTTCAGTTCAATGGTAAAATAGCTTATGCATTTGCTTCCGTCAATTAATGTTGGTGCTACAATTGCATCGGTTGGGCAAGCATCAATACAAGCAGTACAAGTTCCGCAAAAATCTTGAACAGGAGAATCGTAATTTAATTCTAAATCTAAAATAATTTCGGCCAAGAAAAAAAACGAACCGCTATTTTTATTAATGATGTTTGCATTTTTACCAACCCAGCCCAATCCACTTTTAGCTGCCCAAGCACGTTCTAATATTGGAGCAGAATCAACAAAGCACCTTCCATTTACTTCGCCTATTTCAGTTTGGATATAAAATAAAAGTTCTCGCAGTTTCTCTTTAACCACAAAATGATAGTCTTCGCCAAATGCATATTTTGAAATTTGCGGAGCGCTGTTATCTTTTTGTTTTTTATCAGTATAGTAATTATACATAACGCTAATTACAGACTTCGCACCATACACCAAAAGTCTAGGATCAAGCCGCTTATCAATATTGCTATCCATATAAGCCATTCTACCTTGCATACCAGATTTAAGCCAGTTTTCAAGTTTAGGTGCTTCATTTTCTAAGAATTCAGCTTTGCTAATTCCAATAAAACTGAAGCCAAGTTGATGCGCATACTTTTTTATTTGACTTGTATAATTTGCAGCAGTAGACATAATAATCGACAAGAATACTAAAAATACTACAGTTTACTAATTAAGAAAAATAGAGCTGATTATTTTTAAAATACTTTTTAAATAAATTTTCCCACCAAATTCTGAAAACTTGTGAATTATAATATTGACCATATTTGTAATATTGAAGACTGATTTTGCATTAATGGACGAAAAAGATTTAGAAAATAAATTAAATAATCAAGAAACTCCTATCGAATACCATGTTACAGCCATAAATGGTTTGTATCAAGATTGGTTTTTAGATTATGCCAGTTATGTTATTCTTGAACGTGCAGTTCCTGCAGTAAATGATGGATTGAAGCCTGTACAAAGAAGAATTTTGCATAGCATGAAAGAAATGGACGATGGCAGATTTAATAAAGTGGCAAATGTAATCGGACAAACAATGCAATACCATCCTCACGGTGATGCTGCAATTGGTGAAGCACTTGTAAATATTGGCCAAAAAGATATTCTGTTTGAAACACAAGGCAATTGGGGAGATGTGAGAACTGGAGATTCTGCAGCAGCAGCCAGATATATTGAAGTCCGATTGTCGAAATTTGCTTTGGAAGTAGCATTTAATTCAAAAACCACATCTTGGCAAAACAGTTACGATGGCAGAAAAAAAGAGCCGGTAACATTGCCAATGAAATTCCCATTGTTGCTAGCTCAAGGCGTTGAAGGAATTGCAGTTGGTTTGTCAACCAAGATTTTACCCCACAATTTTATTGAACTTATTGAAGCGTCAATAAATATTTTGAAGAATAAAAAATTTGAAATCTTTCCTGATTTTCCCACTGGTGGAACCATAGATGTATCAAATTACAATATGGGATTGCGTGGAGGTAAAATTCGTTGCAGGGCTAAGATTGAAGAGTTGGACAAAAAAACGTTAATTGTAAAAGACATTCCTTTTAGTACTACAACAGGCGGACTCATTGATTCAATCATCAAAGCAAACGATTCGGGTAAAATTAAAATCAAAAAAGTAATTGATAATACCGCTAAAGATGTAGAGATTGAAATTCAGTTGGCGCCAGGAGTTTCGCCAGATATAACCATTGATGCTTTATATGCTTTTACGGATTGTGAAATTTCAATTTCGCCAAATGCGTGTGTTATTAATAATGAAAAGCCAGTTTTTATTACTGTTAACGAGCTGCTTAAAATAAGTACTGAAAACACATTGAACTTGCTGATTCAGGAATTGAAGATTCGCAAACACGAATTAGAAGAAGACTGGAATTATTCAACACTTGAAAAGGTTTTTATTGAAAAAAGAATCTACCGTGATATTGAAGAGTGCGAAACTTTTGAGGAAGTAATTGACGCGATTTGGCGCGGAATGAACAAGTTTAAAAAACAATTCTTACGTGAAATCAATGAGGATGATATTTTAAAACTTACTGAAATAAAAATTAAACGTATTTCAAAATACGATGGATTTAAAGCAGAGGATCACATAGCAAAGGTTAAAGCAGAATTGGAACAAGTAAAATTCGATTTAGAAAATCCAAAGCCCTATACGATTAACTATTTTGAGGGATTGCAAAAAAAATATTCAAAAGGCCGAGAACGAAAAACTGAAATTAAAACTTTTGATACGATTGAAGCCAAAACTGTAGCCATTGCAAATCAAAAACTTTACATAAACAGAGAAGAAGGTTTTGTTGGATTTGGATTAAAAAAGGATGAATTTATTGTTGACTGTTCAGATATTGACGACATTATTGTGTTTAGAAAAGACGGCAAAATGATGGTTAGCAAAGTGCAAGACAAAGCCTTTATGGGAAAGGATATTATTCATGCCGATGTGTTCCGAAAAAATGACGAAAGAAAAACCTACAACCTAATTTACATCGATGGAAAATCGAAGGTGAGCTATACAAAACGATTCAATGTTACTGGAGTTACCAGAGATAAAGAATACGATTTGACACAAGGAAATACAAATTCGAAAATTTTATATTTTTCAGCAAATCCAAATAGCGAAGCCGAAATTGTAAGCATTACTTTAAGTCCTTTAAGTCATGCGCGTAAGTTGATGTTTGACTTTGATTTTTCGGAGTTGGCAATTAAGGGTAGGGGAGTTCAGGGAAACATTATTTCTAAATATTTGGTAAAATCTGTTAAGCAAAAAACAAAAGGAGTTTCAACAATTGGTGGAAGAGAAATTTGGTACGATGAAGCCATCGGAAGACTTAGTAGCGAAGGCAGAGGAAAATACATTGGCAGCTACCAAAACGATGATTTGATTTTAGTGATTTATAAAGATGGAAATTACGAGCTTACTAATTTTGACTTGACAAACAGATACGAAGAAAATCAAGTTGCACATATTAATAAATTCAAATCTGAAAAGCCAATTTCATGCGTTTATTTTGATGCAAAGAACAAAATGTATTTTGCCAAAAGATTTTTAATTGAAACACTAACGCTGAATAAAAAGTTTTTGTTTATTACTGAAGGGGATAAAAATTTCATATCAATGGCAACAGATTTTAAAGAGCCAACAATAAAATTAGCAACAGGGAAAAACAAAAAAACAGCTAAGGAACAAACGATAAATCTTTCAAAATTTATTGATGTGAAAGGATGGAAAGCAATTGGAAATAAAATAGCTGGTTTTGATTTGTTAAGCATTGACTTGATGCCGCCAAATCCTGAAATAGAAAAGCCAGAAGAGCCCGCTAATCGTAAAGAATTGAGCAATCAAACCGAATTGATTAACGAAGAATTTATTAAGCAAGAAGAAGAGTTGCTTAAAAAATTATTGGAAGATGAGGTTGAAATTCCAAAAGTTAAACCCAAGCTGAAAGTCGATTTAAGCAAAGATAAACAACCAAAATTGTTTTAAATCATTTCCAATACCAATTTCAATATTTCAAAAGTTTCTATTTTGCAAAAAAAATAAATCAATCAATCAAACAAACAAACATGAGAATCATAATCCTCTTAACTTTTTATTTGTCTTTTTCTTTAGCGGTATTTAGCCAGCAAAGCGAACATTTTTGTTCTTCGATGAAGTCAAAAAGTCAATCATCATCGTTGATGAAAGCTGATCCAAATTCATTGTCGCAAAAACTGATGGCTAAGTACGATGTAAAATTTCAGCACTTAAATTTAAAACTAGAAAGAACAAATATAAATGTTGCTGGAAGTGTAAGAACAATTGCAGCCGCAGTTCAATCTTTGGATACATTTGTATTGGAATTGCACAGCAATCACACAATAGATTCTGTTTTGGCTGGAAATACTAAATTAAGTTTCAGTCATGCAAATAATTTAGTGTTTATATATTTGACATCAACAGTAGCATCAGGCAACTTAATAGATTTAACACTTTATTATAAAGGAACACCACCTTCAGGAAATTCAACTCCATTTGGTGCTGCAATGAGCAACAAAACTTCGCCAACTTGGGGTGCGCAAGTTACCTATAGTTTAAGCGAGCCTTATAGTTCTTACGAATGGTTTCCTTGCAAACAATCGTTGCAAGATAAAATTGATTCAGTTTACATTTGGGTTACAACTGATAGTAGCAACAAGGTTGGTTCTAATGGATTATTAACAAATGTACAATTGCTTTCAAACGGAAAAAAACGCTACGAATGGAGAAACATAAATCCAATTGATTATTACTTAATTTCGGTTTCGGTTGCAAAATATATTGATTATAGGTTTTATGCTTATCCAACAAATAGTCAACCTGTACTTGTCCAAAATTATATTTACGATAATCCCGCTACATTAATTAGAATTAAACCTGTAGTTGATTCGACAAAACAATTGATTGAACTTTTGGCAAATTTGTTAGGTCCTTATCCATTTGCAAACGAAAAATATGGACATAGTATGGCGCCACTTTCTGGAGGAATGGAGCATCAAACAATGACAACATTAGGAGTGTTTGAGTTTTCAATTGTTGCGCATGAATTAGGCCACCAATGGTTTGGCGACAATACTACTTGTAAAGTATGGAAAGATATTTGGGTGAATGAAGGCTTTGCATCGTATGTTGAATATTTAGCGTTTCAGTATTTAAGACCTTGGGAAGCCAATGCTGAAATGTTGGGAAATCATAACAGCGTATTAAGTAAAGTTGATGGCAGTGTTTACGTTCCTGATACAACTTCGCCAACTCGTATTTTCGATTCGAGATTAACTTATAGAAAAGGTTCGGCAATTATTCACATGATTCGATTTGAACTAAATGACGACAGTGTTTTCTTTAGCGTATTGAAATCATACACAAGTAGATTTGCAAATTCAACTGCAACTGGAGACGATTTTAAAAAAGTAGTTGAAGACGTTTCAGGAAAAAATTTCAATAAATTTTTCTCGCAATGGTATTATGGAGAAGGATATCCAATTCATGACATTAAATGGTATCAAAAAGCTGATTCTTTATTAATTTATAATGGACAAACGCATTCCGTTTCATTGACAAATCAATTTGAAATGCCAATGGAGATTGCTGCTAAAATCAATGGAAAAGATACAGTAATTCGAATCGAAAGATTTTTGCCAAACGATACGAGCCGTATAAAAGTAAATGGTTCGGTAAGTTCAATTACAATTGATCCAAACAACTGGGTTTTGAATAAAATAAATAGCGTTACAAAAATTTCGGGAAGTACAGGAATTGAAGATTTGCAAAATCAAGAGATTAAAATTTATCCAAATCCTGCCAAAGACTACTTAGAAGTTTTTTGTAATGAAGTAGTTGAGAGCATCACAGTTTTCGATTTGCAAGGAAAAATATTGAAGAGTAATTGCAACACAAACCGTTTAGAAACATTTGATTTGATGAACGGAATTTATCTTTTAAATGTAAGCTGTAAAAATGGAAAGTGTTACAAAAAAATGTTTGTTAAAGAATAAATTGTTTTAAACCGCAATTGTTTATTTTTTGTGAGTATTGATATAGTCACAATTATTTCCTTTGTTTGAAACTTTAAACAATCAAAATGCATTCAGAAATAAATATATGGGATTTAGTGAAATCCTTATTGCATAAACACGATTGTGTGATTTTGCCTGGATTTGGTGGCTTTGTTTGCAAAACCGAAAGTGCCAGAATTAATCCAGTATCCAATGTTATAATTCCACCACATAAATTTATTTCGTTTAATGGCAAGTTAAATTTAAACGATGGCTTGCTAGCAACTCATATTTCAAATTGCAATGGGTTGACTTATTTTGAAGCAATAAAACTTATTGAAGAAAAAGTTAATTCCGTTAATAAATCCTTGACAACTGAGGGGATACTTGTTATTGATTCAATAGGAACATTTGAGTTAAACAATGACAAAAAAATTGTTTTCAGTCCAGAAAAAAATGCAAACTTTATGTTGGCATCCTTTGGATTAAACGAAGTAAAACTGATTTCTAATTCTACAAGTTCACACACAAAAATATTAAACAAAGTAGCGCCTGTTGTTTTAGAAACAAGTTTGAAAAATTCGGAAGTGTTAAACAAGCAACATCAAATAAATTCGAAATCTGAAACAGCTTCAATTCATAAACATAAAAGCGTTCGCAAAAGTCGCAGAGGTTTATTTTACAGCTTAACAGGAACTTTTTTGGTGTTAATAATGAGTATTAACGCATATGTTTTTCTGCAAAACGGAATTCTTGCTCCAATAATTAATCAGGTTCAATCATTGGATTTATCCAGTACTTTTAATTCATGGATAAGTAAAATTGAATTTGAATCCAAAAAGGAAACAATTGTTCCGAAAGTTAAAGCTGAAATTAGCAAACCGATAAACACAATTGATGCTACAACTAATCTCGAAAGTAATAGTACAAGTGAGTTGCCAATTGATCAAAAAACAGAGCTCACTGATTTGAAAATTAACATTGAATATAATTCGGATGTAACTCCAAAACCAACTGATAACATGGATAAGGTGGTTTATTATATTATTACAGGTGCATTTAATAATGAATGGCGTGCAGAAAATTTACAATCTAAATTGAGTGAAGGAGATTTTCCAGAATCTGAAATTATTTTAAAGCCCCTTAAAAAGTCAAACAATAAATATAAATTGGTAACACTTAAGAAATTTACAAACTTATACGAAGCTTCAAATGCACTTATTTCTATTCAGGAAAATTACAATCCTGATGCATGGATTTATGCTATTCAATAAATTAAATAGTATTATTTCTTAAATATTCTAAAGTGTCAAGCTGAGTACTGAAAGATTTTCCTTCTTCGTTTTTTGCAAATTGATAGGTTCCATCGGCAAATTTTATTCTAGCTTTAATGTTGTCTTTAAGTTGCAATTCAATTATTTCTTTTATGGTTTTTTTATGCTTAATGTCGAAAATTGGGAAAGCAAGTTCAATTCGATTTTGCAAATTTCTTGTCATCCAATCTGCGCTGGAGAGAAATATTTTTTCGTCTCCATCATTACAAAAAATATAAACCCTTGCATGTTCTAAAAATCTATCGATAATGCTTCGTACCGAAATGTTTTCACTCATGCCATTAATGCCAGGAACTAAACTGCAAATTCCTCTAACAATTAATTGAATTTTAACTCCTGCATTGTTGGCCTCGTATAGTTTTTTAATGATTTCTACATCCACCAAGCTATTCATTTTAGCTATAATATATGCATCTTTTAATGCTCGTTTGTTTTCAATTTCTTTGTCAATCATTTTAAGAAATCTGCTTTTCATATTGTCCGGAGCAATTAGCAAATGATTGAAAAAATTTCTCCTAATATTTAAAAATAACAAATCAGAAAGCGTTTCAAGTTCTAAGGTATAACGATCGTCTTTTGTAAACAAAGCAAAATCGCTGTAAATTCTTGAAGTCACTCCATTGTAATTTCCTGTAGATAGATGTGCGTATTTTACTGTTTTGCCTTCTTCATTGCGATAAATCAAGCACATTTTGCAATGAACCTTTTGTCCTGCTTTGCCAAAATGAACTTGAGCTCCGGCTTCTTGCAATTGATTTGTCCAATAAATATTTGCCTCTTCATCAAATCTTGCTTGCAATTCCATCAATACAACTACTTTCTTTCCGTTTTTAATTGCATTGATTAGTGAATTAACAACATTGCTAAATTTTGCTACGCGATACAAGGTAATTTTAATTGTTGTAACCTGTGGATCAATAGCCGCTTCACGCAAAAATCGTATCAAATAATCGTAGGATTGATACGGATGATGCAACAAAATATCGTGCTTTGAAATCACATCAAATACGGTTTTTGTACTGTCAATTTCAGAAACAGGAATTGGAGTGTGTGTTGGATAATAATCTTCTTCGTTTCCTACTTTTGGAAAATCCATAAAATCTTTAAAATTATGGTATCGACCTCCTGGAATTAGGTTCACATTTTTTAATTCTAACTTTATTGAAATTAAATCCAGGAACACTTTTGGCATGCGTTCATCAAACACAAAACGCGTAGGCAAACCTTTAGAGCGTTGTTTTATGCTTTTTTGGATTTTAACAAGAATTGGGACATGATAATCTGTTTCAGATTTATCGAAATTGAGTTCTGCATCGCGAGTTATTTTTACAATATGTGCCTCAAAAGTATCGTAATCAAATTGCTGAAAAATTTCTCTTAACGACAATCGAATAATATCTTCTGTACAAATTATAAAAGTATTTTCATCTGTTTTTGGAAGTTGGTAAAATCTGCCGGAAGTACTTGTTGGCACTTCAATCAAAGCATGTTTAGGCGCTTTAGTTTCATTGCTATCCGTCATGCGTACCGCTAAATAAATAGATCGATCTCTTAGATGTGGGCTGTGTTTTAAATCGTCTAAAATGATGGGAAAAAGTCTATTCAAAATAGAGTCTTTAAAATATGCATCAACTGCTAATTTTTGCAATTCGTTTAATTCGTTTTCGTTTACCAAGAATATTTTTTTAAGGGCAAGACTTGGCAAAATATCATTTTGGTAAATAGCAGTAAATCGGTCTTGTAAACTAACAACTATTCGTTGCACCTCAGCCAATATTTCATCAGGCGATGCTTGCCATTCGCTAATTGGTTTTTTAGCATTTATACGTTGAACTTTTCTGATTTGTGCTACACGAACACGAAAGAATTCATCAAGGTTTGAAGAAAAAATAGCGAGAAATTTAAGACGTTCCATCAATGGAGTTGAGCTGTTTTCTGCTTCCTGCAGTACTCGTTCGTTAAAACGCAACCAACTTATTTCACGATCTTCAAAAACATATCCTTTGTAATTTCTAATCATCTGAGTCAAATATACATATTTCAATTCATAATAATATTTTTAGCAATGCTATTTAATAGTTAACATTCGATGACATTTTTTTTGTATTATTATTTAGATAAAATGTATCATTGAGACTTAAAAATTAATTTAATATGAAAACAAAATTTACTCAATTATTTTTTGCGTTGTCAATTGTTCTTATAAGTAGCAGTTTGTTAATTTCAGAACCATTGGGAGCACCAGCAGGATATACTGGTTCGCCTGGAGATGCTAATAATTGTGGAATAGCTTGTCATGGCGTTACACCAACAACAGTTACAAATGTGTTGAATGCAAATATTCCATCAAGTGGATATACACCAAATGCAACGTATAATATTACCGTAAGCATAAGTGGAAGTCCAACTTCAAAAAAAGGCTTTCAAGTTTCTACACAAGACAATTCCGGAAATTTAAAAGGTGTATTAGTTGCTGGAGCTGGAAGCAAAACCGTTGGAATGTCGAAGTATGTTACTCATAATATGTATAAAACGGATGCAACTTCAATTTGGATTTTTAATTGGACTGCGCCTGTTAGCGGTTCTGGTTCTGTAGGAATTTATGGAGCTTTTGTAAATAACAAACCAAATGTTTCGCTTCAGTCTTTGATGGTAAATGAAAGTACTTCAACTGCAGTAAATGAATTGAATTTATTTAACGGAGTGGAAATTTATCCTAATCCCGCATCTGATTTTATAAATATTAGATTGAATAATAAATTAGATGGAATTTTTACTTTTCAATTATTCGACATGACAGGAAAGGAAAAAATGAATGTAAACTTAAATGCTTCTAATCAATTTAAAATTGAGATTCCAAATGAATTAGAAAAAGGAATTTATATTTTGAAATTAAAGAATGGCGAAACTGAAAAGTGTATAAAATTATTAATTGCAAAGTAAAGAAGTTATAATTCCGTTAAGAATTTCATCGTATCTACATTGTCTGCATAATCGTTTAATGCTGGAGTTTGTGTGCTGCCAAATGGAATATTGTTCTTAAAATTTTCTGTGCTTACAACGCATTGAATTTCATTTTTTCTTTGATTAATTATTGATTTTACTTCATCCATGTTATTGTAATATTGATAATATATTGAAGCAAGTGGTGATGAAAATTGTTCGTTTTCTTCTTTCATCAATAAAAATCCATTGTCCAAAAATTTATCGGTGTTCATTAACCAAATGGCCTTATGATATGTATAATTGTTGGCGTATTTATTATGATGAATAAACTCTGAGTACTTGTGTGTATTTTCATATAATTTTTCAAATGCAAATCCATTTGGCAGAAAAACTTTAGAAACATTTCGACAGCCTAATCCAAAATTACTGAAAATATCGTCAGCCAAAAGTTTCATTTCATCCTCTGTTTCGTTTCCATCTACAATTGCAATACTGTTTCTGTTTTTGCGAAGTATGTTCGGATATTTCCCGAAATACGCTTCGAAATATCTGTTGCTGTTATTACTTCCTGTAGCTATAACTGCATCAAAATTTGATTTGATTTGATCTTCAACAAAATGAATTTTTTCGTTGAATGTTGTATCGAATTTTATAAGTTCATCTGCAATCCATTTAATAAGTATTTTGTCATCACTACTCATTTTTACCGTTGCATTATTTCCTGATAAAAGCACACAAAGCAAGTCATGAAAACCAACCATAGGAATATTTCCTGCCATAATAATTGCAATATTTTTTGGTGCAATTTTTTCTTCGATGGGATATTTATTTAACCATTTAGTTAATTTTGATTCTGTAAGTAAGTCAGCCCAAACAGCAAAACAATTTCGTTGACTTTCTTCCGTAAACCAGTTGTTGTAAAGATATGCTTCGCCTACTGTTCGCGCTTGTCCAGCTTTAGATGCTTCAGCTAAAATTTTACCTAAATGTACAAAAGCTATTAATCGTTGTTGAAAACTCATCTTTTTATTAATAAAAATATTTTTTGATTTGAGGGAACAAAACTAAACTTGCATCTTTAAAAAACAATAAAACCATTACTGACTTATGGCAATAATAATAACTGACGAATGCATTAATTGCGGTGCATGCGAACCTGAGTGTCCAAACAATGCGATATATGAAGCAGGTGCTGAGTGGTCATTTAAAGACGGAAATACGCTTAGCGGAACAATTAATTATAATGGCGAAGAAGTGGATGTCAACAAACGTTTTCAACCCGTTTCGAATGATGTTTATTTCATCGTTCATAATAAATGTACAGAATGTGCTGGTTTTCATGAAGAGCCTCAATGTGCTGCAGTTTGCCCTGTAGATTGTTGCATTCCAGATCCTGATCATGTAGAAACTCAAGAGTATTTATTGGAGAAGAAAAGCGCATTGCATCCTTAAGAATTAAGGATTGAAGTCGTTTCAAATTACAATGAAAATAATTTGAAGCATTAAATGTATGTGCTCCGGAAGAGACTCGAACTCTTATACCTAAAAGGAACCACCCCCTCAAGATGGCGTGTCTACCAATTTCACCACCGGAGCAAATAAAAATTATTTAGCTGCTTTTGTTTTTGGATTGTTTTTAGCTTTTAAAGCTTGTTTGCTTCTGCTTTTACCAAAACTACCGTTTTTCAATTTTCCTTTTTTTGTACGAAGATCTCCTTTTCCCATGTTGTTTTTGTTTATTTATTTATAGTCGCAAATGTATGTTTTTTCTTTGTTGTAAAATTAAATAAGATATAAACTGCAAACAAATGCAATTAATGTTAGCGATGAGAAAATTGCATATTCTCTTACAGGCGTATAGTCGCTAAATTTAATTCCTTGCATTTTGCAATAGATAGCCAACATGGTTTTTTCAACCATAAAAGAAATAACCGTTGCGTAAGCTATTCCATTGATTCCCCAAATGCCAACAAACCAAAATGAGAGAATAACATTGATGATTAAATAATTGGTCGAAACCAAATAAAATACTCTTGTTTTCATCAATCCTGTAAGCACCGCTTGAGGAAAAATCATTCGGCTTATTATTAAAAGAAGTGAGATATTAAATATTTTGTATCCTTCTTGCAAACCGGCATTGTAAACTAAAATATATAAATATTTGCTGCTGAATAAAAGTAAAATAGTAAGTGGAAACAACCAATACATTAGTTTTCGACTGCTTTCTTTTAGCTTTTGTAATCCTATTTCGTAATTTCCTGTTTTGTTCAAACTAGCAATTTCACCGCTATAAATATTGCTAATTGAATTTGCGATGATTAGAAAAACTGGGAGTTCTTTTACGCCATACCTAAATATTGCAAAATCTGTTTCGTCAAAGTAATAATGAACTATGTATCCATTTATATACTCCATACTTCCGGCCAAAAGTATTGAAAACATAAATGGCATAACTCGTTCCATGAATTCCATAATTAGTTTTGTATGAAAACTAATTGTTGAATATTTCATTAGTAGTATCAAGGTGTAATTAAATTTCACTATCGCAAGAATTAACAACAGATTTATTGCAAGATTTAAAGTTTGCCTGAAAAATAATGGAACGCATAACAAAACAATGTGAGCCGTGAAAGTAATAATGCCCCAAATTATAAGCGATCGGTGTTTGCCTTTAAGATAAAAAATGTAATCGGTAATGTAGGTTGGGGTATTTAAAAAAACGATAATAGCAAACATTTGAAATAGGTCGGAGTATTTGCCATCTTCTAAATTCAATCCAATTATATAAGTTGCTATTGCAGCTATTAATGCAAGCCCGGTTAATACTGCAAACGAATTGAATAAAATTCTCTTTTGCTTCTCTTCATCACAGGTATTATAAAATGGAATTAGTGTGTTGCAGATACTTGAAACCCAGAAAAAAGTTAAGCTTCCACTAACCATCATTAATAGCTCGTGTTGGCTGATGATGCTTGTTCCGTATCCACTGCTAAAACTGAAACATGCAATTTTGGCCAGAATTATTGTGATAAGAAAAATGCTACCATACCTTAATAGCTGATAAATCTGAAGGCTGTTGTATTTATTTATTTCAATCTTGAATTTACTCAATGGATTTTAAAAAATATTTTTCTGCGAATAAACACAATCATTTTCAGAAATCTGTCTTTGATATTAAACCAATTATCAGAAACTCAATCCGAATGGCTATAAATAAACAAAACATGAAAAAAATTAGCATCATAGTTAGCGTCATTACAACGGCTTTTGTAATTAATTCTCTGTTGTTTGCTCAGGTTATTAAAAAGCAAAACGGAAGTAAAATAGATTCAGTCTTAACTCATATGACATTGGTTTTGAATTTAAATTTTGATCAGCAATCAAAGGTTAAAGAAGCGTTAATTACACATCACACTTCATTAAAAGGACGAAGAGCAGAGCTGCAAAATGCTACTAAAGAAACGAGGAAAAATATAATGCTTAAAGAATGGCAAAAGTTAGATGCAACTTTTTTATCAATATTCAATGATTCGCAAAAACAGATTTATATTGTTAAAAAGGAAGAAATAAAATCTAAACTCAAACAAAGAGCAAATGAAAATAGGAGAGTAGGGGAAAAGCGAAATTTTTTAGATGAGGATGTTTATTAATGAAAATATTAAATACAAAAAAGGGAATCAATTTGATTCCCTTTTTTAATGCGTTAATGCTCAAGTCTTATTTTCCAAACAACCAACGAAGCCAGTATGTATAATCGGCTTCTGTTAATGCTAACCAAATAAAAAAACATATAAATAGCATAGGCAATACAATCATACTGGAAAGAAATTTCTTTTCGAATTTCATGTGCATAAAAATACCGACAATAAAATAAGCCTTAACTATTCCCAAAACAATAAATAATATGTTTTTAGGAAGCGAGGGGCTTAAAATGAAATACAATGCAATATCAACTATTGTTAATGCAAATAAAATCCAGAAAGTTCTCCAGATTTGTTTTTTCATATCTGCAGGTGCTTCTGTATGTTCTAAATGTTCTGTGTGTTCCATTTTTATAGTTATTGATGTTAAAGAAATTATTAATTAAACTAAATAATAAAATGTAAATACGAATACCCAAACTAAATCAACAAAGTGCCAATAAAGTCCAACTTTTTCAACCATTTCGTAATGCCCTCGTTTGTCGTATGTTCCTTTTAAAACATTTAGATAAATTACAATATTTAATATTACTCCCGAAAAAACGTGCGATCCGTGAAAACCAGTTACGATAAAAAACAATGCTGCAAAAGCTGTTGGTCCAAATGGATTTCCTTCTAGCGATGCTCCTGCCGTAATAAATTGAGCCCACTCCCAAGCCTGACAACCCAAAAATGCTGCACCACCAAAAATGGTGAGAAGCATGTAAAATGCAACTTCTTTTTTTGCCATTCGGTGTCCCGCCTCCACAGCTAATACCATTGTAACAGAACTGAAAATAAGAATGAATGTCATTAAACTTACAAACATTAATGGAAGATTTAATCCATGTATAAAAGGAAAATGGTTAAATACTAACTCTGGCAAAGGCCAATGTTCACTTGAAAATAAACCTTGTTGTTGCATTTGTTCAACAAAATTTTCTTCGACATGAGTAAATGGTTGAACAATTTCATTGGGCGGAGATTTTGGGAAACTATACCTAACAAATCCGTATGAAATAAGTAAAGATGAAAATGTGAATGCATCTGACAATAAAAAAATCCACATCATCAGTTTTCCGTAGCTAATGCTAAATGGCGATCTGCCACCACCCCAAAGTGATTTTTTACTTGTTTCTACTGTTACCGTGTTTGACATTTTATATAATGGTTAATCGTTTAAAATCGTTTCTTTTTTCTATTAACTTACTATCTATTTAAAAATAAAAATACATACAAATAAATCCAAACTATGCCTATAAAGTGCCAAAATGTTGTGCACATGGCTATTCCTCTTAAGTTTTCCTTATGTATTTTGTGTTGTAATGTTTTAATGAAAATAACTAAAAGATATCCAAGCCCAACTACTATATGAGCCAAATGGACACCTGTAATTACATATACAAAAGATCCTGATGGATTGGCGAATGAGAAATAAACTGATTGCTCAACCATTTGACTCCAACCTTCTATTTGTGCTAAAATAAAAATTACTCCTAAAATAAATGTGATGGATAATGAGATTTTAAGTTCAGTTATTTTGTCCTTTTTGGCTGAAGAGAGCGCCCATTGCATAAATAAAGAACTGATTGCAATAATAATGCTTGAGTAAAGGAACATTTGTGGCAATTCAAAAACAGTCCAATTTCCATCGCCTCTGCGAACTATAACAGCACTAGTAAATGCTGCAAATAGCATAGTACTAGAAACTAACATTAGCCACAACACAAACTTTTTAGGTTCAATGCCTGGCTCGCGTTCGTCATTTATATCTTTATTATCTATCACTGAATTCAATTATTTCAAATTTTATCAAACAAAAAAGCCAATTGCACTATTGGCAAATAAATTATCGCGGCTAACATTAATTTTTTAGCATCTGCAATTTCACAGTTCTTGTATAGTTTATATGCGTAAAAACTAAAATAAATACCCGCAGCAATTGCAACTATTGTTGATACAATGCCTGAAATTCCGTAATAAAATGGCAATACAGCAATTGGAATTAATAGCATTGAAAACAAAAGACATTGCAACGCTGTTTTTTTATTTCTTCCTGGATTAAATGGCAACATTTTAAAACCAGCTCTTTTGTAATCGTCTTCAAGCAGCCAGGCAATGCTCCAAAAGTGAGGAAATTGCCAAACAAACTGAACCGAAAAAAGTACAATTGCTTCGATGCCAATACTGCCAGTATATGCAACCCAACCAAGCATGGTTGGCAATGCTCCAGGAAATGCACCAACAAATACTGAAACCGGTGAGACTCTTTTAAGTGGAGTGTAAATAAATGCGTAGCTTATGAGAGATATGAATGCTAATAAACCACTAATTGGATTAAGGTATTTAGTAATTAAAAATACGCCTATTATTCCCATTAATAAGCTTGAGATTGCAGCTTCAACTGAAGTCATTCTTCCTGAAGCAACTGGACGGTTTTCGGTACGAGTCATTAATTTATCGTAATCTTTTTCTATTACTTGATTAATGCCATTTGCCGAACCCGTAACCAATAATCCACTAACGCTAAGTATCAAAACTTGAATCCAGTTTATGTCGCCATTAGCTGCAGTTAGATAGGTAACAACAGAACTGAAAACTACCAAGGAGGTTAATCTTAATTTAATTAACTGAATATAATCTACAAGTTTTGATTTAATCAGACTTGAAATTAATCCCCAATCGTTTTTATATGTAATTACTTTACCCAAAGTCTAATTTGTTTTTTGCAGATTTAATCTGCTATTATTTTCGTTTTATTGAAAATTAAAATTGTTGTAAAAATTTCTAAGCCTGCCGTTAAACTTCCAAGTGTTAAATGGAAGCTTTGTAAATATTTTGAAAACCCTAAATTAACCAAAGCACTTCCGCATAAAACCTGTATGCTCATTAATAAAATTAAAGCCAAACCGCTTTTATAAATCAATGAATTACGATCAAATAATTTTCGATAAATAAATATCAAAACAACTGCAATTCCAAAACCAATTATTGACCAACTGCGATGGTATTTAAACAAAACAGTTTCAATTAAATAGTTTGACCAATGCTGACGATTTTGATCGCCCAACTCTGAAGCAATCGAATCTACATTTTCTCTTACTTGTGTTCCGCTAATTATCTGAATAAATCCAGAAGCCAAAAGCAAAATTGCAAATATTTTTAAAGAACTATCACGTTTTTTTTGTTCAATGAAAAAACTTTGTGATCGAGTAATTGTATAAATTAACAATCCAACAATGATTAAGGCAATAATCATGTGAATGCTAACCATCCAATCTTTTAATTCCGTATCAACAACTTTTTTCCCAATCCATCCTTCTAATCCAACAAGTAAGAATGTCAATAAACTTAACCAAAATACTTTTTTATCTTTTTTAAGATAAGGGAATGAGAAAATCAATGTCAAAAAAACAAAAATTCCGATTACAACACCAGCCCATCTATTTAAATATTCTGTCCAAGTTTTGTAAACATTAAACTCTGCAATTTCTTTTCCATGAACAGCAAATTTTGTTTTGTAATCATCGGGCAATTGGCTTACATCCGTTGGTGGTACCCAAGTTCCAAAGCATTTAGGCCAATCAGGACAACCCATTCCGCTTCCAGTACTTCTTACTAATCCGCCTACAAATATTAAAAAGAACACTGCTGTTATCGTTGCAATTCCAAATAACCTAAATCGTTTTTCGAAATCTTTCATTTTATAAAATCTTCATTTTTCAATTAATCCAATTTCAAATGATCGGAAAAATTGAGCCGTTTATTATTCCTTCATTTTTACTTTTTCTCAAATTCAGTCGATGGCACAATTTCTAAATCCACCAATGGATCAAGCTGACCTTCATCTGGAATGTTTTGCGGCAAGAAATCTTCAGTATGTCCTGGTTTGCTGTAATCATACGGCCAACGATACACATGAGGAATTTCTCCTGGCCAATTTCCATGCAAATGTTTTACAGGTGTTGTCCATTCAAGTGTATTTGATTGCCAAGGATTTTGTTCTGACTTTTTACCTTTGAAAATACTATAGAAAAAATTAAACAAGAAAATAAGTTGAGCAGCTCCGCCTAACAAAGCGGCCATAGTTATAAATTCATTCATGTCAACAAATGCTGCAAATGGTTCGTATGCTGTATTGGTATAATATCTACGAGGTACGCCAGCTAATCCCATAAAATGCATTGGAAAAAAAACCAAATAGGCAGAAATAATTGTAAACCAAAAGTGAATTTGACCTAAACTTTCGTTCATTTTTCGACCGAACATTTTTGGAAACCAATGATAAATTCCACTCATCATTCCAAAGATTGCGGCACTTCCCATTACTATATGAAAATGTGCAACAACAAAATAAGTATCGTGTAAATTAATATCCAAAGCGGCATTTCCTAAAAACAATCCTGTCAATCCACCTGAAATAAAAAATGATACCAATCCAATAGCAAACATCATGGCTGGAGTTAATTGCAAATTCCCTTTCCATAAAGTTGCCAAATAGTTAAAAGTTTTGACTGCAGACGGTACTGCTATTATTAGTGTTCCTAGCATAAATACTGATCCTAAAAAAGGATTCATACCAGTAACAAACATGTGGTGTCCCCAAACAATAAATGAAAGTAATGCAATTGCCATTAAGGAACCTATCATAGAACGGTAGCCAAATATAGGCTTACGAGAATTGGTTGCAATTACCTCAGAAGTAATTCCAAGTGCTGGTAATAAAATAATATAAACTTCAGGATGTCCTAAGAACCAAAATAAGTGTTGAAACAAAATTGGAGATCCGCCAACTCTTTCAATTCCACCAGCTAAATCAGCGGGGATTTCATTTAAGTAAAATGAAGTTCCAAAGCTACGATCGAAAACCAACAAAAGTGAACCACCAAATAATACTGGAAATGATAGAATTCCAAGAATTGCTGTGAACATGAATGCCCAAATAGTTAAAGGCATGCGAGTCATTTTCATTCCTAATGTTCGCATGTTTAAAATTGTTGCTACATAATTGATACCAGCAAGCAATGCTGAAAAAATAAAAAGTATCATTGAAACTAACCAAAGTGTCATTCCTGTGCCAGAGCCTGGAATTGCTTTTGGCAATGCCGAAAGTGGTGGGTAAACTGTCCATCCTGCTGATGCTGGACCGCCATCAACAAATAAAGAAAAGATAAGTACACAAGATGAAACAAAGAAAAACCAATACGAAAGCATATTTAAAAATGGCGATGCCATGTCTCTGGCTCCGCATTGTAATGGAATAAGTAAATTGCTAAATGTTCCGCTAAGGCCAGCAGTTAATACAAAAAACACCATAATGGTTCCGTGAATAGTAATTAAGGCCAAATAAAAATCTGGTGAAAGTTTTCCTCCTTCACCCCATTGACCAATTAAGCTTTCTAAAAACGGAAATTTTGTATCGGGATATGCAAGCTGAAGCCTGAAAAGCATTGACATTAACATGCCAATTGTTCCCATAATGATTCCAGTTATCAAAAACTGTTTCGAAATCATTTTATGATCCTGACTAAATATATATTTAGTTAGAAAGGTTTCCTTGTGATGCCCGTGTCCATCGTTATGTTTGGTATGAGTACTCATATATTTTGTAAATTGTTTTCTTTTAAGAGTGTAGTTGCTAACTTATTTTGATGCTAATTCTTTAATTATTTCTTTTGACCAATCAAACGCCATGTTCGCTTCAGTTCCTTTTGCAGTAAGTGCTGGTTGGGTTTTTATCCATTTTTCAAAATCTTCAGGACTGTCAACAATAACTTTCATTTTCATTCTGTAATGTGCCGAACCGCAAATTTTATTACACAATAATATGTACTCAAATTTTGGGTCGTTCATTTTTACGCGCATTTCGTTTGTAGTAATTGTAGGTGTGAAAGCAAATTTTGTAGGCAAGCCTGGAACTACATTCAACTGAACACGAAAGTGAGGAAGGAATGCAGAATGTATTACATCTTTAGAACGAAAGTGCATATAAACGGGTTGGTCTTTCTTAAGGTGAAGTTCGTTTGTAACGATGTCATCAAAAGCGGCTTTGTTGCTTTCAATTGTATCAACACCCAATGGATTGACAACATCCATTTTTCTAAAATCGTAAGTTCCTAATTTATTATCTGCACCTGAATAGCGTGCATTCCAAGCAAATTGGTAAGCAAACAATTCAATGTTTGTCGATTTTTCGGTACTTGGTGACATAATGCGATTCCACGAAATCAAACCGCGAATTACAAGTACTGTCAATACAATTGCTGGGATAATGGTCCAGATATATTCTAATTTATGGTTGTCAGGAAAGAAAAGTGCTTTTCTTTTATCGCTGTGTTTGTATCTAAATGGATACCAAAAAAGCAAGAACTCTGTAATAAAGAAAACGATTCCAGTTAATACAAGTGTAATCATAAACATCTTCTCATATTCAGCTGAATGTGCTGATGCGTGTGGTTGTGCATTGATAGTTAAAGGAGCATGTTTATTAAACTCCCAAACAACAGCAAGTAGCCCAGCAACTCCTAAAATAAACAATAATTTAGAATTGATTTTATTCCAATTTAAAACTGGTTTTTTCTGTATCTCTCCAACTTTAGTAAGTATGTCAAAGATTAAACTAATGATTACAATTAACAGAACTACAATTCCAATAATCAACCAATTTATATTTGATGCCGTATCTTCTGCAGCTTGTGTTGCGTCATCGCCACCAATTCCTGCAATCACATAACTGCTCGAATTTGATTGGGTAATTGAATAAGATGTGTTTGCGGCTAAACTATTTACACTAAAAGAAATTGCTAATAAAATTAAGAAAAGAATTGGTTTTATGATCTTCATAGTAAAGTGTTTTATGTATTGGCTTTTAAAAAAGCGTTGCAATATAATATTGCATATAAAAACTTTAAAAAAAATTTCCAACATTGAAGTAGAGACGCAACAATTATTTAAGTGATTTGATATAGTAAAACTGCTTTGTTGTATGATTGGCGGAACAATGCAATACTTTGCGATGAAAAAAAAGTATAAATTTATTTTGTAATTTATAAGCACAATCATATTTTTGAGATGTTTTTGAAGGATAGTTTATTATGGAAAAATTATCAAAATATAAAATCAAAAAAGGAAAGATTTTCAATAACGTAATTTTTGAGTTTTTCACCAAAACAAATTATTTGATTTCGATTTTATTTTACGGCTCTTTATTAATCATTCTACTTTTTATAAATTTCAAATTTACTTCCATCAATTTAAAGGATTCTTTGATTACTTATTTTACAGCCATTTTTTGTTGGACATTTTATGAATATTTAGTTCATCGATATGTGTTTCATTTTATAAATGAACACAATTGGAGCAAAACTTTTCATCGGATTATTCACGGCATTCATCATGAATTTCCGGGAGATGACGAACGATTGTTCATGCCTCCGTTGCCAGGTACAATTATTTTATTTTTAGTTGGAAGTTTATTTTATTTGATTTTTGACATGTATGCTTTTATTTTTCTTGCAGGTTTTATTAATGGTTGGGGAATTTATGTTGCAATACACTATTTTATACATGCTTATAAACCCATTGCGCCATTTATTTTTTTATGGACACATCATGCAAAACACCATTCGAATCAACCGAATAAAGCCTTTGGTGTTTCTAGTCCATTTTGGGATTATATATTTGGCACATTACCCAAATAAATTAATTATAATCCTATCTTTGTCTACTTATTAATTTTTATAAAAAAATGAAAAATATAGTTGAATATATTTCTGTTTATGCAGAACAAACTCCAAATCCAGAAACAATGAAATTTGTCTTCAATCGAATGATTTTACCAGACGATGCACAAGATTTTCCAACAAAAGATACATCACAAACATCTCCTTTAGCTAAAAGTTTATTTGAATTCAGTTTTGTCAATGGTGTTTTTATCATGAATAATTTTGTGACAATTACTCGATTGCAAGGACAAGAATGGGAAGAAATTATTCCAATAATAAAATCTTTTTTGATTTCATATGTTGAAGCAGACGAACCAATTGCTTATAAAAAAGCAGAAAGAATTTACGATGGGACGGAAAGCCAAGTTGTAACAAAAATTATTGAAATTCTTGATACATATATCAAACCAGCAGTTGAAAATGATGGCGGTATGATTTCATTTAAATCGTTTATTGAAGGTGTTGTTACTGTTGAACTAAAAGGATCTTGCAGCGGTTGTCCATCTTCAACTGTAACTTTAAAGAAAGGAATTGAAAGCATGCTTACTCGAATGGTTCCTGAAGTAAAAGAAGTAGTTGCCGAAGGTGCTTAATTTGTAATCAATCAAGGAATTTGCAAATACTTGTGAGTTTGTAAACTTATTTGCCATTGTGGATTTTTCTTCACATAATCAATAATAAGCGGAACTATTTTACTTGATTTATCCCACTCGGGTTGTAAATATAATTTGCATTTTGCATTTACTTTTAATGCATTTAATTCTGCCCAGTCAAAATCACTTTTATTCAATACAATCACTTTTAATTCATGTGCTTTTTCTAAAACCGAGTTGAGTGGTTTTTTGAATTTCTTGGGCGATACACAAATCCAATCCCATTTTCCATTTAACGAATAAGCGCCTGATGTTTCTATATGATTTCTGATTCCTTGTTTTTTGAACAAGGAAGTTAGTTCAACTAAATTATGCATCAATGGCTCTCCTCCGGTAATTACTGCAATTTTAGCTTTTGATTTTTGGACATAATCCAACATTGTATTTACATCAACTTTTGAATGTGAATCAGCGTCCCAGCTATCTTTTACATCGCACCAAACACATCCAACATCACAACCGGCAAGGCGCAAAAAATAAGCAGCATGGCCGCTGTAAAATCCTTCGCCTTGAATTGTATAAAAATGTTCCATTAACGGAAGCGAAGAGTTTTTTATTTCTGAGTTTTTCATTAAAAGTTGATACAAGAAGCAGATTTCAAATAATGTTCCATTTGATTCGCTAGATTGTTAATGTCTTTTGTATTTCCTGTATCAATAATAAAATCAAAATACTTTAACGCATCTTTAATATTTCCACCCATTTTGTACTGTGCTTTGCTGTAAACAGAAATGGCTTGCAAAGGCAATAAATTGTCGTGATACAAATTCAATAATAAATCAAATCGTATTTCTAAAAATCTTCCAATTTTATTTTTTTCAGGCAGGTTGAACCAATTTAATTTTTCGCGACAAAAAAATTCAGAACTAATGTGTATTTTTTTATTGTGAGGCAATTTGTTTTGATTTACAAATCCTAGAAGTAAAACCTTCTTTCCCTCGTTGCGTAAGTGCGAAGCGAAGTTGTGAGCTATAATTTCTTCGCTTGTGTTGTCGGCATTGTAAACGATTCCAATTTCATTGATGCTATCAAATGAAATGAGTTTGTTTTGCTTTTTTTGTTTTTTGATTTCAGCATGCAAATAAATTCTGCCAAAATGGGTTTTTATTTTTTCAACAACATTCATTTCAAGGCAAAATTAGGTTAACATTTCTAAAAAATCTTGTTCGTTTATAACTTTAATATTTAGGTCGGTTGCTTTTTTAATTTTTTCGGGACCCATTTTATCGCCTGCCAATAAAAAATCAAGACTCTTTGAAACACTGCTAACATTTCTGCCACCATTGTTTTCAATCTGATTTTTTATTTCGTCTCGGCTTTTTGAAAAAACACCAGAAACCAAAAAGCTTTTTCCTTGTAATGTATTGCTGAAATTAGCATTTTCAGATGCTGAGATTTCTAATTTTAATCCATGTAATTTTAATTTTTCACACAATTCCAGATTGCTTTTCTGAGCAAAATAGTTGACCACGTTTTCTGCAATTTTCTCTCCGATTTCGTGTATGTCTTTTAGCTCTTCAAAACTGGCAACAGCTAATTTTTCAATGCTTCTAAATTGTTTTGATAGTTTTTTGGCAACTGTTTCGCCAACCATTCTAATCCCTAAAGCAAACAAAACGCGTTCAAAAGGAATCTGTTTTGATTTTTCAATTCCTGATAAAATATTTTCGACAGATTTTATTTTCAGGGATCTTTTTTTAATGTCTTCTTCGCCAACTTCAAATTCTAAATTCAACAATTGTTCTGCTTTCAAATCATATAAATCTGCAAATGTTTTAATCAGCCCTTTTTTAAACAAACCAGCAACGGTTTCAGTTCCTAAGCTATCAATATTCATTGCTCTTCTGCCAATAAAATGATCTATTTTACCAATTAATTGTTGAGGGCAAGCCGATTCGTTTGGGCAATAATGAATAGCATCTCCATCTTTACGTACCAATTCGGTTTCGCATTCGGGGCAATTGTTTATGTAATTAATTTTTTTTGAATTCGACAATCGTTTCTCTGAATCTACAGAAGTTATTTTAGGAATTATTTCTCCTCCTTTTTCAACAAATACAGTATCGTTTTCATGTAAATCCAATCGTTCAATTTCATCAGCATTGTACAAACTTGCGCGCTTTACTGTTGTTCCTGCAAGTGTAACGGGTTTTAAATTTGCAACGGGTGTAATTGCTCCAGTTCGACCAACTTGGTAAGTTATTTTTTCTAAAACAGTTGATACATTTTCGGCTTTGTATTTATATGCAATTGCCCAACGAGGTGTTTTGGCGGTAAATCCTAATTCTTCTTGTTGCAAAAAATTATTTACTTTTATTACAACGCCATCAATTTCATAACTAAGGTTCTTTCTTTCCGATTCATATTTGTTTATAAACTCAAAAACTTCAGACATGTTGTTGCAAAGTTTGAAATGATCGCTTACCTGAAATCCCCATTCTGATGCTTTTTTCAAGCTTTCGTAGTGAGTTTCAACGATTGAATTGTCGGTATACAAAAAATATAAAAAAGCATCAAGAGGTCGTTTTGCAACTTCACTTGAATTTTGTTGTTTTAAAGTCCCGCTGGCAAAGTTTCTTGGGTTTTTATAAAGCTGTTCTTGTATTTCGTCCTCGTCAAATCCTTTGGCTTCTAACGCTATTTTTAACTTTTCGTTTAGCCTATCAAATGTTGCTCGATGCATAAAAACTTCACCTCTAATAACAAATTCATCGGGGTAGTTTCCTGGTTTTAATTTATGTGGGATAGCTTTAATGGTTTTTACATTTGCTGTAACATTATCTCCATGCGTTCCATCGCCTCGTGTTACTGCGCTATACAATTCGCCTTTTTTATAGGTTAAACTAATTGCCAAGCCATCAAATTTCAACTCACACACGTATTTATAATCCTCTCCAATAATTTTTTTAATTCTTGTATCAAATTCGTTCAACTCTTCCTCGTTGTAGGTATTGCTTAAGCTTAGCATTGGATACTTATGCTTCACATTTTCAAACTCTTTGGTTATTGTTCCTCCTACTTTCAAATTGGGCGAATTGGGGTTTTGCAGCTCTGGAAATTCGTTTTCTAAAGTATCTAACTCTTTTAACAATGCATCAAATTCAAAATCGCTAATTGCCGTTTTTGAAAGCACATAATAATTGTAATTGTATTGATTGAGAAGCTCAGTCAGTTTATCAATTCGTGCTTTTACGTCTTCTTTATTCACGCTTGCAAATAACAATAGTTTAAGCTCAAATTCACAGCTTTATTTTCAATAAATAGTTGGTTTAAAATTATTACCAACGACTGACTTTGATTTGCTCGTTATGAAAACCCAAAAATAAAAGTATTTTCGCGCCAAAATTTTAAAAAAAAAGAATTACATGACTGAGATGTTTTCACAACTTTCAACCAATAATCACGAAGAAATAGTTTTTTGTAACGATGATGAAACAGGACTGAAAGCAATAATTGCAATTCACAATACTGTACTTGGTCCTGGTCTTGGCGGAACGCGCATTTGGAATTATGAAAACGAAGCAGATGCTATCAATGATGTGTTAAGACTTAGTCGTGGAATGACTTACAAAGCATCTATCTCGGGTTTAAATCTTGGCGGTGCAAAGGCAGTAATTATAGGAGATTCGAAAAAGATAAAAACTGAAGCGTTAATGCGCAAATTTGGTCGGTTTATAAAAAACTTAAACGGAAAATACATAACGGCTGAAGATGTAAATACTACAACTCAAGATATGGAATATGTGGCAATGGAAACTAAACATGTTGTTGGTTTGCCCCATTTAATGGGTGGCGGTGGCGATCCTTCTCCCATTACGGCTTATGGTGTTTACATGGGATTGAAAGCTTCGGCAAAATTTGTTTTTGGTAACGATTCAATTGCAGGAAAAAAAATTGCTATTCAAGGTGTTGGAAAAGTTGGTGGACATTTGTTGGAATATTTACATAAAGAAGGTGCAATACTTTTTATTTCTGATATTAATGAAGGCGCTTTGAAGCATTATTCAAAAGAGTTGGGAGCTACAGTTGTTAATGGTGAAGATATTTTCGGTCTGGATTTAGATATATTTGCTCCTTGTGCTTTGGGTGCAGTTTTAAATACTGAAAATATTAATAAACTAAATTGTAAAATTGTAGCCGGTGCGGCCAATAATCAATTGGCTGACGAAAATGTTCACGGCACAATGTTGATGAAAAAAGGAATAGCATATGCGCCTGATTTTTTGATTAATGCTGGTGGATTAATAAATGTGTACCAAGAATACATAGGTTACAATCGCGAAATTGCAATGAATAACACAGAAAAAATTTACGATACAACCTTGGCGATTTTTGCTAAATCGCAAGCTGAAAATATTCATACTCAAAAAGCAGCAACGGAATTGGCTGAAAATAGAATCAATGCTATTTTAAAGCTAAAGTCAACTTATTAATTATACATGTTTGATTTGGAAATTCATTCCAAAATCAACAAAAATGTTCTTTATAAACGATGTTAAATAGACGATTTTTAAGAATTAAAACTTTTCAAGCACTATATGCTTGGAACAAAGACAAAGACTCAAACAAAACTTTGTATGAAAGTAATTTATTCAAATCATTGGATAAAACATACGAACTCTACATTTTTCTGCTTTCTTTTGCTATTGAATTCAGTTTTTTTATCAATAAAGAATTAGAAGCACAACACACTAAACACATTCCCAAATCCGATTTAATTAATTTGTTAAAGGTTTTTGATAAAAACCTAGCAATGAAAGAATTGGCTGGAAGCCCAAGATTAGATGCCGAAATAAAAGCATTAAAAATTAAATGGAATGGCAACACTATTTTTTTTAGAAATATCTTTAATGAATTAAAAGAATCTGAAATTTTTAGCAAATTCAATTCAGCAAATATCGAAGACGACAAAGCGATTTTAATTGCAATTTACGAACAACTTGTTGCCCAAAGTGATTTGTTTAATTCGTTTGTTGAAGAACGTTATATAGCTTGGGAAGACGACATGACTTTGACTATTTTAACGTTGCAGAAAACAATAGCAAATATCAAAACAGATAGCGATAATTTTTTAATAAAATTTTCAGCATCTGATAGCGAGGATATAAAGTTTATGAAACATCTTTTTAGACAAACTATTGAAAACGAAGAAGAATTAACAAAACTTATTGCAATTAAAACACAGAATTGGGATACCGATCGTATAGCTAGTGTAGATATGATGCTTATGAAAATGACGATTAGCGAAATTTTATATTTTAGCGAAATTCCTGTAAAAGTTAGTATTAATGAATACATGGAAATTGCGAAATTGTACAGCAGTCCCAATAGTTTTGGATTTATTAATGGTATTTTAGATAAAATTCAACTTGATTTGCGAGAGCAAAATAAAATCAATAAACTGGGTAGGGGGTTGCTCGAGTAATTTTTAAAAGAAACAATTCCATAAATTAAATTTTAGCACATAATGAATAAAACATTTTTAGTATTTTCGATTTATACACTATTGATTTCTTGCAATCAAAGTGACAACAAAGTGTCAACTGATATTGTCAATAATCCTGCAACGGCAAGTGATCCAACGGCAATAAATACAAACTTGCCTGAAATTACTTTTGTTGAAAATATTTTTGATTTTGGAAAAATAAACGAAGGCGAATCAATTACGCACGAATATAAATTTGTCAATACTGGCAAAGTTGATTTGCTCATTAGCAATGCCTCGGCAAGTTGCGGATGTACCGTTCCGGTTTGGCCCAAAGAGCCAATAAAACCAGGTGCTGAAAACAAAATTTTGGTAACATTTAACAGCGAAGGCAAAGCTGGAATTGCAGACAAACAAATTACAATTGTTGCAAATACGCAACCAATGGAAACCAAGTTATTAATAAAAGGAGAAGTGATTGCAAAGCAAGCCGCAATTCATAACGAAGCTCATTAATCAAAAACACAATTAATCTAATAACTAAACTAAAATAACAAACTATGCTTAACATTTTATTGATGGCTCAACAGGGCGGAAAAGATGGAGGAATTTCATCATTTATTCCGTTGATTTTAATTTTTGTGGTGTTTTATTTCTTTATGATTTACCCTCAAATCAAAAAGAATAAAAAGCAAAAAAAGTTCAGAGAAGAATTGGACAAAGGTGCTAAAATAGTAACGCTTGGCGGAATTCACGCAAAAATTATTGAGAAGAACGATTCGACTTTTTTAATTGAAAGCGAAGGCACAAAATTGCGAATAGATAAAACTGCTATAAGCATGGAGTCGTCTCAAGCGCTAAATCAGCAAAAATAAGTATCAATGTGGCTGAAATGGCCATTTGATTTAGCTATGAAAAAAATTGGGATTACCGGTTGTATTGGAAGTGGAAAAACCATTCTAAGCAAGGTTTTTTCGCAACTTGGTGTTTCAGTTTACAATGCCGATGAACAAGCAAAACTGTTAATGGTTGAAGATACCAAACTGATTGAAGATATTAAAGCATTGTTTGGCAATGAAGCGTATGATTCAACAGGCAAATTAAATCGCTTATTTATTTCAACTCTGGTTTTTCAAGATAAATTGTTGCTTGAAAAACTAAATGATTTGGTTCATCCTGTAGTTTTTCAGGATTTTGAAAAATGGATTCTTCAACATCAAAACGAACCTTATATTTTAAAAGAAGCGGCATTGATTTTTGAAAGCGATAGCCATACGTTTTTAGACCAAATTATTGTCGTAACTGCTCCCGAAGAATTGAGAATAAGTAGAACAATTCAAAGAGACAAAACTGATCGTGAAAGCGTACTTGTGAGAATGGAAAATCAGCTAACTCAGCAAGAAAAACTAGACAAAGCTGATTATGAAATTGTAAACGATGAGCTTAGTTTAGTCATTCCTCAGGTTATTGCATTGCATAAAAAATTATTGGCAGGATAATTTTATTTTCAATCATTTTGATGCGTAGATTTTGTTAAAAAGCACTTCTGGTTTTATACATTAAGATTCTCTGCCTTTAATCACCTAAAATATTTTTTTGTAATTAGATAATTTACAGTATAATTGCGGGCTTTTTTTACTGCTCACAACTAATTATTTAATTGAGCGGTTAAGCGAAAGGAGATATAAATAAATTGACAGAAACAACTGAACAAACAAAAACAATTACTCCCGATTTTGATTGGAGTATGGACAAAGAGGGCTTTTCAACTTACAGCCCCGAAGAACATCAGCAACTAGTATCAGCTTACGAAAACACACTAAGTGCAATTACTGAAAAGGAAATTGTAAAAGGTGTTGTAGTAGGTTTTACCGAAAAAGAAGTAGTGTTAAACATTGGCTTCAAATCTGATGGATTAATTGCACGAACTGAATTTCGCGACATGCCAGAATTGGCAGTAGGTGATACAGTAGAGGTATTGCTTGAAACAAAAGAAGATGCTTTAGGGCAGCTTATTTTGAGTCGTAAAAAAGCGATTAGCGAACGTGCGTGGGAAAACATTATGAAAGCCCATACCAACGATGAAATTGTAAACGGATTAGTAAAATCTCGTACTAAAGGTGGTTTGGTAGTTGACGTTATGGGAATGGATACTTTCCTTCCTGGATCTCAAATTGATACAAAGCCAATTAAAGACTACGATATTTATGTTGGGCAAACAATGCAGTTTAAAGTAGTAAAAGCAAATACTGTATTTAAAAACATTGTCATCTCACACAAAGTATTGATAGAAGAAGATATTGAAGCTCAAAAATCAGAAATTCTTTCAAAACTTGAAAAAGGTCAAGTGCTTGAAGGAACTGTAAAAAACATGACCACGTTTGGTGTGTTTATTGATTTAGGTGGTGTAGATGGATTGTTGCACATTACGGATATTTCATGGGGCCGCATAAATCATCCTGAAGAAGTATTAAAACTTGATCAGAAATTAAATGTAGCCGTAATTGATTTTGATGATGAGAAAAAACGTATTTCACTTGGATTAAAGCAACTTACTCCTCATCCTTGGGAAGGATTTGGTGAGAATATTGAAGTAGGAAGTAAAGTAAAAGGTAAGATTGTAAACATAGCCGATTACGGAGCATTTTTAGAAATTGCAGCTGGAGTAGAAGGATTGATTCACGTGAGTGAAATGAGTTGGAGTCAACACCTTAGAAATCCATCGGATTTCATGAAAATAGGTGACGAGATTGATGCTATGATTTTGACTTTAGACAAAGTAGAGCGCAAAATGTCTCTAGGAATTAAACAATTGCACCCAGATCCTTGGACAAATATTGCAGAAAAATATCCTGTTGGAAGCAAACACAAAGGCATTGTTCGCAATATGACCAATTACGGATTGTTTGTTGAAATGGAAGAAGGTGTTGATGGATTGGTTCACGTAAGCGACTTGAGTTGGACAAAGAAAATCAAACATCCAAACGAGTTTGTGAAAAAAGATCAGGAAATTGATGTGTTGGTATTGGAAGTTGATTTGGAAACTCGCAGACTAAGTCTTGGACACAAACAATTGGACGAAAATCCATGGGATGCATTTGAAACATTATTTGCAGAAGGTTCAATACATGAAGGAACCGTGTTGAAAGTAGAAGATAAAAGTGCAACTATCGCTTTGACTTATGGAGTTGAAGGATATGCGCCTACGAAACAACTTGTGAAAGAAGATAAGAAAACGGCTAAAGAAGATGAGGTTTTGCAATTCCGTGTTACTGAATTTAACAAAGGGAATAAGCGAATTGTATTGTCTCACACTGCTGTTTGGAAAGGTGTAGTTGAAGAGAAAGTTGTTAAAGAAGATAAGAAGAAAGAAGGCGAGAAAGAAAAAGTTTCAAAAGCAGCTAAAAAGTTAAACGATAGTACTGAGAAATCTACTTTTGGTGATGTTGAAGGATTGATGGAGTTGAAAGCCAAAATGGATAAAAAAAGCGCTAAAGAAAAAACAAAAGAATAACTAGGTTATTTAATTATATAATCCCTGTTTCGTTTTGAAGCAGGGATTTTTTTTGTCGATTTGTTGTAAATTTGTACTGTTAAAAATAGAAATAAAAATGCATCAATGTTTTGTATTGCTTGGAAGTAATATTGGCGACAGGCTTGAGAATTTAAACAATGCGACAAATCGAATTGCGTTAATTTCATCAAGAATTTCATCGCAATCTTCGGTGTACAAAACTGCAGCTTGGGGAAAAACAGTACAGCAAGAGTTTTATAATTGTGTATTGCAAATTGAAACTACTTTTAACCCAGAATTATTGTTGCAAACCTTATTGCAAATTGAAATTGAAATGGGTAGAAGCAGAATTCAAAAATGGGAACCAAGAATTATAGATATCGATATTTTATATTTTGATGAAAGTGTAATTGAATCTGATACTTTAAAAATCCCGCATCCATTTTTGCATCAGCGCAGATTTACTCTTGAACCTTTATGCGAAATAGCACCAGATTTTGTTCATCCAGTTTTTAACAAAACAAATGCTGAACTATTAAGAATATGTAACGACAACTTGAGTGTGATTAAAATTTAACTTTAGAATTAATAATTTTATTCGAAAAGAATTCTGCTTTCATTTGAATAAATATTGTATCGGTTTCCTCTCAAAAAACCAATTAGTGTAATGTCGAATTCAATTGCTGTTTCTGCTGCCAAGCTTGATGGTGCACCAACTGCACATATTATTTTTATGCCTGCCATTGCAGCTTTTTGAATCAATTCGAAACTTGCTCGTCCACTCAAAAGTAAAATATGATTTTCTAATGGAATCAAATTTTTTCCAATAGTCGCACCAATAATTTTATCCAATGCATTGTGTCTTCCAACATCTTCGCGCAATAAAATTAAATTTCCTTCCAAATCGAAAAGTGCAGCTGCGTGAAGCCCACCTGTATGTTCAAATACATTTTGATTTTCTCTTAATTTATCAGGCAATGTCAGAATCAAATTGCTTTTTATTTGCAAAAATAAATTTGATTTCGGAATAGTACATGCTGTCTTTACGGCTTCAATTGATGCTTTTCCGCATATTCCACAACTTGATGTTGTATAAAAATTTACTTGTAGTTTAGAAAAATCAAATTCAACATTTTCACTTAATTCTGCGCGCACAATGTTTTCTTTATTTTCACTTGTGTTTATTTCTGTGCAGTATTTTATTTGAGTAATTTGTTCTTTGGTTTGAATAATTCCTTCAGTAAATAAAAATCCAAGTGCAAGTTCGAAATCGTTTCCTGGAGTACGCATTGTAATCGAAATGTTTTTTTGTTGGCGATTGTCTTTTGTGCCGTATCCAATTCTAATTTCAAGTGGCTCTTCCACTGCAAGTAAATCGTCATAGCTAGTAAATTTTGTAGCGTTTACTTTTACTATTTTTCTTGTATTTACCGATGATTTAGACATTTTTCAAATCTATATTAAATGCAATTAACATAAAAATCGAATAATACGATTTTGTTTTTTTATAATTTAATTCCAACTCCCCACTCCATAAAATCGCTTTGAATAATTGATGTGTTTGTTATGGTTCCTTTAAAAGTTGCAGAAATAAATATGTTATTGTTCAGCATGTATTTTGCTCCAAATCGAGTGTACATTTTTTCTTTATTTATTGTATTTAAATTAAAAAAATAATGCATTATGTGTAAAGGCAAACTAAAGTTTCCGATTTTTAATTCTGAACCAAATCCAATTGCTGCATGATTTTTTTCCGTTTCGGAAATTTCATTTAAATTAGCAGGAAGAAACCTTCGAATGTAGGGAGTAGCATCGTAAAACAAGTCGAGAATTATTCCCGCATCCAAAATTTTATTTATAGGTTTAAGCAGTTGATGGTTGTACGTAATGGTTGAATATTTATGCGGTCCGGTTAATCCTTGTTCTTTAAATCCATACGCTAAAAATGTTTGGTAATACCAATTTGATTTTTCGGATTTTAACGAAATTTTTGTGGTGTTGATTTGATACGATTTCAAATAATAATTTATTCCCGCTTTAACAAAAGCAATATTTAATCCATCGTTTGGAATTTTAAAACTTCCATTTGAACAATGTAAAAATCCAAAATCAATTGAAAATAATAAATTGGGTTTGATTTTTTTTTGCCAACTTATTTCTATTTGAAAGGCGAAATTAAAATTGCTTGCGTTGCGATTAATTCGATTGCTTTCTTTGTTATACACCTCCGTATTGTACGAAGCGCCCATTCCAAATTTAGTAGTGAGGAAGTTGTTTTTAAGTTTTAAAATATCTGTTTCGAAACCTGGAATAAGAGTAAATACATCGCCAAATATTTTGTTTTCGGAAAATGAAATTTTACTAAAACATAAAGATAAACGAGGAGATCCAAATAATTTTTCCCAATCTTTTTTCGCTTCGCTTTGTTTTACAATTCCAATTTCAAATCCACTTGCAGAATTTCCAACTATGTTTTCATTCTCAAAACCAGTTACTCCGGTAGGAATAACATTAATTCCTTCTAAATACTTTACGCGAAATCCTACATTGCTATTTTGAGAAATGACAATTGAATAAATAAAAATTGAAAACGAAAGTAGAAGTAGTTTTTTTGTCATTTTAAAATAGGACAACACAATACTAAATACAATTGTAATTATTTTATTAGACTAAAAGTGATAAATGAAATTATAAATAAAACTAAAAACAATGAAATTATAAATAAATATTCAGCTATTGTTTCATACTTTAGTTTTTTGATTGAATCGTCTGATTTAATTGAGAAAAATGCAAACAAACACGAGATTGTAAATAAAGCTGAAGTTGCTGCGGTTATTTCATCAATTATGCTTGTTGTAGAAACGCCAGTAAAATGAAATGAAGTTATAACAACTAAGCAAAATCCTATCATGTTGCCAGATGCGCCTAAAATAGGCTGAGCTGTGCTATTTATTTTGCCAGCCATATTTTAATCTTCCAAATCTTGTATGTCTAACATGCCAATTGGTTTTCCATTTGCCGTTACAAGCAATGTATCCACTTTAGTGGTTTTGAAAATTGCAGCAGCATCATTTAATAGTGCATCCGCATCAATACTTACTGGAGTATTGTATGTAAAATCACCAATTTTGTGATTGAGAACATCTCGGCCTTCAGCTTGAATTTTTCTTCTTAATTCACCATCAGTGAAAACACCTTTTATCGAACCATCTTTATTTGTTACTGTAATTGCACCAAATCCAAATTCGGTCATTTTTACTATAGCATCGGCCAAAGAAGTGTCTTCGCTAACCAATGGATTTACACTATTGATTGCATCTTTTACACGAACAGTCATTAAGCGAGTGTCGCGAATAAACTGATCTGTTCCAACGGTTGTAAAATGATTTTCGGTTAGTTGTTTAATTATTTTTAATGGAACTGTAATGGTGTGCACGCCCAAATTCAAAGCATTTCTAACATGCTCCATTGTTCTTACTGACGAAAACATAACCTTGGTATCGTAGCCATAAAAATTTACAGCAGCAACTATTTGAGAAACTAAATCCAATGCATCGTGTCCTTGATCTTGTAAGCGACCAACCAATGGGCAAACATAAGTTGCACCTGCTTGCATTGCCATATACGCTTGCTGCAAAGTGTAAACCAAATGAACATTAACAAGCAATCCTTCGTTGCGAAGCATTTTGCAAGCTCGAACTCCTTCTAATGAAACAGGAATTTTAAATACAGTTTTGGTTTTATCTAAACCTAAATCAAGCTGACGTTTGGCTTCTTTCAACACATCTTCTGCGGTATCTCCAAGTGCTTCAATTTGCAGTACAGGCACTATTTTAGATAGCTTTACTATCATCGCATCTATATCTGTAATTCCTTCGCGCTGCATAAATGTAGGCGTAGTTGTTAATCCATTCAGAAAGCCCAATTTAAAGCCCTCTTCAATTTCTTTCAGATTTGCAGAGTCAAGGTATAATTCCATAATTTATTTGCTATTAATTTTTTTTGTTTAAAGGGGCAATATTAATTTAAAAATACTAAAGCTCAAATCCTCGAATTCAACAATTCTTTATCTGTACTTTACTTCAAGGTTATGAATATCAATAAGGGGCTTTAAAAACTCCTCTAAATCATAGACACACAATTGAGAAGCGGCATCGCACAGTGCTTTTGCTGGCTCAGGATGTGTTTCAATAAATACACCATCAACACCGGCTGCAACACCTGCTCGACTTAATACAGGTAAAAATTCTCGCGCACCACCTTTTGGATCTGCACTTGGTGTTCCGTATTTTCTAACACAATGCGTTACATCAAAAACTACAGGAAATCCAATGTTTCTTAAATGATAAAAGCTTCGTGGATCAACAATTAAATCGTTGTAACCAAAAGTAAAGCCACGTTCGGTCAGAATAATTTGATTGTTTCCTGATTCAATACATTTTTGAACTGGGTGTTTCATATTATCTGGAGCAAGAAATTGTCCGTGCTTTATGTTTACAACTTTTCCGGTTTTTGCAGCTGCTACTAATAATGTAGATTGCATACATAAATACGCTGGAATTTGAATAACATCAACCACTTCGCCTGCGGCAGTTGCTTGTTCAGGGTAATGCACATCGGTTAAAATTGGGAAGCCAAATTGATCTCTAATTTTTGCTAACAAGTTCAAACCTTCACTCAAACCAGGACCATCGTAGTATTTTAAACTACTTCGGTTGTCTTTTTGAAACGATGATTTGTAAATCACTTTTATTTTCAAGCGTTCTGAAACCTCTTTTAATGTTTCGGCAGTTTTCATCATTATTGATTCCTCTTCAATAACACAAGGACCAGAGATTAAAAAAAGCTCATCGCTGCCACATTCAATATTTCCTACGTTTACAGTTTTTTTCATGTTCTGATTTTATGATGGTTTTACAAATCAAGTTTAAATTCTTTTATATAAATCTTTAATGGTTTCGATTGTGATTTTCGCTTTCCAATCTTCACCAATTGCGTGATTCCACATGTGAGGTAAATTATAAGCAACATTTGCCATTGCAGTTATTTCTTCGTCAGACCAATTTTTACTTAATCCACTTGGCAATTGAATGGAATGTTTTTGCAACATGGTTTTGAATTCTGCTACTCCTTCAGGATAATAATCTGATAAATGTTGAAATGCCAAACAATTTGCATAGCAATGTTTTTCACCAAATATTTTACTTAATCCATAACTTAATGCGTGGCAAACCCCAACTTCGCTATATGTTAAACTCAATCCGCCCATCAAAGATGCTACCATTAATTTATCGTCATTTTCAGCATTCTGTCCTGATTTTTCAGATAAAAATATATCGCGACAAAGCTTTAAACTTTCTTCTCCATAAGCCATACTGTAAGCATTGTTAAGTATTCCATCACGACTTTCAATGCAGTGAATAAAAGTATCCATACCAGTAAAAAACCATTTATCAACCGGTACGCTAGCTGTCAATTCTGAATCTAAAATCAGCTGGTCGAAAACAGTCCATTCGCATTTTAATCCTAGTTTTTTTTCGGGCCCAGTTAATACTGCTGTCATTGAACATTCGGCACCTGTTCCGGAAATTGTAGGAATTCCGACATGATAAACTCCTGGATTTTTAATTAAATTTAATCCTTGATATTGTTGCGATTTGCCTTCGTTGCGCAGCATTAATGAGAGTGCTTTTGCAATATCCATAATACTTCCTCCGCCAATTCCAATTACACCAGAAGGGAGGCCTTTTGAATTTAAAATTTCATTGCGCAATTGGTCTATTTGTTCAGTTGTTGGTTCGTGAGGGTCAACATCTATAAAGTAAACAATGTCTTCTGGTTTTGAATGAAGTCTGTTTTCTAAGTCCTTTCCTTTGAAATACGCATCAACGATATATACAAAATACTTGTTATTGAGGTTTCTTTTGGGTTCAATTATTTCCGAAAGTTGATTGAAACTACCCCGTCCAAAAACCGTTTTTTCTATGTTCTTAAAGTTTTTATGCATTTGCTTTTTACAGAAAATTTTCGAAATTAATTATACGTGTTGATTCAATACTGATTTGATACAAATACTGATTTTTTCGGCTAATGAATTTACTTCATTATCACTCCAACTTGCTTTTATTCCAAATGAAATCAATCGGCCAACTGTTTCTTGAGTTTTTGGTAAATCTAAATTATTATAATCTTGAGGTGCGCCTAATAATTGAATATTGGTTTTGGCCGCCACGTGTCCATTTTTAATGTGACCCCATTGATTTATAAAGTGATACATATTGGTATACCAATAATTAAATCCTGATACTCCGTTTTTATTAAATTCATCAACCACACTTTGTGCAGCCATTGTATTTGGCAACAACAAATTCAAAAATGTAGCTGAATCTCCATTAGGATCTGGGATTGTTGCAAAGCCAAGTCCGTCAATTTTACCCAATTCATTCATCAAGAGTTTTTTGTGTTTGTTATTGTTTTCTCTAATCATCGGCACTCTTCTGGTTTGAACTAAGCCAATGGCAGCATGCAATTCTGAAATGCGAAAATTAAACCCTAAAACGGGATGGTTTTCCATTCCTCTGTTATTTCCAATATGATCGTGACCGTGGTCTGAATAATTGTCGGCTAATTTATAAGCATTCTCATCGTTGGTTACCATTACACCTCCTTCTCCAGCAGTTGCAATTTTAAAAAAATCAAAACTATAACAACCAGTTTTCCCCCAAAGTCCTGTTGAAATTCCATTATAGCTAGCGGCCAAAGCTTGTCCGGCATCTTCAACTAAAATTAAATTATGTTCGTTAATTACGGACATTATTTCGTCCATATTTGCCATTTGTCCGCACATGTGAACAAGGCAAACAGCCTTTGTTTTTGGTGTAATTGCTTTCTTAATTCCTTCAGCGCTTAGGCAAAGTGTTTCGTCTATTTCTGCAAAAACGGGTAAAGCTCCTGCAAATATTACTGCTTCAATAGTTGCTATGTAAGTAAATGGAGGAACAATAACTTCGTCTCCTGCTCCAATTCCTGCTGATGCTAAAGCGCAACTTACGGCTGTACTTCCGCTGCTAACTGCATGTGCATACTTTGCACCAACCAATTTTGCAACTTCAGTTTCAAATTCTCGGGCTTTCCAAATTCCATTTCGTTGTGCATCGTGATTGAATCGAAAAAAAATTCCAGTTTCTAATACGTCATTAACTTCTTTTCGCTCTTCAGCGCCATAGAATTCTGTTCCTGCCATAGTATAAATTTGTTTGGTTTTTGCGTTGCAAATTTAGAAAAGATAAGTGTAAAACCTAAACCAAGAATTGAATGGCTTTTTTTTATAAAATAAGCTATCTTGCGCCTCAATGGAAAAGGAATTACAATTAGAGTACAATACGCAAAGAGGCAAGCTAATAATTTCAGAATATGGTAGAAATATTCAGAAAATGGTTGAAGTTGCTTTGCAAACTGTAGATCATGAAAAACGCAAACAAATTGCAGACGAATTAATTCAATTAATGGGTCAGCTAAATCCACATTTGCGTGATATTGCAGATTATAAACACAAACTGTATGATCACTTATTTATCATTAGTGATTTTAAATTAGATATTGAATCGCCTTACCCAAAGCCAACTCCTGAAACCATACAATCAAAACCAGATAGATTGCCATATCCAGTGAATAAAATTGCATTTCGGTTTTATGGAAAATCAATCGAAAGAATGATTGTAAAAGTAACGGAACTTGAAGATGGACCTTTTAAAACTGCTTATATTAATTCAATCGGTTCGTTTATGAAGACCAGCTGTCGGAATTGGAACGATGAAATGTTGACAGATGAACAGATTATGGCTCATTTGGAACAATTAAGCGATGGTAAAATAAAAATTAATGAAGGCGAAGATGTCCAATTTACAACTACACAAGAATCAAGACCGCAATTAAATAGAAATCAAAACAATCGCAATTTCCGAAACAACAATCAAAACCAAAATAGAAATCGAAACCGAAACCGAAATACTGGAGATAACAGAAATAGTGGTACTGGAAACTATAAAAACTATCGCAACAAGCCTCGATAATTTTAGATAATTAAAAAATTCCTGATTTTTTACGGAACGAATATTCATCAACTGCCGACTAATACTTTTTAACTACTTTCGCGCCCTCGAAAAACAATGAATCACATACGCAATTTTTGCATAATAGCACATATAGATCACGGAAAAAGCACACTTGCCGATCGCCTTTTAGAATATACCAAAACCATAAGCAAGCGAGATATGCAAGCTCAATTGTTGGATAATATGGATTTGGAAAGAGAGCGAGGAATTACAATAAAAAGCCACGCCATTCAAATGAATTATGAATTGGATGGACAAAAGTATGTTTTGAATCTAATTGATACTCCCGGGCATGTTGATTTTAGTTACGAAGTATCGCGAAGTATTGCGGCCTGCGATGGCGCATTGCTAATTATAGATTCGGCTCAGGGAATTCAAGCGCAAACTATTTCAAATTTATATTTGGCAATTGAGCAAGGATTGGAAATAATTCCAATTCTTAACAAAATTGATTTGCCAAGTTCAATGCCTGAAGAAGTTAGTGATCAAATAGTTGATTTGATTGGTTGCGAACGCGAGAGTATTTTAAGAGCAAGCGGAAAAACAGGAGAGGGCGTGAAGGAAATTTTAGAGGCAGTTGTTCATAGGATTCCTCATCCAAAAGGAGATGAAGATAAGCCTTTAAAAGCATTAATTTTTGATTCGGTATATAATTCGTTTCGAGGAATTATTGCTTATTTCAGAGTGTATGATGGTAAAATCAAAAAAGGAGATAATGTAAAATTTTTAGCTACAGGCAAGGAATATTATGCAGATGAAGTTGGGATTTTGCGATTGGATTTAGAGCCAAAAGATGAAGTTAAAGCAGGCGATGTTGGATATATAATTTCAGGTATAAAAGAAGCGAGAGAGGTGAAAGTAGGCGATACAATTACGCATGTCGCAAACCCGACAAAGTCAGTTGTTAAAGGGTTTGAGGATGTAAAGCCAATGGTATTTGCCGGAATTTATCCTGTGGATACTGAAGACTTTGAAGAGCTGCGAGAGAGCATGTATAAACTTCAACTTAACGATGCATCATTAACTTTTGAACCAGAAAGTTCGGCTGCATTAGGATTTGGATTTAGATGTGGTTTTTTAGGCATGTTGCATATGGAAATTATTCAGGAAAGACTAGAACGAGAGTTTAAAATGACCTGTATTACAACTGTTCCAAACGTAAGTTATCATTGCTATACCATTAAAGGCGCAATGATTATAGTTAACAATCCAAGCGATTTGCCAGATGTAAACCATATTGAACATATTGAAGAGCCATTTATTTCTGCTCAAATAATATCTCGTGCTGAATATATTGGAGCAATTATGACTTTGTGTTTAGGTAAGCGTGGGATTTTGAAAAATCAGATTTATCTAACAACAGATCGAATTGAGTTGAAATTTGACATGCCTTTGGCTGAAGTTGTGTTTGATTTTTTTGATAAATTGAAAACAATTTCTCGTGGTTATGCTTCGTTTGATTACCATCCCATTGGTTATATCTCAAGCGAATTGGTGAAATTGGATATCTTATTAAACAAAGACAATGTTGATGCTTTGTCTGCAATTATTCATCGCGATAGAGCATTTGATTATGGGAAAAAGATTTGCGAAAAATTAAAGGAGTTGATTCCTAGGCATCAATTTGAAATCCCTATTCAAGCAAGCATTGGTGCCAAAGTTATTGCAAGAGAAACAATCAAAGCATTGAGAAAAGATGTGACTGCAAAATGTTATGGTGGAGATATATCACGAAAAAGAAAGCTATTAGAAAAGCAAAAAGAAGGAAAAAAACGCATGCGACAAGTTGGTAGTGTTGAAATTCCTCAAAGTGCTTTTATGGCTGTTTTAAAATTAGATTAGTAAATAAGAATATGCAAATATTAGACGGTAACTTAGTTTCGAAAGCATTAAAAGCAAACATTAAAATTGAGGTTGATAATTTAAAAATCCAAGGAGTAAAGACACCTCATTTGGCTGCAATACTTGTTGGTGCTGATGGTGCAAGCATGACTTATGTGGGCGCAAAAGAAAAAGACTGCAAAGAGGTAGGATTTGATTCGACTGTTTTGCGATTTGATGCCGATATAAGCGAAAATGATTTGTTGGCAGAAATTGAAAAAATCAACAACAACGATTCGATTGATGGCTTGATTGTCCAACTTCCATTGCCAAAACACATTAACGAAAAAAAAATTACTGAGACCATTAATTGGAAAAAAGATGTTGATGGTTTTCATCCTATGAATGTTGGGCTAATGTTTAAGGGATTGCCTTGTTATTTGCCAGCAACTCCTTTTGGTATAATTAAGCTATTGGAATATTATCAAATAGAAACTGCCGGAAAATCATGTGTAGTAATTGGCAGAAGCGATATTGTTGGCAAACCAATGAGCATTTTGATGCTTCAAAAAAACTGCACAGTTACCATTTGTCACAGCAAAACCAAAAATTTAACTGAGCTTACTCAACAAGCAGATATTGTAATTGCAGCATTAGGAATTCCTGAGTTTTTGAAAAAGGAAATGGTTAAAGAAGGCGCAATAGTAATTGACGTTGGAATTTCAAGAGTAAATGATGCCTCAAGCGCAAAAGGATATTCATTAAAAGGGGATGTTGATTTTGCAAATGTATCGCCTAAATGCAGCTACATAACGCCTGTTCCAGGAGGTGTTGGTCCAATGACTAGAGTTGGATTGATGTTGAATACTTTAGAAGCAGTAAAAAGAAAATAATTAAGCTTTGTTTGAGTAAATAGTAAGGCGTTGTCCTTTCCTTATTTTACCATTTCGTATTTTGTTCCAACGCTTTAAATCTCTAACACCTACATCATATTTTTTTGCCAATGATGCAAGTTGGTCGCCTTTTCGCACTTTGTAAGAAAAGCGAACTGATTTTTCAACGGTTTTAATATTCAAAGCCATCAAGTTTTCATCAGCTATCATAGCGTTTTCTGAATTTTGCAACTCTATAAACTGTACTGCTTTTGAATAAGGAAGAGTCAATGATATCTTGTTTGATACAAATGGAATGTATCCTTTTTTTAAGGATGGATTTAGATTTTTAATTTCTTCGGTTTGCATATTTAAAGCCAATGCAATTTGATCAATAGAAAACCTGTTATCAACCATTACTGTGTCTAAATGATGGTAAAGATTTAATGAGTCTGAAGGGTAGATATTGTGTTCGGCAGCATAATTCATTGCATAAGCAGCAGCTATAAAAGCTGGAACATAACCACGTGTTTCGCGGGGTAGATAGGGCATTATTGCCCAAAAATTTCTTTTGCCTCCGCTTTTACGAATTGCTTTGTTCACGTTTCCAGCGCCACAATTGTAGCTTGCAATTACAAGCAACCAATCGTTATAAATTCTATATGAATCTTTAAAATATTTAACTGCGGCTTCTGTTGATTTTATAAAGTCTCTGCGTTCATCTAAATGTGAGCTGGTTGTTAATCCGTAAATTCTTCCGGTAGGTGCCATAAATTGCCACATTCCGCCAGCGCCAACAGGACTTGTTGCATGTTGATTTAATGAAGATTCGATAACGGCTAAATACTTCATTTCTACAGGTATATTTTCTCTATCAAAAATCTCTTCGATCTGCGGAAAATAATGCTTAGACAATCCGAGTATCTTGCTTAAAAGTGGTCTTTTTCTAATGGTGTATAAATCAATAAAAGCTTTTACGTTACTATTGTAAGGCAAAGGAATTTCACTTTCGATTAAGCTCAATCTTTTAGCATAGGCTTCATCGTTGTAAATTGGAACTTCATTGAGGTTAAAACCATAGATATTTAAATCTCCTGCAGGTATTTTTTCATAAAGCTTTGAGCGTAGTTTTAATGTGCCGCTATCAATATCTGCAATTTGCAATTTGTTATTAGTCAATTGCAACTGAGCAAATGTTATTTGAGCAGAAATCAGAATAAAGTATAATAAACAAATTGGTTTTCTCATTGTCAATGATTTTTAGGAAGTCAAATGTAGCGACTTAATGATGTGCTTAAATTTATTACTGAATTCAACTAATCAACTTTGTCGCATTAAGTGTCTTGTTTAGCGCACTATTCGTTAATGTCAAGATTCATTTGACCTTCAGTAATATCAAGCAAATCCAAACTACCATCGGTTTGAATTTTTCCTGAAAATGTTGCTGTCAAAACACCGTAAGAATCAAATTCTAATTTTGAGAATTGGACATCTAAACCATAGCCAGGCTGTACTGGAGTAATGTTTGTATTGTATGTTCTAGTATCTGCTCCAATTACTTTTACACTGCTAACATTATTGGTTTGATCCATATGATAAAGTGCATTATTTGCCCAAGTTCCATTTAGTTTTCTAATATTAAACTCAAAGTCTGGACGTGATCCAAATGCAGTTGTTGGTCTTGCTATAATTGTAAGAACTGGGTTTGTTGGATCTGTAACAGCATCTCTTCCAGCATAAATGACATTCATATTGTATTGTATTCCATTTATTTTTGCCTTAAAGTAATACGTTGGATTTGTAGTTCCGCCCGTTGTAGTTCCGCCACCATTGTTATTGCCGTCATCTTTTGAACATCCAAAAAATCCTAAAGTCAAAATCAAGAGTATAATTGTTGCTGTATTTTTCATTCTTTTTTTAAAATTTAATTTAATGGTATTGCAATTATAATTTATTCGATAACTAATAAAAATAAAAAAGACTCACAATTGTGTGAGTCTTTGACTATTCTATGTTAATTTTTTCTTAAAATAATTTTAGTCGTTGCTCATTTGCTGCATTTTTTGTTTATATGCCGCATGAATAAATTCTTGACGCCTCTTAATACAAGGTTTTATAAAACCTTGGCGCGAACGAAGTTCTTTTACAACTCCAGTTTTTTCAAACTTCTTTTTAAACTTCTTTAGAGATTTATCTAATGAATCGTTTTCTTTTACGTTTATGTATATCATATTTTTGTTTCACCTCCCATCTTAAATGGGGCTGCGAAGATAAAATTAATTTTCAAAAATCAAACAGTTAATATTATTTTTTTATTATCAAAAAAACATCCTCATCGTCTCGTTTCATCAGGTATTTTTCTCGAGCAAATTTTTCTAAACTTTTTTCAGTTCCAAAAACCTGATCGTGCTCTTTCTGTATTCTTAATATTTCTTTCTTGTAATACTCGTTTTCGTTTTTAGCTTTTCCAAACTGTTTGCGGTATTCGTATTGATTGAAAAGATTATTGCGATCGCCAAATAACAACAGAAGTATAAATACAACCGTTGCGATAAAATATTTATTCCTCAACCGTTTTTTATATTGAATACTTGGCAATTGCATAGCCTACATATTTTTCAAAAACTTAAATTCCATTCCTAAGAAATAAGCGTCATTGCCTAATTCTTCTTCAATTCGCAACAATTGATTGTATTTGGCAATTCTATCGGTTCGGCTTGCTGATCCAGTTTTTATTTGGCCGCTATTTAATGCAACCGCTAAATCTGCTATCGTTGTATCTTCTGTTTCACCGCTTCTGTGGCTCATTACATTGGTGTACGAATTAGAAGTAGCGAGCTTTACAGCATCAATCGTTTCGGTCAAAGTGCCAATCTGGTTTACTTTAATTAAAATTGAATTTGCAACACCTTCTTTTATTCCTCTTTCAAGTCGTTTTGTGTTTGTAACAAACACATCATCCCCAACTAATTGAATAGAATTTCCTAATGCTTTTGTTAATTCAGACCAGCCATTCCAATCATCTTCGGCACATCCATCTTCAATAGAAAGAATTGGATATTTTTTAGTCCAATCAACCCAATACGCTACCATTTCAGACGATGACATTTGGCGTTTGTCCGATTTTTTGAATGAATACATGCCTGTTTTTTCATCATAAAATTCAGTTGTTGCCGCATCCATTGCAATATAAATATCGTGTCCGGGTTTAAATCCAGCCTTTTCAATTGCCTGCAGAACTGTTTCTATCGCCTCTTCATTCGACCTAATATTGGGTGCAAATCCACCTTCGTCACCAACATTTGTACTATATCCTTTTGCTTTTAATACAGTTTTTAAATGATGAAATACTTCTGTTCCCATCTGCAATGCATGGCCGAAACTATCTGCATTTACAGGCATTATCATAAATTCCTGAAAATCTATCGCGTTGTCTGCATGAGCTCCTCCATTCAAAATATTCATGAGCGGAATAGGAAGCGTCTTTGCGTTTTCACCACCAATATATTTATACAAAGGCAAGTTGGATTCAATTGCTCCTGCTTTTGCGCAGGCAAGGGAAACTGCTAAAATAGCATTGGCTCCAAGATTTGACTTATTTTCGGTTCCATCTAATGCATTTAATGTAGAATCAATTTTATTTTGATCCAATACATCCAATCCAATTAATGAGTTGCTTATTTTTTCATTTATATTAGCTACAGCTTTTAATACTCCTTTTCCTAAAAATACATTTTTGTCCCCGTCTCGCAATTCAAAAGCTTCGAATGCACCTGTACTTGCTCCACTTGGAACTGCCGCTCTTCCCATTGCGCCTTCTTTTGTATAAACATCGGCCTCAACAGTTGGATTTCCACGAGAGTCAAGTATTTGTCTTGCTTTGATCTTTATAATGCTACTCATTATTGTTTTTTAATGTATTGATTGTTTTGGATTGAGTTTGAAGTTTTTATTAATTCATCAACGTTACAAAGTCATCAAATAAATATCGGCTGTCGTGAGGGCCCGGACAAGCTTCAGGATGGTATTGTACCGAAAACGCTTTTTTGTCTTTCAGTCGAATTCCTTCAATAGTATTGTCGTTTAGGTTGATGTGTGTTATTTCGACACTTGAATTCTTTTCAATATCCTCAGAATTTACTGCAAATCCATGGTTCTGAGAAGTAATTTCGCAATGTCCACTTATCAAATTTTTCACAGGATGGTTTAATCCTCTGTGGCCGTTGTGCATTTTAAATGTTTTTAATCCTTGACTTTCAGCTAATATTTGATGTCCAAGGCAAATTCCGAAAAGCGGAATTTCGGATTCTACAATTTCCTTTACTGTTTCAACAGCATAAGGCATCGCAGAAGGATCGCCAGGGCCATTGCTTATCATAAATCCATCCGGATTAAATTTCAACATTTCTTCAAAAGATGTTTTGCAATTAAAAACAGCTAAGTAATTATCGCGTTCGGCTAAACTTCTTAATATATTTTTCTTTATTCCTAAATCCAAAACCGCAATTTTTTTTGATGCTGAATTGTTACCAACAAAATAAGTTGTGGGTGTCGAAACCTTTGAACTCAATTCTAAACCTGACATTGAAGGCAAAGCATTAAGTGCTTTTCTAAGTTCATCCAAAGTTGTTTCGTCTGACGAAATAATAGCATTCATTGCGCCTTTATCTCTAATATGTCTAACAATTTGGCGAGTATCTAAATCTGCAATTCCAATCAATCCGTTTTCGGAAAAGTATTCTTGAATAGTTTGATCGGCCATTGATCGCGAGTAGGTGACATTAAAATTGCGGCAAACCAATCCTGCAATCTTTATCGAATCTGATTCTATTTCTTCGTTGTGAATTCCGTAGTTGCCAATATGAACATTGGTTTCTACTAAAATTTGTCCGAAATAACTTGGGTCGGTAAATACTTCCTGATAACCAGTCATACCGGTATTGAAACATATTTCACCCATTGTTGTTCCTATTTTACCAATGGATGTTCCTTTAAAAATAGTTCCGTCTTCAAGAAGCAGAGTTGCTGGAAATTTATTGATGCTTTTACTCAATGTTGTGTGGATTTTGGCAAAAATAAGTTTTTTTTAAAGATGCCAAAAGGATGTTTTCAACAATATGATTTATTTCGCCTTGCAATAGTTGAATTCTTTATTGATTGTGATTGTTTCAATTATCCTCAATCACACAAAATTAATTTATGGTTTATGTATGAAATTGAATTTTTAGATTTGATTTTGAGAAAATAATATCCTTTTGCGAATTTTGAAAAATCCAATTCTCCAGATTTAAAGTCATCTATTAGTAACAATTCTTTACCATAATAATCAAGCAAAGAAATAGTTAATACAGCATTGCTATTGTTTTCTAGCGAAAACTTTCCCTTACTTGGATTTGGGAATATTTTAAAGGATTCGATATTGGCCAAATCATTCACTCCAACTTGGCTGCTATCTTTTATTGTTATTGGTTTCCTGTTGTTTAAAAATTTAGAATAAACCAGATAATGATCGGATGTATTGCTGCTAGCATTTAAAATATAAGACCCAATATTGTCAAACACATTGCACGAATTGTTTAAATAAAAAGGCCTCAACGAATCTGAAATCATAATGTGATCAATCATACTGCTACCAAAAGCGTATGATTTTTTTCCGGCATCACACAGCGGTTTTGTTAAAAATAAATACCCCGCATCTAAAAAGTTTTTGAATGGAGTAGGGTAGGAGCTGCTGTATATTGAGTTTATCAGGTCATCGTTCCAATCTCCTAACACAAAATATTTTTTCGCTAAAAGTGTAGTTTCTAAATACGTTTTAAGCCAACCTGAAGCGTTTTTTCTTCTAGTGTAGGATTGAAGTCTTCCGGCATCATCGCTTTCGCTTTGAGCTTTCATGTGCAATACTATAAAATAAAAGGTGTCAGGTTTGAATATAGCTGTGTCAACTATTGTTTTTAGCGTTACCATCAATGGTGGTCTTGATGCAAAGTCGTAATTGTATGAAGTTAATATGTGTTGACTTGATATAAATTCAAACATTGAATTCTTCCAAAACAAACACATCTTTTGCGTTTGGCTAAATGTTGAATTTGTACTTGAAAAACCAGACAACTGACTTGTAAGACTTGCAAAAGTAGCGCTGCTGCTCATTTCTTCAACTGCCCAAACATCCATTCCCGTTTGATTCATTACGGCCAGAACATTTGAAAATTGCAAAGCCTCATTTGTTGGACCATTGCTAACATCTCCAAACCATTCTATATTCCAACAAGCCACATCAATAAGTGTGTCATTTCCAAGTTTTGGCAAGGTTTGCGCTTTTGCAAATTGACAATAAAAAAGCAGAAACAATGAGGGGGCTATTTTTTTCATTAATTTTTTAAGTGGTAAATATTTTTTTCAGAAGTTCCAAAACAACATCTTCCATTGGGTTTTCGCGATCAAGCAAAGGGTTGATTTCTGTAATTTCTAATGCAACAGTTTTTCGGTGATGCACTAGATTTTTTAAAATATAAGTAGCTTCTTTTATCGATAATCCGCCAGGTGCTGGGGTTCCTGTTCCGATTGAAATTTCAGGATCAAGACTGTCCACATCAAATGAAACATAAATTAAATCGCATTCGCTTAATTGCTCAAGTGTTAGCGAAACTACAGTTTCAATCCCAATCTCTTTAATGACTTGTGATGTAAAAAACTTAATGTTTTTCTCGTTCAATAATGCAAATTCTTCGTCTTCATAATTTCTCAAATCAATTATCACCAAGTCTTTAGAAATAATTTTTGGGCATATTTTTTTCTCGCCAAGTTCAACTAAACAATCCCATAATTTCATGGTTTGATTGTCGATATCATTCCTTGGGTTTTCGGGCTTTTTAATTCCTAACATTGCGGCCAAAGGCATGCCGTGCATGTTGCCAGATGGCGTTGTGTATGGCGAATGCAAATCAGCATGGGCATCAATCCAAACTATACCAAGTCGTTTTTCGGGAAAGTGATTTTTGATTGCTGAAATAGCAGAAACTGCGTTAAAATGATCGCCACTTAATATCAAAGGAAATTCATTGGCGGCCAAAACGTTTTCAATTTGAAACATCGAATCGTTTTGAATTTGAAGTATTGAATCAATGTTTTTTGAAAACGGGAAAAGTATGTTTTCAGTAGCATCGCCCATTGAAATATTCACATTTGTTGAATCTTTTAATAATGGAATATTGGCTGAGCGGATTTTTTGTAACAATGCGCGAGGGCCTAATTTAGCGCCCTTTTTCCCAGCTCCGAAGTCTGACTCTATGCTTACTATTTTTACACGATTCACGAAAGAATTTAAGATGATGAATTCTGCGAATGTACTAAAATAATACTTAAGGTATTTTTGATGCAATTCACAGCATGTTGAAATTCGGTTGTAGCAAGGCAAGTTTCAGAGTTTATTTTTGCACGATATGAATGAAGAATTTGTGTTTATAGAAATAGTTTTCTTAACGATGCTTAGCGCATCCTGTGCCGTGTTATTGTATTATTATTTTTTTCAGATTGCAGCATTTAGTTTTTATAAGCCAAGCGAAATTGTAAATGAAACCAATGAACCCGTTTCGATAATAATTTCGGCTCGCAATGAATATAGAAATTTAGAGAAAAATTTAAAAGCAATTTTAGAACAAGACTATCCTGAATACGAAGTTGTTGTGATAAACGATTGCAGTTGGGACGAGAGTCAAAAACTACTGGAATATTATCAAGAAGTTTATCCTCATTTAAAAATTTGCAAGCTTTTAGAACAAGAAAAATATCCTACAGGCAAAAAATTTGCACTTACAATGGGCATTAAGGCTGCTAAATATGAAAAACTTTTGTTTACAGATGCAGATTGCAAGCCTTCAAGTAATCAGTGGTTGCAATTGATGCAAGGGCAATTTGCCGATGGGAAAGAAATTGTACTTGGTTTCTCGCCATACAAAGCTTCAAATAATTTGTTGAATTTATTTATTCGTTTTGAAACAGTTCAAACTGCATTTTTCTATTTTTCGGCCGCAATAAAAAACAATGCTTTTATGGGTATTGGTAGAAATTTGGCTTATACGAAAGAGCTGTTTTTTAAAAATAAAGGCTATGCAAAACATCAGCATATTTTAAGCGGAGATGACGATTTGTTTGTAAATGAAAACGCAACAAAATCAAATGTCGCAATACAAATAAATCCGAACTCATTTACTTTTACAGAATCGAAGAAAACCTATGCAGAGTGGGCGAATCAGAAAATGCGACACAACACAACAGGTAAGTTGTACAAGTCAAAAGACAAGACTTTACTTGGAGTTTATTTCATAGTGTTGATGCTATTTTATGCAAGTTTTTTTATTTTGATTTTAATGCAAATGCACTGGAAAATCGCATTGGGTATTTATGTATTAAAACTTGTTTCGCAATCTGCTGTATATTATTTTGGATTTAAAAAACTAAACAGCATTAATCTTATTTATTTTTTGCCAATACTTGATGTCTTTTATTTGATTTACGCTTACGTTTTTGGTTTGGTAGGCATGTTGGCTAAGGAAAGAAAAATTTGGTAAGCTTTAATATTACCTTTGGCGATTATTTATATAGTCGATCTAACATTTTATAATGGATATTATTTTAAAGTATTTTCCCAAAATTACATCAAAACAAATTGAGCAATTCAAGGCCTTAGAATCGCTATATGCTGACTGGAATGCGAAAATCAATGTTATATCAAGAAAAGATATTGATTATTTATATGAAAAGCATGTTTTGCATAGTATTTCAATCGCAAAGTTTATAAGCTTTTCAAAGGGCACAAAAGTGTTAGACTTTGGTACTGGTGGAGGTTTGCCAGGTATTCCGCTTGCAATTTTATTTCCAGAGGCCAAGTTTACACTTTGCGATTCGGTAGAAAAAAAAATACTTGTTGCTGAATCGATTAGTCAATCTTTAGGGTTAATGAATATAGATTTTGTTGTTGGAAGGGTTGAAGACTTAAATGAAAAGTTTGATTTTATAACAAGTAGAGCTGTAAGTTCCTTAGAAAAAATTTATAGATGGACGCAGGATTATTTAGAGGCAAATAGTTTTAATTCCAAAATAAATGGATATCTATTATTAAAAGGTGGGATTTTAAACGAGGAAATTTCAGACCTAAAAAAGATTAATAGAAAGCTTCTGTTTGACGAGATTGGATTAGATAAATGGTTTGACGAGGAATATTTTAATACTAAGAAGCTAATCTATATTCACTAAGTTTAAGTTTATTAAAGTCTTATAATTAACATTATGTTAAGTTGTATTGTTTTAAATGTCAATAATTTGCTTCTTATTTAATGCTTAGCACTATTCAGTAGTTAGTGATTTATACATAGCAGTTGCCTCGTCCTTTCTCTTCTTGAATTCAATAAATTTATCTTGCTTATTCAAGCTTGCGTAAAGCATTTGAATGTTGTAAAAAATATCTTTTAAATATCCATACTTAAATATCTTTTTTGGCTTATCGCTTTCGCTTTTGGTTTCAACAATTTCTAATGCTTTTGAAAAGTAACTCAATGATACATAAAGAATTGAATCTTGAGTTTTTTTGAATACTGAATACTTTTTATCGTATTCTGCTTGGCTTTTACTTTCTATTGCCTTTATCTTTTCGGTAATCGAATTGCTTTTATTGTTGTTTAAAGCTCCCAAATTGTATAATGCATCAATCATATCCGGATTGATTTCTAATGCTGCGATGTAATCTTTTTCTGCTTTTGCTGTGTATTCTAAAGAAGAATTCATGAATATTTGAGCTTGAGTAGTTAAGCTTTTGCAATTGTCAAGTATGGATTTTTTCTTTTGTGTATTTAATTCATTCTTAGATAGTTTATTTGGTTTATTTGAACTATCGCTTAAGATTTTCGCTCTCTTTAATAAGTCGCTTGAATACGAATCGTACATGTTTCCTCGTATGTAAATTAAATCTGGATCGTCTGGTTTTTGTTCCGTTGCAAATTCAATCTTTTTAAGCAATACATCTTGCTTGCCTTGAACAATGTAAATATTCAATTCTGAGTTAATCAAGTCTTTCTCGTTAGGGTATTTAATTCTTCCTTGTTCAATATATTTTATTGCATTTGCGGTGTCTTTCTCTTCTAAATAAATATTGCTCAGGTAGATAAACAACAAATGATCCTCGTAGTTTAGTTCAATTAATCGAAGTAAATATTTTTTGCTGTTGATTACATCTTTCGATTTCATAGAAAAATACATCATATTAAACAAAACTCTCTTTTCGGTAATATCATTTTTCTCCATGTCTTTGTTTTTATCAAAAGGCAAAACGTCTAAAACCATTTGATAAAACATGTTTGCTTTTGCGTAATTCGCAGCTTCTCCATTCTTAAAAGCTTCATTGTAAGCAGCAAATGCACTGTTTACAATTGCGTATTCGCAATAATCAATGTATCGTTTTTTGATGTCTGTTTCCATACATTTCATACATGCAATCGCAAATTTCTCAGTTCCATCAGGATCGATTCCGGCAAATAATGGATTTTTATAAAGCGTATCGTACAATGCGGCTCTAAAAAACCACATTTTTGCTAAATTTTTTGTGTCTTCGTGCACTGCTGCTGCGTCTATTGCTTTTTTCGCATCTTCCATTTCTATCAATGTAAGCTCTGATCTACTTAAAAAAACTCCGACTGTTTCAACATTGCTTGATTGAGCAAATACGCCAAGACTTGCTATTGAAATGAAAATGCTAAGTATTTTTTTCATGCTTATTTTGTATTTATAATTCTTTTTTGATGTAGTAAATTTTATGCCAGAAAACGGTTCAAATGTATGTGTTGAAGCTATTTATTCAAAATGTCCCAAACTAAATTTGCCTCATACCCTTTTCCAATAAGAAACTTAGCGGTTTTATTTTTTTTAATTAGTATGTTTTTATCTTTTAACGAATCGATTTTTTCAGTTGCAAGCTGTTGCAATGTTTCCAAATAATCAGTTTGATCTATTTCCTTTAAACTCTCTGAAATACAATATTCCGATATTTTCTTCAGCTTTAATTCGTAAATTATTCTGTTCCTCCCCCATTTTTTTATTCTAAACTTCCCTCCTGCATATGCTTTGGCAAATCTTTCCTCGTTTAAATAGTTTAGCCTAATTAACTCTGATATTATTTCTAATGCTCTTGTGCCATAAACACCAAGTTCTGCAAGTCGTTGTTTTACTTCTTCGTGACAACGTTCTTGATAAGCACAATAATTTGCAGCTTTCAGTAAAACATCGTTTGGCGATAAAATTTTATTTTCTTTTTTATACATTAACAATAATTCGAGCTATTTTTATTTGATTGCGCAATGTTTTGTTTTTATTTTAATTAATTGAAATATTCTGTAAAAAATATTGCTGAAATTATTGCTGGTGATTTTATTTATAAAAACGCCACCGATTCAATTGTGGAGCATCTTTTAATTGATTCGCGGAAAATTATTTATCCAGAAACTTCCATATTTATAGCAATTAAAGGTGTGCAAAACGATGGGCACAACTATTTGCAGGATGCTTATGATGCCGGTGTTAGAAATTTTATTGTCGAAAAATCTAATTTTAAAAGCGAAACATTTAAAAAAACAGATATTTCTGTCGTTTCAGTTGCAAGCGGATTGGACGCATTACAAAAAATAGCAGCCTATCATCGTTTGCAGTTTACTTTTCCGGTAATTGGAATTGCTGGAAGCAACGGGAAAACAATTGTTAAAGAATGGCTTTTTCAGTTGTTGAAAGATGAAATTGAAATTGTAAGAAGTCCTAAAAGTTATAATTCTAAGGTTGGCGTTCCGCTTTCGGTGTGGCAAATTAATGATCAACACCAAGTTGGGATTTTTGAAGCGGGCATTTCGATGAAAGAGGAAATGAGCCGTTTGCAGAAAATTATTAAGCCAGACATTGGTATTTTCACTTTTTTTGGTCAAGCGCACAACGAGGGATTTAAAAACAACGAGGAAAAATTAGCCGAAAAACTAAAGTTGTTTAAAAACTCTAAATTGTTGATTTATTGCTCGGATCAAAAAATAGTAGAAGATGGAATTAAAGCACTTTTAAAAAAATCAACTCAACTTAAAACATTTTCGTGGAGTAGGAAAAACAAATCGGCTAACATTCTAATTCAAGTAAAAAGTGTAAAAAGCAGAACTACACTTTCTATTCTCAAAACTAATTTTACAGTTGAAATTCCTTTTACTGACGAGGCTTCCATTTGGAATGCTTGTACTTGCATAGCATATTTTTCATCCATGGGTTTATTAGATTCCAAGCTCGATGTTTGGAAAAAAAGATTTGCTGAATTGCACGCAATTGAAATGAGACTTCAGTTGAGAGAGGGAATAAACAATTGTATGTTGATTAACGATAGCTATAATTCGGATATCAACTCGCTTCAAATAGCGTTGGATTTTATGAGTCAGCAAAGTGCTGGATATGCTAAAACACTAATACTATCAGATATTTATCAAAGTGGATTGAAATCGAAAGAGCTTTACCTAGAAGTAGCTAAAATTATTCAACAGAAAAAAATTCAAAAATTTATCGGAATTGGCGAAAAACTTTTCAAAAACAAAAGTCTATTTAATCCCAACTCTAAGTTTTTTATGACAACTGATGCGTTTTTAAAACAATTGACTCCCCTATCGTTTCGCGATGAAATAATATTGTTAAAGGGTTCGCGTCAGTTCCAATTAGAAAATATAAGTAAAGTGCTGGAACGCAGAATTCACGAAACTGTATTTGAAATCAATTTGGATGCATTAACAAACAACCTAAATGTTTATAGAAGCAAACTGAAGCCAGGAGTTAAATTAATGGCAATGGTAAAAGCATTTAGTTACGGTACCGGATCGTATGAAATTGCCAAAGTATTGGAATTTAATAGAGTTGATTACCTGGCGGTAGCCTATGCTGATGAAGGAGTGACTTTACGAAATGCTGGAATTAAAACGCCCATTATGGTTATGAATCCAAATGTTGCGGGGTTTGATTCAATATTAAAATACAACCTTGAGCCAGAAATTTACAATTTGAAAATATTGGATGAATTGATAGCTGCAGCTGACGGTGAAGAGGTTTCAATACATATTGAAATTGATAGCGGAATGAAAAGATTAGGTTTTGATGAAGTTCAGATTGATGAATTAATAAAAAAGTTAAAATCAAATCCTAGCATTCATGTGAAATCGGTATTGTCACATCTTGCGGCTAGCGAAGCTAAAGAACACGATTCGTTTACTTTGCAACAAATCAAAAAATTTGAAACCTTGTCTTCAAAAATCTGCTCGGCTTTCGATTATAAAATTTTAAGACATTGTTTGAATAGCGCAGCCATTGCTCGATTCCAAAAATCGCAATATGATATGGTGCGTTTAGGAATTGGTTTATACGGAATAGATCCTGCCGCTAAGTTTCAAAAACAACTGCAACAAATTGGGACTTTAAAAACGGTTATTTCACAAATTAGAAATATATTTTCTAACGAAAGTATTGGCTATGGAAGAAAAGGAAAAGTGAAGCGATTGTCGCGTGTCGCAATAGTTGCAATTGGCTATGCTGATGGGCTTGACAGAAAATTTGGGAATGGAAAAGGCTTTGTAATGATACACGGGAAACCGGCAAAAATTATTGGCAATATTTGCATGGATATGACAATGGTAGATGTAACAGCTATTGACTGCAAAGAGGGCGATGATGTTATAGTATTTGGGAACAACCCAACAGTAATTGAATTGTCAAAAAAGATAGATACAATACCCTATGAAATACTTACTGGAATTTCGCAAAGAGTAAAAAGGGTTTATTTTTATGAGTAAGAATTAATTTTTATTCAAGGCCTCGGCAATTTTTTCAAGTTCATTGTACCACTTTATTCCAAACTTTCTACTTAATGCAGACTTCAAAAATTTGAAAACCGGTATTTTATGTTCATTCCCCAAAGTGCAGGCATCTTTGCAAATATCCCAGCGATGGTAATTTAATGCTTCGTATTCGCCAACTTTGGTAATCCTAATTGGATACAAGTGGCAAGAGATGGGTTTTTGAAAACTTGTTTTATTGCTTTTGAAAGCCAATTCAATTCCGCAATGCAACACTTTGTTTTCATCCATAACCGAAAAATTGCATTCGCCAGAAGGCAGACAAGTAGTTACCAAATCGTCATCTTTATCTTTTTCCCAAATTCCTTTTTCTTCAATCGAATCAAGCGATTTTTTTGACAGAAAAGGTTTGATTTTTTCAATTTCATTCTCAAGTATTTCAATTTCTTCTTTGCTAATTGGCGCTCCGAAATCGCCTTCAACACAGCAAGCACCTTTGCATTTTGACAAGTTGCAAATAAAATTTTTTTCAAAAATATCTTCGCTTATTAAGGCGGATTCATGAATTATCATTCGGGCAAAAATAATGCTTTAATCAAGCTTATTCCTTTCAAGTTAATTTGTTGTAACAATCAGAAGCTGTAAAAAATTTAATTTTAATACATTCGCAGTCAATAATTATGAGGAAAAAATTCGCATCAAATTTGATTTTAATGTTGGGCTTAAACCTGCTTATCAAACCCTTTTGGATTTTAGGAATTGATAGAACAATCCAAAATATGATGGGTTTGCAAGAGTATGGATTGTATTATAATATGTTTAATTTCTCATTGATGTTGTCTGTTTTCCTTGATTTTGGTATAGCAAATTATACAAGCAGCAGCATCGCAAAACAGCCTCAAAAAATTAACGAACAATTTTCAGTATTGTTTGTCGTTAAAATATTTTTCTCGATTGCCTATCTCCTATTTACATTGTGTGCGGCTTTATTTCTAACGGGCTACGACAGCCATTCGCTTTACTTGCTTTTTATTCTTGGAGTAAATCAAGCTATTTCTTTCTTCATTATTTTTTTCAGAAGCAATATCAGCGGTTTGCAGTTGTTCAAAACCGATTCGCTGCTTTCTGTTTTAGACAGAGGATTGATGATACTTTTTTGTTCGGTTTTAATTTGGGGCGGAATGTTTAATTTAAGCATTGACACCTTTATCTATGCGCAAACTTGTGCCTATTCAACTTCGTTAATTCTGGTTTTTATGGTGTTGAAGCCACATCTAAACAAATTGAATTTTAACATGGATAAGCAACTTGTTTTTGATGTGTTGAAAAAGACATATCCTTATGCATTGCTTGCGCTGATTATGATGTTTTATACACGAATTGATAATTTGATGCTTGAAAAATTGCTGCCAGATGGATATTATCAAATTGGAATTTATGCTCAAAGTTATCGACTGCTTGATGCTGCAAATATGTTCGGTGCTTTGATAGCAATGCTGCTTCTGCCTATGTTTTCGCGAATGATTAAAAATAATGACGACATAAAGCCAATGATAAATTCAGGAATTGGAGTTTTGATTGCGCCATCAATTATTTTTAGTTTTGCTTGTTATTTTTATCAAAAGGAAATTATGGATTTGCTTTATCCAAATGCTCTTTCAATCACTTCTGATGTTTTTGGATTTGTAATACTATGCTTCATTCCTATAAGTGTAATGTATGTATTTGGCACTTTGCTTACGGCTAATTCAAATTTAAAAGCATTAAATATACTTGCATTGCTCGCATTGCTTATCAATTTTTCGCTTAATTATTTTCTCATTCCAGAATACAAAGTTCAAGGCGCAGCAATTAGTGCTTTAGTTACACAAACATTTATCGCAATTGGCAATGCTATTTATGGCTATAAAAAAACCAATATAAAACCTGATTATTCGTTATGGTTTAAATTGATATTACTTGCTTTGATATTGTTGCTATTAGGCAATGCAACGAAGCTTGTTTCAATGAACTGGATGTTTGAGATATTGGCATATTCAGCAATTGGATGCATTTTGATATTTGTTTTAAAATTAATTGAACTAAAACGGACTTTGGATTTTATAAAAGACAAGCTAAATTCTTATCAAAACTAATCCATATATTTTTCTATTTTTGTCGCCCAATAAAATAATTTATGAAGAAATACAGAAAGATGTACTATTTCGAGATGATAGACGTAGTAAAGTTCTTAATTAAATGGAAACGTGCGCTAATTATCATTTCATTCACTTCGGCTGTTGCATCAATAATATGTTCAGGGCCGTGGTTAATTAAACCAAAATTTAAATCAACGGCCGTATTTTATCCATCAACAAATAATTCTGTTTCCTCGGCATTACTTTCTGATAGCAAAACATCGAATAAAGATCCGCTACAGTTTGGTGAGCAATCAGCAGCTCAGCAATTTGTCCAAATACTGGAATCTGATTATTTGAAAGGACGTGTAATTAAGCATTTCAATTTGCTTGATAATTACCAAATAAGTATTGATGATTCGGAAAAAAACACCAAGCTGATTAAAAAATATAATTCAAATATTGCAATTAAGAAAACTCCATTTGCGTCAATTGAAATAAATGTGCTTGATGAAAATCCTGAAACAGCTGCAAATATTGCAAATGGCATCGTTTCAATTTTGGATAGCGTGAAACGCGAAGTGCAAAAACGAATTGCTGATCAAGCTTTAATTATAGTTGAGAAGCAATACAGAAACAAAGAAAATGAGGTGACTGAAATAAAAATGCGAATGAAAGAAATTGGATTGAAAGGTGTTTTCAGTTACGAAGAACAAACCAAAGCCATTGCAGAAATAGCTTCGCGAGGAGGAAATTCAGAAAACATAAAACAACAACAAGCAAACCTTGCCGAGTACGGTAGCGAAGCCTTATCGCTGCACGAAACATTGGTACTAGAACTTGAAAAATTATCGGAACTAAGAAAAAAATTAGAAGAATCGCGTGTTGATGTTGAATCCAATCTAAGCAATGTGTTTATAATAAGCAGTGCTACGCCTGCCGAAAAAAAATCGTATCCTGTTAGGTGGTTAATTACTGTTGTATCTATTTTCGGTTCTTTTATTGCGGGATGTGTCGTTTTATTATTTGTAGATAAATTCCTTTTTGCTTCTATTCCATCCGATAATTAATTGAAAATTAAACGAAAACTAAAATGGTTTTATGTGGTCGGAGCAATTTTTATTTTGCTCAATTCTATTGCATTGGCTATGGGTTTTCAATGGTTGGCTTTGCTGCCAATTTCCTTCTTAATTTTAATAGTCGCCATTTTTAGAATTGACATTTTAATTCTATTGTTGGTTTTTTTAGTCCCTTTATCTATCGAATTCGAAAACGTTGGCATAATGGGATTGGGAATTAGTTTGCCAGATGAGCCATTGTTAATACTACTAGCCGCTACAGTTGTTTTCAAATTTATAATTGATGGAAATTACGATTACAGTGTGTTTAAACACCCGATAAGTATTGCTATACTTATTAATACAGCTTGGATTTTTATGGATTGTTTTTTAAGCGAACACAAAATCATCTCGTTCAAATATTTCTTTTCGCGATGTTGGTTTATCATCGTTTTTTATTTTTTGGCGGTTGTATTGTTTAAAAAGATTCGAAACATTCACAACTTTCATTGGCTTTATATAGCAGGATTAACGATTGTAATCATCTATACATTTATTCAGCACAGCCAATATAATTTTTCGCAAATAGTTTCATTTACCATTATGCAACCTTTTTTTGTAGGTCATGGAGTTTATGCCGCAGCAATTGCATTTTTCATTCCCTATCTTTTAATGCAGGCATTGTATGCACATAAACTTCGAATTCCGGCATCTATTATGATAATATCAGCCGCCTTGTTCACATTGTTTTCATTGGCTATTGTGTTTTCGTATGCACGTGCCGCTTGGGTTAGCTTAGCTGCAGCGGCAGCATTGATGATTTTGTTTACTCTTAGAGTCCGATTTTTTTTAATCATTGCCGTTTTCAGTGCTGTTAGTTTCTATGTTGTATCAAATAGCGATGACATTATTTATCGCCTTTCATTTAACAAACAAAACTCTGCCGAGGGATTAGAAAAACACTTAGAATCGGTTTCTAATATTCAAAACGATGTATCAAATCTTGAACGTGTGAATCGTTGGGTAGCGGCTATTAACATGAGTAAAGTAAAACCAATTACTGGTTTTGGTCCAGGAACATATCCTTTTGATTACGCAGTGTATCAAGATCCGCAATACAAAACTGAAATCACAACATACTTTGGCGATAATGGTGGCGTACATAGCGAATATCTTGCGCCATTAGCCGAAACAGGCTGGATTGGTTTGTTGAGTTTCTTATTGATTTTATTTTTTGTTTACAAAACAGGGTTTCAACTTATTTACAAATCAAAAAAATATTCCGTTCAAATTCTTGCAACTTCAATCTTACTTGGCTTAAGCACCTATTTAACGCATGGATTGGTAAACAACTACAGCGAAACAGATAAAATTGCAGTTATTTTTTGGGGAAGTTTTGCAATGATAACCGCATTGGATATGTTCCATAAAGAAGAGTCGTTAATCAAAAACGAACAACTTTAGTAGACGACCAAACAGACTGGCAACAGCGAATCCAATGACAAAAAGGAAAATAATATGGCTGATCTTTTTCATTTCATTTTTATTGTTGACAGTTTATTACTTTTATCCGGAAGACAAACTGCCAACAGACGTTCAGATTGACAATATAGTTGTTTACAAATCAAAAAGACAATTATTAGCTTACTCAAATGGACAGCTTATAAAAACCTACAAGATTTCACTCGGCAGACAACCAATTGGCGACAAAGAATTTGAGGGAGATAATAAAACTCCTGAAGGTATTTACTTCATCAATGATAAAAACCCAAATAGTATTTGTCACAAAAACTTAGGCATTTCTTATCCTAATAAAGACGACATTAAAACAGCAAAACGACTTGGTAAGGCAGCAGGTGGAGATATTAAAATACACGGACTTTTAAACAAATTTGGTTTTATTTATAAGTTTCATCGTTGGTTAGACTTAACATATGGCTGTATTATGGTGACAGACGAGGAAATTGATGAACTCTATAATTCTGTAAAAATTGGGGTACGTATTGAAATTAAACCTTGACAAAGTGAACAGAAGAAAAGCTACCTATAACACGGTGTTTGCATCAGGCTGTCTGACGTGCAAACTTGAAGCTTTATGCTTTTCTTCAAGTTCAGTGCTGGTTGACAGTTTTGTGCTTCGAAATCGCCAACTTCTTAAACCCACAAAACGTTAGCCCAATGCTAGGACAACCGTACAATCAACAACCAACAAAAAATTGTAACTTGCGGTTTGTAAATTGACAATAAAATTAATGACTTTAGACCAATACATTGACAACATAAATAAACGATACAAACTTGGTAATGCGACCGAGCATACTTTTCGTGGCGACCTGCAACAACTTCTGGAAAGCTTAGTGCCTGACATCAGGGCGACCTGCAAACTCCGAACTGTGGTGCAAGAAATTAACTTTGACAAACTGAAATTAAAATAACGGGGGATGCTGAAAACCGAAAAGAATAAGCAAAAATAAAAACAATAATAAAATGAAAAAAATAATACCATTACTTTGTTTGCTTTTATGCACACAATTTTGCTTTGCACAAATTGATAAAGCTGTGACATCAATTCTTAAGTTTTCTGCATACAAGGATGATAATGTAAAAGTTGATTCATTAATTGGGTATCGCCACCCTATTTCAGTAAGAAATGAACCCAAAGAAACAATCAAGCTTGGCCAAATATTGTTAGAACAATCATTAAAAAGAAATGACTATTTACTTCAGTCCTATGCATATAATATGATTGGGAATGGTTATCGCTTTTTAGGTAATAGCGCAAAGGGTTTAGCGTACTTTCAAAAGTCTCAAGATTTGGCTCTAAAAAGTGAGAACGCCTCATTAATAGCATATTCCAAAAATCAAATGGGGAATATATACAAGGACCGTGAAAACTGGATGGAGGCTCTTAAATTATATTCATCTGGTTTTTTCTATGCGAATAAAGGAAGCAACAAAAAAGTAAAAAGTTGGATTAGTATGAACCTCGGCGCAGTTTATCTAAATATAAACAAACTAGATTCTGCATTAATTTATTTGCAAAGCGCATATGAAACTCAAAATAAGGATGCTAATTTGCCATATATTCTTCTTAGTTTAGGAAGTGTTCACACTAAATTAGGCAACTTGAAATTAGGGAACACATACTGCTTTATGGCTATAGAGACCGCAATAGCCTCACAACACAATCGACAATTAATACAAGCTTATACTGCAATGGCAGAGAATTTACTTGCCTTTAATCAAATGGATAGCTGCTTGATTTATTCAAAAAAAGCAATTGAAACAATAGGGAATGGAAAATATTTTTATCTAGGCATAAAACCAGCAAAAATGATTGCTAATATTTATGAAAAAAGCAATTGCGACAGCACTTTAAAATATGCAAAAATATTTCAAGTTGCAAATGATTCATTTTTTAGTAAAAAAACAAATGATCAAATGCAATACATGTCGGATGAGTATGATTTTAGGCAAGTTGAATTACAAGCAGCTATGGAAAATGAAGCAAACCATCAAAAGCAAAATCTTCAATTTGCATTAATTGCATTAGGCATCATTGTATTTATTATTCTGTATTTACTACTTAGTCGTAGTTTTATTACAAGTACACAACTAATAGAGTTTTTTGGTGTTATGGCCTTACTTATGGTTTTTGAATTTATAAATTTGTTATTACACCCAATTTTAGAAGACTTTACAAACCACACTCCTGTAATTATGTTGTTGGTATTGGTTTGTATAGCCGTCATATTAATTCCGCTTCATCATAAATTAGAAAAATGGGCAACCAATAAATTAATAAAAAAGAATAAGGAGGTGAGGTTGGCAAATGCAAAAAAAACGATTATTAAATTGGAAGAGGAAACAAGCTAAGGTAAAAAAAATAACCCTAACGCGTAAAAGTATTCCTAAAATTCGTCCCCTTTGACAAGCTCTAATACAAAAGTGCGAAGTGCTGATACGGGCAGCTACGTTAAGAAAGAAGAAGCAACAACGCATCCTAAAACAACAGAAACAACGAAACCTGCTAAAACAAGCGGTGGTAGCAGCAAGAAGTAACGGAAGAAAGAAAAACATCTGATAACATAAAGATTTATGAAATAAAAAAAAGGGGGGACGACCTGCCAGTATGAAGTTTCAAGCATTTAATTACGTTTGTCGCGTGGCGAAAGAGACGAGCTTTTAATCCCCCATTTTTTTACTTCATAAATCTTTCAAACGGTGCAAGAAATTAACTTTGACAAACTGAAATTAAAATTACGGGGATGCTGAAAACCGAAAAGAGTAAGCACTAAATAAAAACAATAATAAAATGAAAAAATTAATTCTGTCATTATTACTAACCATCTTCGCTCAATACTCCTTCGCCACCGTTTGGCATGTGGGTTCTACCCAAACCTATACCCTGCCAAGCCAGATAAGAACATTGGTGCAGGATGGCGATACCATTTATATAGATGGCGGTGTTTATGCCAATGATGCCACCAAGTGGCCAAAGAAGAATTTAAAATTCATCGGTCTTGGAGTAGGTAATAACCGGACTATCTTACAATACACCGGAGATATACCAAATGGCAAGGGAATTTTTGTTTTCGAATCGCCCAACACATGCGATAATGCTTACCTTGAAAACATAGTGTTTGACGGAGCGCAGGTTTCTAACGGCAACGGAGCCAACGGAGCAGGCATTCGTTTTCAGGCAAATAATTTAACGGTCAATAATTGCAAGTTCATGAATTGCCAAAACGGAATTCTCGAAGGTCACGGAAGTGTAACTAGCAGCAATGTCACAATCCTGAATTCTGAATTTGTGAACAACGGTTATCAGTTACAGAACGACCCTACATATTCCGGTTACGAACATCATATTTATATCAGTGCGAGCGCAGATACACTGTTGGTGAAGAACTGCTATTTCCATCATCCGCGAGGGCAGGCAAACTCGCTGAAGACAAGAGCGCAGCGAAGTTTTATTTTATACAATCTGATAGATGAAGAAGCCACTGGTTACGGAAGCTGGGAAATAAATATTGCGCAAGGTGGTCTCAATATTATCATAGGTAACATTATCATACAAGGTTCTGCCGGTGCCAACCACGGAATTGTAGGTTACGATGCCGCAACCAATGCGCTCGAAGATTTTTATTTCATCAACAATACCGTCATTAATCAGTATGCGGGGAATATTAAATACTTTAATACCGTTCCTGCTTCGGGTATTAATACATTTAAAATCTACAACAACATTTTTGCATCGGTTACCGGTGCAAGTAATACCATGTTCACCGGCAACACACCGGTTGTGTTGGACTCATCCAATAATCTTATCGCTGTGAATTATTTAACTCTTGGTTTTACAAATCCT
>CAMAWM010000006.1 GCA_945861965.1 Chitinophaga pinensis | reverse complement strand
AATTACCCTAACATCACATCATGGAAACTTGCCTCCCACACCGATACCAACTCGCTTTCCTACCGCCCCGGTTTTACCAGCAATTTAGATTTAACACCCAATCCTTTTGATTCGGCAAGTTGGAGTTTGAACGGAAGAGCAACACATTTATCCGTTGTTCCTCGGGATATTAATGATAGTATTCGTCCTCCAAACAAACAAGTTGGCGTACCCGATATTGGCGCGTATGAATTTACTCCTTTGGTTGAACCGCCTTATGCAAAAGCAACACCCGCAGTGCCATCAGCCGGAACTATGCAGCATTTTACTTTTGGCGAAGACACAGTGGCAAGAATAAAATGGGATGCTTTTTATCCTGTCCCAAGTTCATTGAACATGAAAAATTTTTCGGGTGATAAACCACTCGGAACTTTTAATGGAGCAAGTTATATGAGAAGTTATTGGAGAATTGATTCTGTTGCAACTGCAACTTATAATTACGATTTGTTACTTCGCTACAAAGATCCTTGGCTTGGAACAAATGCAAATGAAACGAATTTGCTACAGGCAAGAAACAACACTGCATCAAGCAATACATGGAATGTGTATTCAACCTCAACAATAGTTGATACATTTATGAATTACATGAGCGTGGCTGGAATAAATGATTTCAAAAGATTTCACACCGGAACAAATACCAGCAATACTTTGCCTGTAAATCTATTTAATATTTCAGCCAGCAAAATAAAAAATGATGCAATCGTAAACTGGACAACTGCACAAGAAATAAATACCAATGTGTTTGAAGTTGAAAGATTGTTGAATTCTGAGCATGCCAAAGAATGGTTAATTCTTGGGAAACTGAAAGCTGCAGGAAATTCAAACTCAATTAAAAATTACCAATTTATTGACCAAACGCTGAGCATCGGGCACCTTGCACCAGGCACTATTATTTACTACAGGTTGAAAATTATTGACAACGATGGCAGTTTCAATTACTCAAAAATTGTAAGTATAAATTTGGATGAAGAAGTAATGAAAGATGAAATACATGTTTTTCCAAATCCATTCAACGAAAATGTATATGTAAAAATAGTTTCTAGCTCAAATCAAGAGGTGAAAATTACTTTAAGAGATATTACAGGAAAAACAATTTCAAATGAATTGTGTGAAGTTAAATCTGGTTTGACTATTCGTAATGAAGCCGCTATGGGTAATTTGCAAAGCGGAATTTATTTTATTACTGTTGAAACAAGGGATAAAATACAAACACGAAAATTGATTAAGAGGTGAAAATGAGTTAAGCTACAAATTCGTTGAAGTCTTGTTCCATTTCAACAAATAAATCAAAAAATCGTGTGAACTGATCTCTAAGATCTATGTGCTCGACATAAATTCTAGTATCTGGCACATACATTTTTTCTAAATGGTTTTCGTGTTGTTTTATTTCATGCCTCAATTCATCAATCACTTCTCGTTGACGAATGAATCTATTTTGAAATTGTTCAACTTTTGCTGAAGCTTTGCGAGTAATTGCATTTTTGGCAAAGTCTTCAAGTTTGTGTTGCATCGAACTTAATTCTACTTTGTACTGATCAATGCCTTTGAGCCAACTTGTGTGCTCTGTCATTAGTAGTTGTTCTGCTTGTTGTGTATTCATGGTAGATAACGTTAATTCTCTAAAAAAATTTAATAGATAAACTTTATGTAGGAAATATAAACCAGCAATTCGAATTCCAAATATCTAACTATTATTATTTTTTGCAATGTATTTTGAATAATATTTTACAAAAATCTAATAATCAACGCATAAAATGTATCTTTGTTTATAATTCTTCTTTGTATTAATATTGATTCTTATCACGTACAATCGAAAAATACCTTATTTAATTTTGAAGAATAAAAATTAATTTTAAAGGATACCAATAAAAAAAACTCCAAATATGAATTTTAGAATAGAGCACGATACGATGGGTGAAGTAAAAGTACCTGCCGAAAAATATTGGGGCGCTCAAACTGAGCGTAGCCGAAATAACTTTAAAATTGGTTGCGAGGCAAGTATGCCAATTGAAATAATTTATGCGTTTGCTTATTTAAAAAAAGCTGCTGCGTTTACTAATTTAGAATTGGGAGTTTTAGCAAAAGATAAATGCGAATTGATTGCAAAAGTATGCGATGAAATTTTGCAAGGAAATCACGATCAAGAATTTCCTTTAGTAATATGGCAAACAGGAAGCGGTACACAAAGCAACATGAATGCAAACGAAGTAATTGCAAATCGCGGACATGTTTTAAACGGTGGAAAGTTAACAGACGAAAACAAAGTACTTCATCCAAATGATGATGTAAACAAATCACAATCTAGCAACGATACGTTTCCAACAGCAATGCATATTGCAGCATACAAATTGATAATCGAAAACACAATTCCTGGAATGGAGTTATTGAAAACCACACTGGATAAAAAAGCAAAAGAATTTAAGAAGATTGTTAAAACCGGACGCACACATTTTATGGATGCAACTCCATTAACTTTAGGACAGGAAATTGGTGGCTATGTTCAACAAATTACCAATTCAATTCGTGCATTGAGAAACGCATTAGAAATGGTTGGCGAATTAGCACTTGGCGGAACAGCAGTTGGCACTGGATTGAATGCACCAAAAGGATACGACACATTGGTTGCGAAAAAAATAGCTGAATTTACAAACTTGCCTTTTGTTACTGCACCCAATAAATTTGAAGCATTAGCAGCGCACGATGCAATGGTAGAATTAAGCGGAGCACTAAAACGCAGTGCAGTTGCTTTGATGAAAATTGCTAATGATATTCGAATGTTATCATCAGGACCAAGAAGTGGAATTGGTGAATTAATAATTCCTGATAACGAACCAGGCAGCAGCATTATGCCCGGAAAAGTAAATCCAACACAACCTGAAGCGATGACAATGGTGTGTGCTCAGGTGATAGGAAACGATGTTGCGGTTTCAATTGGTGGAATGAATGGCCACTTTGAATTAAATGTTTTCAAACCATTGATAGCGGCTAATGTTTTGCAAAGCGCACGATTGCTTGGAGATGCTTGTGTTTCGTTTAACAATAATTGCGCTGTTGGTATTGAACCAAATCACGATGTTATCAAACGCCATCTTGAAAATAGTTTGATGCTAGTAACTGCATTAAACACACATTTAGGTTACGAAAATGCTGCAAAAATTGCCAAAAAAGCGCACAAAGAAAATAAAACATTGTGCGAAGCTACAGTTGAATTAGGGCTTCTAACCAAAGAACAATTTGATGAAAAAGTAAAGCCCGAAAATATGGTTGGCGAATTGTAATCGTTTGTAATCGTACAAGTAGTTTTCTGTAAATCATTTCAGCTATAAAAATTTAATTTTCAAATTTTATTAAAAGTTTATATACTTGCTATTGCTTTTGATTTGCAGGCGCGTATACTTCTGCGCTATAATTTCAAGAATGTAAAAATGAACGAAACTAGAATTTGTCTTTATTGTGACGAAAAAATAAATGGTCGCATCGATAAAAAATATTGCGATGATGCTTGTCGTAGTTCGTACAACAATCGGCAAAACAGCGATGCCGCAGCAATGATGAAAAAAGTAAATATTGTGTTGCGCAGAAATCGTAGAATTTTGCATGAGCTTACACCTGAAGCAACCGGAAAAACAAAGGTTACCAAAAAGAAACTAACCGACAAAGGACTTAACTTTGATTATATAACTAGCACTTACACTACCAAAGCTGGAGCGACCTATTATTTTTGTTACGAGTATGGATATTTGCAACTCGAAAACGATATTTTCATTCTGGTAAAACGAATAGAAAATTAAGTCGTTTCATTATTTCTATCTATTAAAGATTTTCATTTACTTTTGTAGCTGACAAATGGAAATCAGAGAGCTAACAAAATCAGATTATTTTATAAATCTTGAGCATGAATACGGTGCTCACAATTACCACCCATTACCTGTTGTGCTTGATAGGGGAAAAGGAATTTTTGTGTGGGATGTAGAAGGCAAAAAATATTTTGATTTTCTATCCGCTTACAGTTCGGTTAACCAAGGCCATTGTCATCCTCAAATTATAAATGCATTAATTAATCAAGCACAAAAATTAACGTTAACCAGCAGGGCATTTCACAATAATTTATTGGGTGAATACGAAAAATATATTACTGAATATTTCCATTTCGACAAGGTGTTGCCAATGAATACAGGTGTTGAGGCAGTTGAGACTGCAGTTAAATTAGCAAGACGTTGGGCATATAAAATTAAAGGAGTCGAAGAAAATAAAGCTGCAATTTTATTTGTTGAGGGAAATTTTCATGGCAGAACATTGCTTGCAATTTCTGCATCAAACGATCCAGATTCAAACAAACAATTTGGTCCTTTGGCGCCTGGAATTTTAAAAATTGCTTACAACAATTTACAGGCAATTGAAAACGAATTTTCAACTAATAAAAATATTGCAGGTTTTTTGTTTGAACCTATTCAAGGCGAAGCTGGAGTTATAGTTCCAGATGAAGGATATTTGAAAGGCATTCGTGAATTATGCACTAAGTACAATGTGCTGATGATTGCTGATGAAATACAAACTGGCCTTGGCCGATGCGGAAAAATGTTGGCTTGTGATTATGAAAATGTAAGACCTGATATTTTAATTTTAGGCAAAGCATTGTCTGGTGGTACTATTCCTGTTTCTGCAGTTTTGGCTGATAATGAAATTATGCTAACCATTCAACCGGGTGAACATGGTTCAACCTATGGCGGAAATCCACTAGCATGTGCAGTTGCAATAGAAGCGTTAAAAATTTTAGAGGAAGAAAAATTAATTGAAAATTCATTTCTAATGGGAAATATTTTCAGAGAGCGAATGCTTCAGATTCAATCAAAAAGCGATTTGATTACATGTGTTCGAGGAAGAGGTTTGTTTAATGCAATTGTTATAAAACAGTTTGGCGAAAATAAATCAGCTTGGGATGTTTGCTTAGCATTAAAAGAAGAGGGATTGCTTGCAAAACAAACGCATGGCGACATAATTCGTTTTGCGCCACCACTTGTTATAAACGAAAAACAAATTCATGAGGCGGCAGATATTATTGAGAAAGTGATTTTAGAATTTAATTATAAAACTATTTCATAAAGAAGTTATACATAGTTTTTACAAACTTCATAAATATAGAAAGTCTGTTTTTTTTGTATCGATAATAATGCACTAATTCAGCGCCAAGATTTTTATAAAATTTTTCGACTCCCGGAATTTCCGAACCTTCAAAATCAATAAAATAATTGTATCCGGCATATTGAAAAATAATTGTATCCATTAACATATACATAGCTCTCAATTCTCGTCCGAGAACATTGGCTGTGCCTATTGAAAAAACAATTCTATTTTTATTAATTAAAAAGACGCCACATGCCAACAACTCATTGTTTTTACTATAAACAGCTCGTGTGTAAACTCTGTTTTTTTCGTGGCATACTTTAAATATTGACTTTAATCTATTGTAATCTTTTTGTTTTATTCCTTTCGTTTCTCCTCCTTTGTGGTTTTGGTAAAAAGCGATAGCATCTGAGTAAGAAAAATTATGAATTTGCAATTCGTGTTTATTCGCTTTTTTAATATTCCTTTTGGTGCTTTCAGGCATATTCCTCAAAACTTTATCGTGGCTTTTACGAATATCGAGCAGGTAATTTTTTCTGGGATGTGGCTTTATTTTTTCATCTAACAAATTGTTTTGTTCATTCAATTGTATATCGATGTATCTATATTTTCGAGGAATAGAAGTGATAAATTCTTTTAATAAATCATTGGCAATTTCATCAATAGAAAAGACACCTAATTGCTGAGTAAAAAAAGGTTGATACAAATATTTTATACCCCATTTTCTTTTTTGGGTTAGTGGCATTACCGCTGCATAATTGTCTAAAACCAATGCGTCCCAATCAGTTGAAGCTTCATCTAAATACCAACTATAAGCATAAATCATAGAGTTTACGCTTTGCCCAATACACAAATCCCATTTTGCTTTGTCTATCTCTGTATGCTTTAAATAGTGAATCAAACTTTAATTACATTTAGTATTGTCAAAAATAATCGCATAAACCATTTAATAAAGATTTTTTAATATTTAATCATTTGTTAATACAACGCATTATTTTCTAAAAACATTAATCTAAAAATATTTTTTTAAAATTATATTTGCGCAATCTAAAACAAAAAAATATGGCTTTCGAAATTCCTAAACTTACATACGACTACAATTCGCTTGAACCACACATTGATGCGCGCACAATGGAAATTCATCATAGCAAACATCATCAGGCATACGTTACAAACCTGAATAATGCAATAGCTGGCAGCGATGCTGAAAACATGACAATTGAGGAGATTTGTAAAAACATTTCAAAATTTCCAGCTGCTGTCAGAAACAATGGAGGAGGGCATTACAATCATAGTTTATATTGGAGCATTATGGCCCCAAACAAGGGTGGACAACCAACGGGGAAACTATGGGATGCAATAAATTCGGAATTAGGAGGATGGGATAAATTTAAAGAAGATTTTACCAAAGCTGGAGTTACTCGGTTTGGTTCTGGTTGGGCTTGGTTAGGAGTAAAAGCAGATAAAAAATTATGTGTGTGCTCGTCAGCAAATCAAGACAATCCGATTATGGATATTTCTGAATGTGCCTGCACTCCAATTTTAGGTATGGATGTTTGGGAACATGCGTATTATTTAAACTATCAAAACCGCAGACCTGATTATATTTCTGCATTTTTTAATGTGATAAATTGGGATGAAGTTAGTCGTAGATACGAAGCTGCATTGTAATTTATTTTTGAATTAATTTAAGATTTTAAGGGCTCCCAAAGTTCGATTTTATTTCCTTCGGGATCTAAAATCCAAGCAAATTTTCCGTTCTCTTCTTCAATTGCTTCTCCAATAAATTCTATTCCCTCACTTTTTAATAGTGTAATTAGCGGTGCTAAATCATCAACTACAAAATTCAGCATAAATGATTTTTCGCTTGGATTGAAATAACTCGTATCATCTTTGAAAGGGCTCCAAACCGTAAATGCTTCTTTGTTTAATGTTGCTATGTCAGTCCATTTAAACACTGCACCGCCCCAATCTTCAACAGGTATTCCCAAATGTTTTTTATACCAATCGCATAAAAGATTTTTGTCTTTTGCTTTAAAAAATATTCCACCTATTCCAATTACTCTCTTCATGCTATTTTTGATTTAGAAATTATTTTATTTAAAAAATTTGAATGTTGAACAAACAATAAAAATGCTATAAGCAGTTGCGGAAAAATCGGAACGCGATAACGCGAAAGCCCAAGTACACCAGTAGAAAGCATAATATAGAAAATGAAAATACCAATAAGTATTTTTAGAATTGCAGGAATTTTTTTGCTGAAAAACATGAATATAAAAAAAGTTAGAACTACAACATTCCACAGTAAATTAAATGCCAATACAATAACAACAAACAGTGGCGCTGTTTTAATAAATTCGACAAAAGCATTTGCGCCTTTTGTATGAAATGTATGGTATCCTTCGATGGCGCCATTTTTTATTTCATAAAATTTATAGATATCGTATCTGCCGGGGTCAATCATAAAAGCAATACATCCTTTTGCAAATAATTTTACAAAATCAGTTTTGTGTTCATTGATAAATTTATACCCCATTTCATCCATGTATTTTAATCGCATTTCGTAGGATGTTTTTTTATCTGCCTCGTTCATAATTCTGCTAACCAAATTGTCAGCATATTCTTCATTGTAAGCAGAAACGGCTGTATATTTTACCATATACTTAACTAAAAAAATTGATTTGACTGAAGTGAAATGAAAATAACCCGTTGCGTCTTTATTTATAAATGACACACTTAAAAAAGTTGCAGGCAAAAGCAAAATTGGGACTAAAAGTTTAAAGGTATTCAAGCGTTTTTTTAGTAATAAAAACAAAATGACACTTAGTCCAATCAATAAAGAAACCGGCTTAGTTATCATAGCAAGTGCAAAAAACAAACACATCAAAATTGAATTTTTGAAAGTGGTATTAAGCATAATTCTATACGAATAATAAAATGCACAAAACAATAAAAATTGGAATAAAATTTCGCTCATAATTGTATTTACATATACAAATTGTGCTGGATAAAAAATCAAATAAAGTGGAATAAATAGTTGAGTGTGCTTTTTCTTTATTTTCAATTCATCGCAAAATTTTATTATCCAAAAAAATAGTGAGATACTTACTAAGTTTTGTATAAATAAAACGAAGTAATTCGAACAAAAAATGCTTTTGCAGAATAGTATAAATAGAGAATACAAAGGAGGCCGAAACGAAAAATAATCTGGCAATATTGGCTTTGAAAAATCTTCTGAATAAAAACTGTGATGATGAATAATATTGTCTGCTTGAAATAAATAACCGATTGAATCAACTGTATAAATTCCCTGAAAATAAAGTGCCATTCCAAAATACACAGCATGAATAAGGATAATAAATAATACGAGTTGTTTATACTTGCCGAATAGTTGCATGGCGCAATTTTAATAAAGCATGATGGGAAATTTTAATAAATATTTTTTGTGGTTCATCATTTCTGCACAATTAGTGTTGTTTTTTGTTGTTATGAATGATCCTTTTCATGGCGATGCGATTGCTTCCACAGCACGAGCAGCTTTGCATATTTACGATACTAATTTACAAACTATTTTTTATCCAACAAATTACGATCCAGGTCATCCTACTTTGTTTCCATATATTCTTGCAATGTGTTGGATTTTTTTCGGAAAATCACTTTGGGTAGCTCATGCATTGGTAACAATAGTTTGCATTTTAACGCTTTTTGTTTTTAGAAAAATTGCGACAATTTATCTCAATGCGAGTCAAACAAATTTTGCGACTTTATTGTTTTCTGTTTATAGTATTTATGTTTCGCAATGCGCTTTGTTATTAAACACACCGATGTTTTTTTTGCTAGCGTTAAGTTGTTTCTATTCTTTGCTAAAGAATAAAAAATATATTTTCATTTCCTCTTCCATTTTAATGGAGTTAACGCATCTGCAATCTAATTTTATGCTCTTATCATTTTTTGGAATTTTCACCTATCATTATTTTTTTCTAGCAAATGAAAAACCAAAAAGAATACTGCAATTTGTTAAGCAATCTTTGAGTTGGTTTTCACCAGCAATCTTAGTTTTCGGTATTTGGGTATTTTTACATAAACAACATACAAGTTGGGCGATTTTTTCGCCACTTTATACAGAACACGATAAATTAAAATCTATTTCCCAATTTCTACAAAGTATGGCAATTATTGTTTGGCGATTGTTTGACTACGGAATGGTCGCGATTTATTTTTTTATTACATTATTTATTTTCCAAAAAAAGTACAACAAAGAATTAGTCGCGTTTTTTTTAATAGCACTTTTATCAAGTGCAGTTTGTATGGGATTGTTTTTATACAATACAATTGGGCATCGCTATTTTTTGTTTGTTCAGTTGCTTGCCATATTAATTTTTGTTGATGCATTGGGCCGAACGAATTATAACAAAAAACTGCTAATCGCAATTTCATTGATTTGTTTGTTTTTGGGTAATTTTTTGTTTTATCCCGGAAAAAATCTTGGCGATGGAACTATTTTATATCGAAGTTTTTTCGAGCTTGAAAAAAAATTAAAAAATGATTTCGTGGGCCAAACAATTTATTCGTATGCCCCTTTAAGTTCAGAGTCGAAATTTAGGCATTTGAATAATAACGGAATAGATTTTATTCCTTTGAATGAAGTTTCTATTGACACAGTTAAAATAATTTTTCAATCCAATATCAATGCGGAATTTACGAAACCACAAAAAGATTTTCTACAAAACAATTGGTACGGAAATACCTATGAAAATGGTGCTGTTTATGTCAATGTTTTTTTGAATCCTAAGTATTTTAATAAAGACGAGAAGTTTAGATTGAGAGAACTTTCTGGCTTTGAAAAATGGATTCTTGATTTAAAATATAAATGGAGAGGAGAATAAAAATTTAGCAATAAATGAAGTTTTCTTAAATCATTAATTTAGAATTATTTATTGTTCAAAAAAATGCATTTATTTGTTGGGTTTAGCAAGTGAAATTTTATGGCAAAAAAGAAAAATAAAGCACTAAAAATATTAGTCATTGTTGCAGTTGTATTAATCGTATTGGCAATTATTGGAAAATATGCAGGATGGATTGCTGCTGACGAAGGAATTAAAGTCACAACGGGCAATGTTGAGTTAAGAACTATTGTTGAGTCGGTAAGTGCAAATGGAAAAATTCAACCAGAAACTGAGGTTAAAATAAGCAGCGATGTAAGTGGTGAAGTAAAGGAACTTTATGTGAAAGAAGGCGATTCGGTTGCAGTCGGAAATTTATTGGCGCGAATAGATCCTGAATTGTACGTATCAGCATTAGACCGCAGCAATGCATCGTTGAATAGTGCCAAAGCAAATCTTGCCAATTCGAGGGCGCGATTAGTTCAGTCTGAAGCAAGATTTACTGAATTGGAAAAAGCCTTTGAAAGAAATCAAAAACTATACAAAGAAAAATTAATTAGCGATGCGGAATTCGAATCTGCGAAATCTACATTTCAAACTGCAAAAGCCGAAGTAGATGCATCAAAACAAAATGTTATAGGAGGAGAATTTAATGTAAAAAGTTTTGAAGCAACAGTAAAAGAAAGCACTAAAAATTTAACTCGGACCGAAATTTTTGCACCGGTTAATGGTATCGTTTCAAAACTAAATATAGAAAAAGGAGAACGTGTTGTTGGTACATCGCAAATGGCGGGAACAGAAATGATGCGAATTGCCAATCTAAATTCGATGGAAGTTAGTGTGGATGTAAACGAGAACGATATAATTAAAGTTGGATTAGGCGATACAACATTGATTGAAGTTGATGCATACAGCAACAGAAAATTCAAAGGGCTTGTAACCGAAATTGCAAACAGCGCAACACAAGCCGCAACCGCAACCAATGATCAGGTAACAAATTTTATTGTTAAAATTAGAATTTTAAGAAGCAGCTACGAAGATTTGATAAAAAAATTCGGAAAACGTAAATCGGTTTTTCGTCCTGGAATGAGTGCAAGTGTTGAAATCCAAACCGAAGTAGTCCGAAATATTTTGACGGTTCCAACCGAAGCTGTAACTGTCAGAAATAAATCGCAATTAGATACCATCATTTCAAAGGAAACGGAGAAAACAACTAAAAAAGTAACAAAAGAAGAATCTGAAGATGTTGAAATAGTTTTTGTCAAAGTTGGAGACAAGGCGATCATCAGAGCCGTTAAAGCTGGAATTCAAGACGATAAGTTTACGCAAATACTTTCTGGAATTTCTGACAAAGAAGAAATTATTACTGGACCATATTCATCCGTTTCAAAAACATTGAAACACGGTGACAAAATTAAAAAAGTAAATCGCGAAGAATTGTTTGAAATAAAAACCAAGTAAAACTACTTTAGGTTTTATAAGGAATTCGTGCAAGAATAGATCGTCCCAAAGTTATTTCGTCTGCATATTCCAACTCGCCACCAATTGCTATTCCGCGTGAAATTGTGGAAATTTGAACCTTGCTACCATTCAGTTTTTTCGAAATATAAAAAGCCGTTGTATCTCCTTCTGGTGTTGCGCTTAGCGCAAGTACCAACTCCGAGATTTTTTCGTTTTGAACCCTGTTAATCAAGCTCACAAAATTTAATTCATCGGGCCCAATACCATTTATTGGAGAAATTACTCCACCTAAAATATGATAAATTCCGTTGTACTGACTTGTGTTTTCAATTGCCATTACATCGCGCAAATCTTCGACTACACAAAGTTGTTGTTGATTTCGTTTTAAACTTGAACATATTCTACAAAAATCACCATCACTTACATTATGGCATCGCTTACAATAGTTAATTAACTTACGAAGATTTATAACAGATTCGCCAAGTTTAACAACCTCCGATTCGGGTTTTTTGAGTAAATGCAAAACCATTCGTAAGGCTGATTTTTTCCCGATTCCAGGAAACTTAGACAATTCGTTTACTACATCTTCTATTAATTGTGAAGGATAATTCATTGCTGCGAAAATAAATAAATTACACACTCGTTTTGTTTCAAAAAAAAAATATTTTCAAAGGCACTTAAATTCGATTTGTAATTTTATTGTAAAAACTAAAGTCATGTTAATAAAAGATTGCTGCTAACTTATATTTGCCGCGGTAAAATTTCAACTGTTTTATATATGAATTTCAATAAACTCCACTTCGTTTTTGCTTTATTTATTTCGTTTCAATTGTCAGCACAAACCGAAAAACATTTCAAAAAAATTACACAACTTACTTTTGGTGGAGATAATGCTGAAGCCTATTTCAGCCCTGATGGAGAAAAATTTTGTTTTCAAAGCAATAACAAAAAATGGGGTTTGAGTTGCGATCAGATTTTTATGATGAACCTTTCGAATCCATTGAAAGACTCGACAGATAAAGCAAAAATGATAAACACGGGAATAGGAAGAACTACGTGCAGTTTTTATATGCCCGATTCAAAAAATATATTGTATGCATCTACTCATTTAAGTAGCAATATGTGTCCAGAAAGTCCAGTTGTAAAAGACAAATATGTTTGGGGAATTTTTTCAAGCTTTGATATTTTTGTTTCGGATGAAAGTGGAAATAGTATCAAACAATTAACAAATCAAGCTGGCTACGATGCAGAAGCAACTGTTTCGCCTTTGGGTGACAAAATTGTTTTTACATCAACACGAAACGGAGATTTGGATTTGTACACTATGAATATAGATGGAAGTGATGTAAAACAAATAACTTTTGGTTTGGGTTACGATGGTGGCGCATTTTTTTCGCCCAATGGAAAGCAACTGGTTTTTCGCTCATCAAGACCACAAACTGAGCTTGAAATAAATGAATATAAAGAATTGTTGGCTCAGGATTTAGTAGCACCAACCAATATGGAAATTTACACTTGCAACGTAGATGGAAGCAATTTAAAACAAATTACATTTTTGGGTAAAGCCAACTGGTGTCCGTTTTTTCATCACGATGGCAAAAAAATAATTTTTTCAAGCAATTATCATAGTCAACGAGGATACGATTTTCAACTTTATATGATTAATACAGATGGAACTGGGATAGAAAAAATAAGTAACGAAAGCAATTTCAATGCATTTCCTATGTTTTCTCCTGACGGAAAAAAGTTGCTTTTTTCAAGCAATAGAAATAATGGAGGCACACGCGATACAAATATTTTTATTGCAGAGTGGGGCGATTGATTTTACTTTTTAATAATTCGTTTAGGATTTGCTCCAACAAATGATTCCCAACTGGTTTTTCGTTTTGATTTTGGAATTTTTACATTGCTTGTAGTAGTGGCACTATTTTGCAAACTCAAATCGTTTTGCATAAAATGGCAATAAGCCGCAGCCAATCCATCCGTTGCATCAAAATACGTATGCTCTTCTTTAAAATTTAAAAGCCGTTGAAGCATCAAAGCAACTTGCTCTTTTGTTGCATTTCCATTTCCGGTAATTGATTTTTTTATTTTCTTGGGCGAGTATTCGGTTACCGCAAGTTCCCTGCTCATGGCAGCAGCAATTGCAACACCTTGAGCTCTTCCAAGTTTAAGCATCGATTGGACATTTTTTCCAAAAAAAGGTGCTTCAATGGCCAATTCATCAGGCTTGTATTCATCAATTAGCCCTAAAGTTCGCTCAAATATTTTCTTAAGTTTCAGTGTGTAATCGGCATACTTATCCAGTTTCAAAACGCCAAGAGATATCAGTTTCGCTTGTTTGCCTTGTGCAATTATTACACCGTATCCCATTACAATTGTACCCGGATCAATGCCCAAAATTATTCGTTCTGGTTGTATTTTTTCTTTTGATAACAAGCTACTAAAAAGTTTTAACTTTATTTGTAACAAACATAAACAAACCATTGAAAAAATTTATAAGCGACAATCCGAATTTTATCAGAGCTATGAAATTCCTGTTGGTAGCAACTGTTACAGGTTTTGTTTTCTATAAATTAATTTACACTTACAGAATTGATGATAGACTAAATCAAACGGCTGTAACTTTTAATTCTTCTAATTTTATATTTCTTGCTGCGGCATTTGTGTTGATGTTTTTAAACTGGTATTTAGAAATTACAAAATGGAAATTGCTGGTAAACAAATACGAAAACATCAATTTTAAATTTGCATTGAAAGCGGTTCTTTCTGGTATTGTACTTGGAATTATTACTCCAAATCAAATTGGAGATTTTGCAGGAAGAGTCATTCATCTTCAAAAGTTAAATAAAATTAAAGGTTCTTTTTTAACTGCGATTGGACATACCGCGCAGGTTTTAATGACTACTATTTTTGGAATGTATGCGCTGATTATTTTATTGGCTCACAAGGATTTTTATAATGTAAATAATCAACCAATGCTTGCAATTATTTGTTTTGTTTTTCAATGTTTGTTAATACTTGGATTTCTAAATTTAAAATCACTTCACAACTTTTTAATCAAAAGAAAATGGTTCAGTAAACTCGAAAAATATTTTGATATTTTTAAAGATTTTTCAAAATCGGAATTGGCAAAAGTGCTTTTAATTTCATTCGTACGATACGTAGTTTTTTTATTTCAATATTATTTTTTGCTTTTAACTTTTGGTGTCAACATTTCGTTTGAAAATGCAATGCTTTGTGTTGCTGCTAGTTTTTGTGTTCAATCGGTTGTTCCTTCATTTTTATTGCTTGATTTAGGTTTGCGAGGAGCAACAGCATTGCTTTTTTTTGGAGAGTTTTCTGCAAACCAAGATGGAATTTTATTAGCAGCTTATTCGCTTTGGGTAATTAATATTATGCTGCCTGCCTTATTGGGATTATTTTTTATTGTTCAATTAAAATACAGGCGCAGTTGATTTATTTTATTTACATATCATCAATTGCACTAGCTGTATTTTATTTTTTATTAATCAGTTATTTTTTTCTTGGTTGGTTGAAACTTGTTTTTCAATCTAAAAAATACAATCATCTGTCTGCAAATAATCAATTTTCTTATTCAATTGTAATTGCTGTTCGGAACGAAGAAAAAAATATTTTGCAATGCTTGCAAAGTATAATTGAACAAAATTATCCGAAAGAAAATTTTGAAATAATTATAGTCGATGATGGCTCAACAGATAACACTTCAGAAGTAGTCAAAGCGTTTTGCGTCAAAAATTATACATTCAATATTCAACAAATATTTTCGGCACTTAATCAAAAAAAATCATCAATTACTTTAGCGATTTCAAAAGCAAAAAATGAATTTATAGTGCTAACAGATGCCGATTGCACACGGAAAAACAAATGGCTTGGCGCAATAAATAATTTTATCAATCAAACAAATTGCAAGATGATTTATGCACCTGTTAGATTTAAAGCAAAAAATATTTTCGAAAAAATGCAAGCACTTGAATTTGCTGGTTTGGTTGGAATTGGTGCTGCATCCATTGAATTGAAAAATCCAAATATGTGTAGCGCAGCAAATTTAATTTTTGAAAAATTGGCTTTTGACGAAATAGATGGATACACCGATAATTTGCACATTGCAAGTGGCGATGATGAATTTTTGTTACATAAAATTTTTAAACTGTATCCCAATCAAGTAAAATTTTTATTGAATTATGATGCGATGGTTAGCACAAGCGCAAACACAACTATGCATGAATTAGCTGAGCAGCGAAAGCGTTGGGTAAGTAAGGCCACCAAATATGAAAACAGATACATTACATTAATTCTGACAATGGCATATCTATTTAATTGTAGCATTTTAGTAAACTTTTTTGTAGGGTTCTATGACATTCGTTTTCTCTCACTCCTTGCTTTTCAATTGGGATTAAAATTTATTGCTGAATTTATTTTTCTGTCTCAAGTAACAAAACATTTAAAACAATTTCATTTAATGGTACTTTTGCCGATAACCGAATTGATGCATATTTTTTACGTAATATACATTGGTATTGCAGGTACTTTTGGCAATTATACTTGGAAAGGAAGAAATATAAAAAACACATGACATACGAATTATCCGATATAGATTACGATATTTTAAATGCAGTTTACTTTGTTGAACCATTTGACAAAATATTGGAAGAAGTAGAAGCACCACCAAAAGTTGTTGCAGATTGTTTAAAACATTTGATAGACAAAAAATATATAAGCGCAATGAAATGGGACGAAGAAAAACAAGAATATATTCGCAGTTTTATTTACGACAGCGATGACATGAAAGCTTACAGATACATGGCTACAAAAGATGGTTTAACGGCACACAACAGCAAAGCTTAATCGCTATTAAAAAATATTCTTCCACCACTTTATCTTTAAACCGACATACACTCCATCTTCTCTTTTTTCAACAGGATAGGTTTCGACAAAATCACCTTGCTGTGCTAAACCTTTTCCAGTTCTAATGTCGTATCGGTAACGATGTATTGGGCAAATTACAAATCCATTTTCATCGCATTTGCCTTCTCCTAATTTTCCTCCAGCATGCGGACATTTATCGTCTAATGCAAAATAATTAGTTTCAATTCGGGCCAAACAAATTCTTTTTCCTTCTACTTCAACAGTACGAACAGTATTTGCGTTTTGTGGTTCGCTGCCATCCAAAACAAAATCGTAAATTTTATAAAATTTCAAAGACATTTATTTATTAAAACTCTCATCAATTACGTTGAAAAAATCAGTGTACAAATTAGCGGATGAAGCAATAATAGTTTTGCCAAAAATAAAATTATCATCGCCATAAAAAGAAGATAATTTACCCCCTGCTCTTTCAACAATCAAAGCGCCACCTGCAACATCCCAAGGACTTAATCCATATTCGAAAAATGCATCAAAACGGCCACATGCAACATACGCCAAATCTACTGCTGCGCTTCCTAATCTGCGCATGCCTTGCGATTCGCGCATCAGTCTTTGCAATGCATGTATATATTTTGGCATCACTTCAAAATCGTAATACGGAAATCCGGTAGCAAGCAAGGATTTACTTAAATCATGGTTTTGTTTTACATTAATTTCTACGCCATTCAAAAATGCTTTACTCTCTTTGCTTGCATAAAATAGTTCATCTCTATTTATTTCATACACCACACCAAGCATGGGTTTTTTATTTTGCAACAATCCAATACTGACACTGTAAACCGGAATTTGATGTACAAAATTAGTTGTGCCATCAAGCGGATCAACTACCCACATCCATTCTTTTTCTTCTGTTGCAATTGTTTTTTCTTCGGTAATAAACCCGGCTTCCGGAAAAATTGTTTTCAATCCTTGTACCAGTATTTCTTCAGCAGTTTTATCTACATACGAAACCAATTGATTGAAACTTTTTATTTCAACATCGGTTTGCTTAAAACGGGTTGATTCTTTCCTTATAAATTCACCTGCTTGTTTTGCAAGAGCGCAGGTTTGATGGCAAATGTTTTCTAAATTCATTTTGGGCGAATTTAATACGAAAAAACAAGGCAGGAAAATTCATTTATAATCTCTATTCACATCGTAAGATGGGTTTTGCGATTAAACATAGGTAAGCTCAAAAGGTTCAGGAAAAAGGCTTTGAGTTCAGACTGGTTTCGGAGCACAAAACTGTCTGTGGATCACGAAACCCCGCTTTCGCAAACCCGTGTTATGCGTCCGGCTTTTAGTCATCGGTCAAAGGTTTTATCATTTCAACATAGTTTATTGGTTTTGCTAAAACGGGAACATTGTCTAATGTTTTTCCGTGTTCAAAAATTTGTCGCCAATAATCGTAGTTCTTTTTACCTGCAAAAATTCGACCGCTACGCGGTTATTTAAAATAGTTAAATTGATAAATTTTAAAAAGCCCTCACAGCCCGAACATTGTATTCGTTGTCCTTGCTGCCGTAGTTCTGTTCGCCATTATTGAAGTACTGTATCCACGCGTAGAATTTATTGTACTCGGTGGAACTCCAATAGTTGTAATTTGCAAAACTGCCAACCTTATCTTTGTTTAGATATATTAAATTCAGCTCTTTTTTGGTAGGTAAGTACCAATCATTATAGTTATTGTAATTTGATTCTAAACATATTCGTGCTGCGGTTGGGGCGGGTGTTTTGGTAGTGTTGAACCAACTTTTTTCAATATACCAACTTGCTAATTCTACAATTTTTTTTGTATTGGCCATACCCGATCCATCAGCAATACCATTACCATTAGCACCAATTAATCCATCACCACCCCAAATAGCTACTCCAAAATATTCATCAGAACATACTAAACCGTGATTGCCTGTTTTATCCAAATAAATAACAATACCACCTGCGTATTCTGAACCAATTTTAAGTATGTCGGCATCAGTTTCTTTTTTCAACTTATCAAAAGCGACTTGCATTTTTTCAAGGGGTAAATCTTTTGCAAGCACTAATTCTTTAATAATTGTTTGAATTTTATCAGCATCAAAAGTGCAATAGTTTGTTTTATTTATTTCATTAATATAGGCATCTATATTTGCCTCTAGTTTAGTAATATACACATTTATTCGATAATTAATTCTCTTAAATTCTTGGTCATTGGGGTTATACAATGGTCGTACAATTTTATAAGTCTCATTTAAGATTGTAATGTCCATAATTCTTTTAAATTCATATTTTCTCCATCGATCACCTGGTCTAATGTCGACAGGTAAACTTGAATACCCCCTTACAAGCCAAGCCCTTAATGCATATTTGCCCTCTTGTTCAAATGATTGTTTTACATTATATAACTCCCCAAATAAAAAAGGTTCGACAGTCCTATATTCGTTGTCGTATTTGAACTCAATCAAATTATTTCCCTTAATGGCAGAGGTTAATATGTCAGCCATTTGTTGTTCTTTAGGTGTCATAAATTGTCCCTTAATTTTTTTAAATTTTAAAATTAACTATAACTTATTTATAACATCCATAAAATAGCGGTTATATTCACAAATATATCTTTTTAAGTAATCAGATATTTTACTGCAAATCCGTACTTAATTTATATCTGCAAATTCGGTTATTGCCTTTGTCGGCTACATAAATCATTTTGCGGTTGTAGCAAATTCCGCTTGGATCTTTTAGTCCAAAAGGTCCGCTTGATGTACCATCGCTACCCACTCCGCCAAACGAAACAATAACTTGTTTTTTTAATTTTGAATTGGCAGGAGGATTTACACCTTCGATGCCTTGATTGGTAAAAACATAAACCGAATCGGTTCCGCTATCTACTACAAATGTGTATTGCAATGCATCGGGTGCGATAAAACAGTCTTCGGGTTTTTTAAATCGAAAGGGTTCATAAAAAAATCGGTTTCCTTTGCTGTAATCAAAACTTAAAAGCGTTGGTGTTTCGTTATAAATAGTTCCTAAATCAGGATCGTCATAAACCGAAATATGCAATGCGCGATACTCTAAATTTGTGTTTTGACTGGCCAAAGTAATTGTAAAATTTTTGCTTGTACTAATTCCTTGCATGCGTTGCGGTGGAGCTGCTAGCGTAGCAATTGAAGAAATGCCAACAGCAGATTTTAAACTCGATTCGTTTGGATTTAAACCGGCAGCATACGAAATGTTATCGCCTTTTTCATTAAAAACCAAAACGGCATTGTCGGGCCTAATAAATGTATTTGTTTCGTTTCGTGGTCCTGTTCGTGACACATACAAAGTGTTATCGTACAAACACGCCAATCCAGTAAATTCTACTGCCACATCATCGTTTCCACGAAATTGTGTGCTGCTTCGCGACTCATCGCAAAACGGATGAATCAAAGTATCAACGAATTGATAATTGCCTTGTCCGGTTCCAATTAAATGAAACACACAACTCAGCATTTCTGTTCCGCCTTGTCTTTGAACTTTTCCGGTAACGTAAGTGTGAAGTCTTCGGTCTTGCGTTACATCCGTTGCGCCTTGAATGGGAATTATTAGTGCAAGTGTTCCTTTTTGGTCCAATATATTCAATCCTTTTTCGTCCACTACATATATCATTTCATCGTATCCAACCAACACGTCAAGGGGATTGTTAAATCCCGAAAAAAATGGAAATACTGGAACATAACTCACTGCATTTTGAATTAGATTTGGATCAATGGCGCCTTGCTTTAAAACATCGTCAACAGTCGAATTGTTTTTATCTCCGAAAATTGAACATGAAGAAATTGTAAAAAGAAAAAATAGTAGCGCAAAAAAATTTCTCATGGATTTTTATTTAATCATAAACGACAAAGTTAATCGATTTATATTTCCAAGTCTTACTTTGTTAACCAAACTGTAATCCACACGAAGGCCACCAAAATTTCGCAACAAATTAAATCCAACTCCCAACGAAGGAAAAGCAGAAGTCTCATCTGTTCCAAATTCCCAACCGCTACGCCCAAAAAGTGTATTTCGCCACGAATATTCTGCAGCCATTGCAAGCGTTTCGTTATTGTCTGTTGGATGATTTAACTGCCCAGCAACAGTTACAATATGGTCTTTTTGATGAATGGGATCAAATGCAAATCCCAAACGAAAAAAACCAGGTGCCGAAATTTCCTGAAAAGTATTTACGTTTTGTTCTTTGTACAAGTTTAAAATTTTTACTTCGCCTTCAGGCGAAACATTCAAACCAAAATTGCTGAACGAAACACCAAATCTTGAATAGTTTATTCCAACATCGTATGTCAATCCTATATCAAATAAAAAATTGTTAGTTACCACATTTGTCAATACTTCGTTTGCCCATTTTGCCGACAATCCAAAGCTAAAATTATTGGTCAAGATTTTGGCATAACTCAAACCAAACAAAGTATTTCCAAGAATTAATTTTCTTCCGGTTCCATTGGGTTGATATTCGGTAGTTTCGTCATTGTCGCCATAATTCATGCTTATAACGCTAATGCCCACATAACTTAATTTTCCGGGTTTGAAAACAATGGCTGCAAAATTCGAATTGATATTGGCAAAATAACTAACACGAGAAATCATCACATGCACTTTTGCGGTATCAACTTTTGTGATTCCGGCCGGATTCCAAAACAATGCCGAAGGGTCGTCAATCAATCCCACCACAGCGCCACTCATAGCAGTTGATCTTGCATCAAAATGATTTTTTAGAAATTGCATTCCACTTCCACCGGTTCGGCTGTTGCCATAACTAGGAAGAATTTGTGCGTGAATTTTAGTTGCTGAAAAAAAAATTTCAGTTATTAAAAACACTAAAAATATGCTTCTGATTTTCTTTTGCATAAACTTAAAACGGGAGGCAAATTACATTTTAATCGTTTCGAAAAAATTAAATTTATTTTAATGTACCTTTAAATTTTATTCGTCTATAAGTTTTAAAAATAGGAGTGTTTTGAAACATCCTAATAAGCTTCACTTTCAACCAAAGCAAAGGATAGTTGCAATAATTTTTCAAAGAAATATACCAGGGAAAATGCTTGAATCCAAAATGCAAATACTCTTTGTATCCATCCATTCTTTTGTGATACGTTGTTCCTTGTATATCGTAATAGGCTACAATTTGATCTATAAAAATTGCCTTTGTTTGCGGTGTTTTAAAAAACCGTGCAAACCATTCGGTATCGGCTGCCAGTTTATACCGAGTGTTGAAATAATTCATTTTTTCAAAAACAGATTTACGTGTAAAAGTTGCTTGATGGCAAATGGGATATTTTGAAAAAAAATCCTTGAATACAATTGGTCTGCCAGTAATATAATTGATACCCGTTGGTTCGTTTTTGGTTTTAACTTTGGCGTAAATCAAATCGAATGATTCGACCGAATGACTAAAAATATTTTGCAAAACATGTTGATCGTAAAAGGCGTCTCCTGAATTCAAAAAATAAATCCATTCTCCTTTTGCAGCTTTAATTCCTTTATTCATGGCATCGTAAATTCCACAATCTGGTTCAGAAATAAGGGTGCCAATTTGGGCTGAAAATTGTTTTACATTTTCTAGGGTTTTGTCACTTGATCCACCATCAACTACTATCAACTCAATGTTTTTATACGATTGCTCAATAGCTGACTTTAAAGTGTCGGCAACCAATTTTTCTGCATTAAAAGTAACCGTAATTAAACTGATTAATGGCGAACTCATCTGTGTAGTTTTGGGCAATTGCATTTTTTACTGCTGCTGCAAGACGAAGTGCTTTCAATTAAAAATACAGCCAGAAGTACGAGTAATATTATTTTAATCAATCTCATGTTGCAAAGAAAACGAAAGTTTTTAATTTTTATGATCATAAGCAAAGCAGCAAACAACAAAAAACATTACCTTCGCCACCCAATGACAAACAAATTATTTTTCAGAAAACTTTTTTTATTAACTGCATGTATTTCGTGTGCTATTGGTTTGTTTCAAAACACACAAAGCAAAGTTTTTTTAGCTAATTTTATTTGGATAGTTTTAGCGTACTTTATTGCGCTTACTGTTATCGTTTATTTTATCTCACTTTCGGGATTAAAAAAAGAAAATAAAACCTTTTTAACACGCACTTATGGAGCAATGGGATTGCGTTTTGTTTTTTCGTTTTTTCCGCTGCTAATTTATATCATATTCACCCCGAAAATGCAGTTGGCATTTGTGTTAGCGTACATGTTAATTTATTTATTTTTTTCTGTGTTTGAAGTTTTAATCTTAACAGTTAATTTGCGCCCCGATTCTGAGAAAAAAAATCCTGCAAATGCAAGCTAACAATAAGAAAACGAAACGATTAATCTTCTTTTCGTCCATAATTTTGCTAATAGCTACCGCTTGGGTAAATACTGCCTTTTCAAGTCACGAAGAAAAATCTGCTAAACATCATGCCAATGAAATAGTTTCAGATAGTGTTGTCGCTCATCATGATGAAAGCAAATTAGAACATGCAGAAACTGAAATTCATGCAATAGAAGAAAAAATAAAACCAGGTGAAATTATTATGGGACACGTTACCGATGCGCACGATTGGCACATTGCTACCATTGGACATAAGCACATTTCAATTCCATTGCCAATAATTATTTATGGCGAAACTGGATTAAAATTATTTTCATCAAGCAGATTTGAGCACGGACATGCAAACTACGAAGGATATAAAATTGAAGGCAATCATATACTAGCATTAAACCATGATGGTACCGTAAACAAAGAAGCAAAATTTTATGATTTATCCATTACAAAAATTGTTGCAGCCATGTTTTTTGCAGTATTTGTTTTGTGTTGGATTATGCTTTCAATTGCAAAACGTTATCGCAAAAACAATTTAAAAGCGCCAAAAGGTATTCAGTCATTTGTTGAGCCGCTTATAATTTTTTTGAGAGACGAAGTTGTTAAGCCATCTATCGGACCAAAATACGAGAAATTTTTGCCCTATCTTTTAACCATATTTTTCTTTATTTTCATAAACAATTTATTCGGATTGATTCCGTTTTTCCCAGGCGGAGCAAACGTAACCGGAAATATTGCTGTTACTTTAATTTTGGCTTTAGGAACTTTCATTATAACCTGTGCCAACACCAATAAAAATTATTGGATGCACATTATAAATACGCCTGGAGTTCCGTGGTGGTTAAAATTTCCTATTCCTTTAATGCCAATAGTTGAAATCATTGGTGTGTTTTCAAAACCATTCGTGTTGATGTTGCGATTGTTTGCAAACATTACAGCAGGCCACATCATTATTCTTGGATTCATGAGTCTCATTTTTATTTTTGGCGAAATGAATGTAGGATTGGGTTTGGGAGTTTCATTACTTTCAGTTGCGTTCAGTATTTTTATGAATATGCTTGAGTTGCTAGTTGCATTTTTACAAGCGTATGTTTTCACTTTGCTTTCTGCGCTTTATTTTGGAATGGCATTAGAAGAGCATCATAACGAAGAATCTCATTAAACAATTAATAATTAAACAAAAAATAAAACAATTAAAACCATGACACTTTTAAACATTTTATTACAGGCAGACACAGTAGGATTTGCAAAAATGGGTGCCGGAATCGGTGCAGGATTAGCAGCAATTGGAGCAGGTATCGGTATCGGTCGTATTGGCGGTAGCGCATTAGAGTCTATGGCTCGTCAACCTGAAATGATGGGTGATTTGAGAGCGAATATGATTGTAGCTGCAGCTTTGGTTGAAGGAGCCGCTTTCTTTGCAATCGTACTTTGCCTGTTGATTCTGTTTATTTAATTTTTTTAAAAGTTTTTACGCAGATTCCGAAATTTTTTTCTGGAATTCAACTAAGTGTATTGACTCGTTAACACATTAATTAAATCAAATAAAAATGGAATTAGTAAAACCCGGTATTGGACTACTATTCTGGATGACATTGACATTCGGAATTGTATTATACATACTTTCAAAGTATGCTTGGAAGCCCATTATCAAATCTATAAAGGAACGCGAAGACTCAATATCCGATGCATTAAACGCAGCAGAAAATGCGCGCAAAAAAATGGATGCATTGAAATCGGATAACGAGCGTTTGCTAAACGAAGCCAGAGTAGAACGCGATAAAATGCTAAAAGAAGCAAGCGATATGAAAGACAACATTATTGCACAAGCTAAAAAAAGTGCAGATGAAGAATTTCGTAAAAAAGTAGCTTCGGCAACTGAGGCCATTGAAAAAGAAAAAATCAATGCAATGAATCAGTTGAAAACGCAAGTTGCTACGCTAACAGTGGATTTGGCTGAAAAAATTCTTCGCAGCAAAATGGAAGACAGACAACAACAAGAAGCATTGGTGAATGAGAATTTGAAAAATTTGAATCTGAAATAACAGCATGTCGGAATACAGAATAGCAAACAGATACGCAAAGTCATTGATTGGATTAGCACAGCAACAAAATATTTTGGATGCAGTGTACAACGATATGCAATCACTGCTGAAAACTATTTCTGAAAATGTTTCGCTGGAAAATTTATTAAAAAATCCGATCGTTCACAGCGACAAAAAAATGTCAATTTTAAAGCAGATTTTCGAAAAGAATTTCAATAAACTTAGCATTGATTTTTTTGGCATCATAGTTCGTAAAAGGCGCGAATCATTTATGAAAGTCATTGCAAATTCATTTATCAATCAATACAACGATATCAATAAAATTACCAGAGCAACTGTTAAAACTGCCGTAGCAATAAGTGATGCAACGCAAAAACAAATCATTAATTTTCTTCAAAAAGAAAGTGGAATGAAGGTAGAATTAAAAAATATTGTAGAGCCCGAATTGATTGGTGGAATGATAGTACAAATGGGCGATAGAATGTACGATGCAAGCATAGCTGGAAAATTAAATCAGGCAAGAAAAGAATTATTAACTACTTACATTTCAAAATAAAAAAATAACAATTATGGCAGATATCAGACCTGATGAAGTATCAGCAATTATAAGAGAACAACTCAGCAATTTTAAATCAGAAGCAGAGTTGCAGGAAGTTGGAACCGTATTGCAAGTAGGCGATGGAATTGCCCGTATTTACGGATTAACAAAAGTACAATCAGGCGAATTGATTGAATTTACTGATGGAACACAAGGAATTGTATTAAACCTTGAAGAAGACAATGTTGGAGCAGTATTGCTTGGAGCATCAGACAAAATAGTGGAAGGGAGTTCGGTAAAACGTACTGGCCGAATTGCATCAATTAAAGTTGGTGAAGGAATGGCTGGTCGTGTTGTAAACACACTTGGTCAACCAATTGATGGAAAAGGACCAATTACCGGTGAATTGTATGAAATGCCTTTGGAAAGAAGAGCTCCAGGAGTAATTTACCGTGAGCCAGTAAAAGAGCCATTACAAACTGGTATCAAAGCAATTGATGCTATGATTCCAATTGGTCGTGGACAACGCGAATTGGTAATTGGCGACAGACAAACAGGAAAAACAGCTGTTTGTATTGATACCATTATCAACCAAAAAGAATTTTTTGAAGCAGGTAAACCTGTTTATTGTATATATGTTGCTATCGGACAAAAAGCATCTACCGTTGCACAAGTAGTAAATACACTTGAAGCAAGTGGTGCAATGGCCTATACAGTTGTAGTTTGTGCAACATCGTCTGATCCTGCACCAATGCAATTTTATGCACCAATGGCAGGAGCGTCTATCGGTGAATTTTTCCGTGATACAGGTCGTCCAGCTTTGGTAATTTATGATGATTTATCGAAACAAGCAGTTGCCTATCGCGAAGTATCTTTGTTGCTTCGCAGACCTCCAGGTCGTGAAGCGTATCCTGGTGATGTATTTTATCTTCACAGTCGTTTGCTTGAACGTGCAGCAAAAGTAAATTCAACAGATGCGATTGCTAAACAAATGAATGATATTCCTGAATCGATAAAACATTTGGTAAAAGGTGGTGGAAGTTTAACTGCATTGCCAATTATTGAAACCCAAGCAGGTGATGTTTCGGCATATATTCCAACCAACGTAATTTCGATTACCGATGGACAAATATTTTTAGAGTCTAATTTATTTAACTCAGGAATTCGCCCAGCAATTAATGTGGGAATTTCGGTAAGTCGTGTGGGAGGAAATGCTCAGATAAAATCGATGAAAAAAATTGCAGGAACTTTAAAACTCGATCAAGCTCAATACCGCGAGTTGGAAGCTTTCTCGAAATTTGGTTCTGATTTGGATGCTGCTACAAAAGCTGTATTGGCAAAGGGAGCACGAAATGTTGAAATATTAAAGCAAAATCAATTTTCGCCTTTGAGAGTTGAGCAACAAGTTGCAATTATTTATTTAGGAACTAAAGGTTTGTTGTCAAATGTTCCGGTAAATAAAATTCGTGAATTTGAAGCAGAGTTTTTAAATTTCATGGAAAACAAACACAAGAACATTTTGGACGAGTTGAAAAAAGGAAATATTAGTGAAGAAGTTACAAGTGTTATTGAAAAAACAGGAAAAGAACTTTCAGCAAAATACAGTAGCTAATTTTCAAATTATTAATAGAAAGTGGCAAATTTAAAAGAAGTAAGAATACGCATTGCATCGGTTTCATCGACCCAGCAAATAACCAAAGCCATGAAATTGGTTTCGGCTACAAAGCTTCGTAGAGCACAAAACGGAATTGTGCAAATGCGTCCGTATGCTCAGAAACTGAACGGCATATTGGCAAATCTTTCTGAAAGCGTGGATGTAGATTCGGTGAAATTATTTTTTGCAGAAAGACAAATCAAAAACATTTTGATGGTTGTAATTACAAGCGATAGAGGTTTGTGCGGTTCGTTTAATGCAAATGTGATAAAGCTTACAAACAAAACTATTAAAGAAAAATATTTTGCTCAATCTGAAAATGGAAATGTATCTGTTTTGACAATTGGTAAAAAAGGATTTGAATTTTTTAACAAAACTACATTGCCAGTTATTTCAGAATTCAAGGACACATTTTTGAATTTAAATGCGGATACAGGATTTGAAATCGGAACAAAAGTTTTGTCTGATTTTCGCGCAGGAAAGTTTGATGCGGTTGAAATTATTTACAATCAATTTAAAAATGCTGCTACACAAATTTTATCGGCAGAACAATTTCTTCCAATAAACAAGGCAAGTTTTTCAAACACAACTGCAAAAAACAACGACTATATTTTTGAACCATCGAAAGAAGGGATTTTGGAAGAGCTAATTCCGCGAATATTAAAAACGCAGATTTACCGCAGTTTGTTGGATTCATTGGCTTCTGAACATGGCGCGCGAATGGTGGCAATGGACAAAGCAACCGAAAATGCTGGCGATCTTTTAAAAGGATTGAAAGTTGAATACAACCGAGCTAGACAAGCTGCAATTACAAAAGAAATTTCAGAAATTGTGGGCGGTGCAGCTGCGTTGAGCAGTTAATCAAAAGACTTTATTTTTCGAGTTAAATACTTATTTAGCCCAATTAAAACCGTAACTAAAAAGTACGGTTTTTTTGTAATTTGTGATTTAACCATATGTATAGTGGCCCTATTTTTAAGACAGGTATCGAGACGAAGTTAGTATGATTTTTAATAATAGTTTATATTTGACTCGTGAAATATTTCGTAGTTTCTCTAATCTTTTCTTTAGCCATTTTTTCTGGCAAATCGCAAACGATAACTTGCTCGGTTACAACTTTGCCATCGTTTGGGAATAGTCAGATTTTTTTTAGTTCATCACCACAAAAATATTCGGTATCAGCAACAGGATTAACATCCAATCTAATACTAAATGCAGCAACAGGATTTGAGATATCGCTTGTTTGCGCACAACAGTTTTCGGGTTCAATTTCAATAATTCCAAATTCAGGAAATGTAAGCGCTACAAATATTTATGTTCGCTTTAGTCCTTCAACTACAGGAAGTATAAGTGGAAACATTACACACACAAGTATTGGCGCAATCCAAAGAGTTATAAGTGCAATCGGAAGCGGAACTAATTGGAGTATTCCTTCAAATTATTATTCGACCGCAAGCGGTAATGGATCAACATTAAAAACGAGTCTTTATACAAAAATTTCTGGATCAACTACAGCACTTAGTTACGCTGGATTATGGACTGCTTTCAATTCAACAGACATTGGGTATAACGGAAAAATTTGGGATGTATATTCTACTTCGGTTTGTGAAACTTCGCCATACACTTATACCTATTCAACGGATCAATGCGGCAACTATTCGGTTGAAGGCGATTGTTATAACCGCGAACATTCTTTTCCGCAAGATTGGTTTAATAGTGCATCTCCAATGTATACCGAACTTTTTCATATTTATCCAACAGATGGAAAAGTGAATGGCATGAGAAGCAATTATCCATACGGTGTTGTTACCTCGCCAACATGGACATCGCAGCTTGGCGCTAAATTAGGCAACAATACAAGCAGTGGATATTCAGGAATTGTTTTTGAACCGGTTGATGAATATAAAGGAGATTTAGCACGCACCTATTTTTTCATGGCTACGCGATATGAAAATATAATTGGAGGATGGTATTCAAACAGTACACAAGCAGATGCGATTTTGATTGCAAATAATTCAAGTACAGTTTACAAAACTTGGTATTTAAATTTAATGCTTGCCTGGCATAATCAAGACCCAATAAGCACAAAAGAAATAAATCGTAACAATGCAATTTATTCGCTTCAAAACAATCGCAATCCTTTTATTGATAGTCCACAATTTGTAAAAAAAATATGGGGAGGATCTATTCCTTCAAAACCCACATTAGCTTGCTCTGGAATTTCTTTTACCAATAAAACCTCCACTTCAATGCAGATAAATTGGAGGAGTGGAAACGGAAATAAAAGAATAGTAGTAATAAAAGCAGGAGCTGCTGTAAATGCAATGCCGGTGGATTCAAATTATTATTTAGCCAATGCTGTTTTTGGAAGTGGAACCCAAATGGGAAGCGGAAATTATGTAGTTTATAATGGATCTGGAAGCAGTGTTGTAGTTTCTGGATTAACTTGGAATGTAAACTATTTTGCAACTATTTATGAATACAATGGATGGTATTCAACAAGCAATTATCAAACATCTGGAGCGTTGAGTGGTAATAGTATTTTGCCCGTTGTGTGGCTTGATTTTAATGCAGAATTAATAAATAGCGATCAAATAAAACTTGACTGGAGTACCGCTTCAGAAATAAATAATTCTCGCTTTGAAATTGAACGAACATTTGATAATAAAAATTGGGAAACTATTGGAAATGTAAAAGGCAATGGAAATACAAATTCAATAAGCAATTATCAATTTATTGATAACGCACTAACAACTATAAACCAACAATCATCAACTATTTATTATCGATTGAAGCAAGTAGATTTTGATGGCAAATTTGAGTACTCGAAAACGGTAAGTGTGAAATTGCTTGAAAACAATAAAATAGAAATCTCGCCCAATCCATTTACGGATGAAATCTCATTGAAAATACCATTAATTTATAAAAATAATTTAATCGAAATATTTGATTTAACCGGACGAAAAGTTTTTGAAAAAATAATTTTGGATTCCGAAATGAAAATAAATTTAAATTCAATAACCGATAAAGGGCTTTATTTTTTAAAAGTAGATGAATGTATATTTAAAATTTATAAAGACTAAAAATACCCTTTAAATAAAAAAACCCGATACACATGTATCGGGTTTTTAGTTTTATAAGTTCAACTAATTATTTTTTCTTAGTGTCTTTTGCTTCAGCAACTGGAGCAGCGGGAGCAGCAGCAATCGGAGCAACTGTTTTAACCTCTTCAACCACCGCACGAGTAACTCTTACAGTTACAACAAGATTGTCTGGAGAATCAAGCAAAATAATATTCGGGCTACTCAAATCTTTAATTTTTATAGCTTTTCCTATTTCAAGTCCTTCCACATCTACTTCTAAAAAATCAGGCAGATTTTTAGGCAATCCCCTCACACGTATTTTAGAAGATTTAACAATCAACTTTCCACCGTTTCTTACACCAATTGCATTTCCTTTAAATTTAATTGGAATATATAATTCAACATCTATGTCTTCATTGATTTCAAAAAAATCAGCGTGAATTATTGAGTCGTTTACTGGATGAAACTGAATGTCTTTTAAAATGGTTTTAAAAATCTGGCCATCTACATCCAATTGTACTTTGTAAGTATTGGGCGTATAAACCAATTGTTTAAAATCGGCTTCGTAAATCGTAAAATGTAAATTCTCTTTACCACCATAAAGCACACATGGAACTTTTCCCTCTGTTCTTATTGCTTTTGTATTTGTTTTTCCGATTTGGCTACGTTTATTTCCAAATAATGCTAATGTTTTCATTTTATTTTTCGTTTAATTATTTACTATTGTTTTTTCTTTTATATCAAACAAAGAGCTGATGCTTCCGTGTTCATTAATATTTCTGATTGCATCTGCAAAAAGTTGAGCTACTGAAAGCACCTTTATTTTTGGACTTTCTTTTCTAAGTGGTATGGTATCGCACACAACCAACTCGTCTATTACTGAGTTTTCAATAGTTTCATATGCATTGCCCGAAAGTACGGGATGTGTACACATGGCTCTAACACTTAACGCGCCTTTTTCTTTCATAAGCAAAGCCGCTTTTGCCAAAGTGTTTCCGGTATCAATAATATCATCAACCATAATAATATCGCGACCGCTTACATCTCCGATTAATGTCATTGATGCAATTTCGTTAGCACGTCTACGCTCTTTGTCTACAATTACCATATCGACACCTAAATTCTTAGCATAAGAACGTGCTCTGGCTGACGAACCAATGTCAGGCGAAGCTATCATTAGGTTTTTATTGCCTATATTTTTTTTGATGTAAGGAATAAATACAACCGATGGGTCTAAGTGATCAACTGGAATTTTAAAAAATCCTTGTATTTGAGGAGCATGCAAATCCATTGTCATTACTCGGCTAGCACCAACAGCGGTTAAAACATCTGCTATCACCTTGCTTCCTATTGATACGCGCGGTTTGTCTTTTCTATCTTGTCTTGCCATTCCAAAATAAGGAATTACTGCTGTTATATAATGTGCCGATGCTCTTTTTGCAGCATCAATCATCAATAACAACTCTAGCAAATTATCGGCATTGGCAAAGGTTGATTGAATTAAGAAAACATCGCAACCACGTACACTTTCGTTGTAATTTGGTTGAAATTCTCCATCGCTAAACTTTGAAATAACACAATCGCCCAGCGGTTGCCCGTAAGCTGCCGCTATTTTTTCGGCCAAATATTTTGATTCGGTGCCTGAAAAAAGTTTTACCTCGTTGCGATTAATCATTATTCCAAAATTTTGTTGTCCGACTAGGGCTCGAACCTAGACTCTTCTGAACCAAAATCAGACGTGTTGCCAGTTACACTATCGGACAAAGTTTAAGGGTTGCGAAGGTATTAATTTTTACGAATTAGGAAACTGTTTTTAAAAAATTTCTGAATGAGAATTCTTAACTAATTCATTTTTATTAATATTCAGTGCTAAAGCCACTGTATAAAAGTCTAATTCTTGCATAGAAAATAATAGTGGTTGAGGACTTTAATATTGCTTTGGCTTCTCCTTTTGGCTGCAGTCTATTTAGAGCGTAGTTAAAGTTTTACAGCGAATTGCTGCTAAAAAGTGGAATTTGTGCCGCTAAACCATGATTTTTTTATCTATAGAAACTAAATAATTTCTACCATTCGTCTTCGTCTAAGAAGATTGGATCTCTCATTGCTAATTTAAAACGACTGATTGTTTCTTTTATGTCGTGGTCGGCAAAGCGAAGAATTCCATCACACAAACGAACATTTTGAGTGGCTGAATTATAATATTCGAAATAATTTCTTGAAGGTTTTCCATTGTTTGGTTTAGCAGCTTCGTGAACAAAGTTTGTTAAAGTATATTTGTATCGGCCTTCTTTTATCAATATAATCATTCTGAATTGATACTTGCCCATTGATTTTTTATTGTATTTATTAATGTAAGCATTAGCCGGAATGGTTGCGTTTAATATTAATTTTTGACCTCGTTTTTCAAGTTCAAATACAGAATTGCTCTTTCCAAACCACTCTTCAGCAAAACGCTTTGCTCTTAAATAAAGCGAATCGCTGCCGCTATCTTCTTGCTCAACAACTCCGTTGTAGGCTATCAAATTTGTAACGCTGTCAATAGAAAGTGCAATTCTTTCGTATGGTTTTACAACAACAACTTTAGTCTGACTATCTGTGCTGGTAGTGCTTGTGCTATCAGCTGCTACCGCAGTAGTGTCATCGTACATGTTAGCAACAGGTTCTACGGTTTGACTATATGCAGACACTGACATTAAAATCATCGTTACAAATACGATAACCGTTTTGGTTAAAGTATTATATGCTTGGTGTGTATTCATTCGCCAAACATATAAAAAACTATTAATAAATAAAACAAGTTTATGGTTATAATTTTAATAGCCACTATAAAAACAGGTATAATTATTGTTATTTTTGGCCAAAATATTCTCCAATGAAAAAATTAATTTTTGTATTGCCTGTACTTTTTATTGTATTCACATCCTTTTCTACAAAACAAGAAGATTTGATGAAATGGTACGATTGGAACGAAGGGTATCCACTTGCCATAAAGAAAAATAAAATACTGTTGGTTGATGCCTATACCGATTGGTGCGGATGGTGTAAAAAAATGGATCGCGATACGTACGCCAATCCTGAAGTTATAAAAAGGCTAAATAAAGATTTTATTGCTATTAAGTTTAATCCCGAAAAACAAGGAATAATATACGATGTGGATGGGCAAAAATTTTCTCCGGCTGAAATGTACTCGCAACTTAGCCGAGGCGAAAAAACCGGTTTTCCTACAACGTATGTAATTATTACAGATAAAAAACAACTCTTTTTACAAGCTGGATATATGGGACCTGAAACTTTTATTGAAATGTTGGATAATGTTTTGAAAGAGAGAAAAAATAAATAATTATACTTTTTGTACGTTAAAAAATCTCGGTATTAAATACTACTTTCGCAACCATAATTTATGAGCGATGCAATAAAACATGAGTGTGGAATAGCGCTCATAAGGCTGCGCAAACCGCTTACCTACTATCAACAGAAGTATGGATCTGCACTTTACGGCTTAAAAAAAATGTATCTCCTAATGGAGAAACAACACAACCGTGGACAAGATGGAGCTGGGGTTGCTGCAATTAAAATTGATGTTAAGCCAGGCGAGAATTTTATTGACCGACAAAGAGCCAATGATAGCAATGCTGTTGCCAAAATTTTTGAGAAAATAAACAAGAAAATAAACAACAGCGGTACCAAAGAACAAATCAAAGATGTTAATTATTTAAAAGCAAATGCACCTTTTGTAGCCGAGGTGTTGCTAGGTCATTTGCGTTATGGAACTCATGGTGGAAATAGCGTTGACTTGTGTCATCCTTTCATTCGCGAAAACAACTGGATGAGTAGAAATCTTGTTTTGGCCGGAAATTTTAACCTCACTAATGTTGATGAATTATTTGATGTGTTAGTAGCATTGGGACAACACCCAAGTTTGAAGACAGATACCGTAACCATGCTCGAAAAAATTGGGCATTTTTTGGACGAAGAAAATCAAAGAAAATTTACCAAGTTTAAATTAGAAGGTCATAGCAATCAAAAAATTTCGCATTTGATTGCCGATAATATCAATGTAGAAAATATATTAAAAAAATCGTTGCGCGATGCTGATGGAGGTTATGTGATGGCAGGTGTAATGGGACATGGCGATGCATTTGTAGTTAGAGATCCAAATGGTATTCGCCCATGTTTTTATTATTACGATGATGAGGTTGTGGTGGTAACTAGCGAGCGACCAGCCATTCAAACAGGTTTCAACGTTAAGATTAGAGATGTTAAAGAGTTAGGAGCTGGCAACGCTTTAATTATCAAAAAAAATGGTGAAGTATTTGAAACCAATATTTTGCATCCTCAAGAAAATAAAGCCTGTTCTTTTGAAAGAATTTATTTTAGTCGTGGAAACGATTTAGATATTTACAAAGAGAGAAAACAATTGGGTTATTTGTTGGCCGATAAAATTATGAAAGCTGTAAATTACGATATGAAAAATACAGTTTTCAGTTATATCCCAAATACTGCAGCCGTATCGTTTTATGGTTTGATTGATGGAATTAACGATTTGTTGGATAGGTATAAAACGGAACAGATTCTAAAACTTGGACATAACCTAAACGACTCGACACTTAAAAATATTTTATCGCTTCGTCCGCGAAGAGAAAGAGTGGCTGTAAAAGATGCTAAACTTAGAACTTTTATAATGGATGATACAAACCGCGAAGACATGGTTGCACATGTGTACGATGTAACGTATGGAATAGTAAAAAACGAAACCGATACATTGGTTGTTATTGATGATTCGATAGTTAGAGGAACAACTTTACGAACTTCAATTCTTAGAATATTAGACAGATTAAATCCATTAAAAATAATTATTGTTTCCTCAGCGCCACAAATTCGTTACCCCGATTGTTACGGTATTGATATGAGTAAATTGAAAGACTTTGTTGCATTTCAAGCAATGGTTGCCTTGTTAAAAGACCGTAGATTAGAAAAACAATTGATTGATGTATATAACAAATGCAAAGCGCAAGAAAATTTGCCCAAAGAAGAATTGCAGAATTATGTAAAAGTATTGTACGCTAATTTTACAGACGAAGAAATTTCAAATAAAATTGCTGAAATTGTAAAACCAAGTGACTTAAAAGCCGAATTGAAAATAATTTATCAAACCATTTCCAACCTTCACATAGCCTGTCCAAACCACAAAGGCGATTGGTATTTTAGTGGAGATTATCCCACGCCAGGAGGTAACAAAGTGGTTAACAAAGCATTTATTAATTATATTGAAGGCAGCGATTCTAGAGCGTATTAAATTACCAATACTTTATTTTCTTCCTCTAAAATAAATTCGTTACAAAGTTTATTATTTGAAATGTAAAATTTCTTCAGATTTTCAAATTGTATTTTTTGAATTTCGTTCCGTTGAATGGTATTAAAAATAATTTTTCCGCTGGTGCTTAATTTTAATAAATTTTGATTGAATGATTCATCAAAAAACCGCTCTTCTATTTGATCGTCTTTAAACAAATCAACTACAATCAAATCGTAAATTTTGTTGCAAACCGAAACATATTTATAAGCATCTGAAACAATAATATTCAAATCGGAAAATTTATCAATGTTAAAATGTTTTTTAGCAATTTCAATCATTGTTTCGTCATGTTCTATTGCGTCAATTTTACAATCCAACTTAAGCTCATTTATTAAAATATCTACCACACTTCCAGCGCCAAGCCCTATCAATAAAATATTTTTTGGTTGAAGAAGAAGAAGATTTATTTTTTGAAAAGTTTTTTGAAAAACCCTGTGAAGACTATCGAAAGATTGATTTGCGTTTTTTGAATTCAAAATTAATTTCCCCTCCAATCGCCACAATTCAAGTCGTCCATTCAATTTGCTTTCGTAAACTGCAATTAGATCGCCAAACAAAAAACTGCTTAAGTATTTAATTTTTTGAGCTGCTAATTTGAATATATTTTTCAATAAAAAACTTTGGAATTAAGAGTTGCAAAAATACTTTACTTTTGACACTTATGTCTGATAAAAAATTATTTCTGCTGGATGGAATGGCGCTTGTTTATCGCGCATATTTTGCATTCAGTAAAAATCCTCGAATCACAAGTTATGGGTTCAATACCTCCGCAATTTTTGGGTATGCCAATACGGTTTTAGATATTTTAAAAAAAGAAAGACCAACACATATTGGAGTTAGTTTTGATACGTCAGAACCAACAGCAAGACACATTGAATATGAAGCATACAAAGCGCACCGCGATGAAATGCCAGAAGGGATTTCGTCTGCCTTGCCGTACATTATGCAACTAACCGAAGCGCTGAAAATTCCTTTATTAATTAGACCAGGATTTGAGGCAGATGACGTCATTGGAACCTTGGCAAAAAAAGCTGAGAAAGAAGGTTTCAAAGTTTTTATGATGACACCGGATAAAGATTTTGGGCAGTTGGTTAGCGAAAATATTTTCATCTATAAACCTGCACGACTTGGAAATGAATATGAAATTATGGGCGTGCCCGAAGTGTTGAAAAAATGGGAAATAACAGACATAAAACAAGTAATTGATATTTTGGGAATGTGGGGCGATTCGGTTGATAATATTCCAGGAATACCAGGTGTTGGCGAAAAAACCGCCAAGCTTTTGGTGCAGAAATATGGAAGCATGGAAGGTCTGTATGAACACACGCACGAACTAAAAGGAAAGCAAAAAGAAAATATAGAAAATAATAAAGAACAAGCTTTTCTTTCAAAAAGATTGGCAACTATTGATTTGAATGTCCCGATTGAATTTGAAGAAGACAAATTGATCTTAGAATCACCCGACAAAGATGCTTGTGAAAAACTTTTTGCGGAACTTGAATTTAAAACAATGGCAAAAAGACTTTTTGGCGATTCAAACTCTGCGATTCAAACTTCTATTTTAAATGTTCCAAGTGTTGATAGAGCCAGCTCATCTACAGTTTTTGATTTGTTCAACCAAAATGCAAATCCAAGATCACAAGATTCAAACATTGAACTTTCTACTTCAAATAGTCAAGCAGAAATCGTTCATAACAACATTTCAAACACTACGCATAATTATATTTTAGTTGACACAGAAGAAAAACAAAACGAGTTAATCCAAAATTTGCTTCAGCAAAAAGAAGTGTGTTTTGATACCGAAACAACTGGACTTGAAATGCATGCTGAAATTGTCGGAATTTCATTTTCGATCAAAGCAAATGAGGCATATTATATTCCGTGTAGCTCCAATTTTGATGAAGCAAAAAAGACCTTAGAAAAATTTAAAGTGATTTTTGAAAGCGATACGATTTGCAAAATCGGACAAAATATTAAATACGATTTAGGCATACTTAAAAACTATGGATTGACATTAAGCGGACCATTGTTTGATACCATGCTTGCACATTATTTGATAGAGCCAGACTTGCGTCATGGAATGGATTACTTATCGGGAATTTATTTGAATTATCAGCCAGTTTCAATTACTGAATTGATTGGAAAAAGAGGAAAAAATCAATTGAATATGCGTGAAGTTGACATGGAAAAAATCAAAGAATATGCTGCTGAAGATGCAGATATAACTTATCAGTTGTCAAAAAAACTTTCGCCACTTTTGATTGAACATGAAGTAAAAGAATTGTTTGATGAAATTGAAATTCCATTGATTGATGTGTTGAACGATATGGAACGCGAGGGCGTGAAAATTGATAAAGAATTTTTGAATGATTATTCAAAAGAATTAGAAATTGAAATTGTAATACAAGACAAAAAAATAAAAGAACTTTCGGGTGGTTTAGAGTTTAATATTTCATCGCCAAAACAATTGGGCGAAGTTTTATTTGATCACTTGAAACTTGATCTAAAAGCCAAAAAAACGAAAACCGGACAATATCAAACGGGCGAAGACGTATTGCAAAAATTAAACGAACACGAAATTGTTCGCTGCATTTTGGACATTCGCGAATTGCAAAAATTAAAATCAACTTATGTGGATGCATTGCCGCGAGAAATTAACCAAATAACCGGCAGAGTTCATACAAATTTTAAGCAAGCAGAAGCTGCGACCGGCAGACTTGCATCTATAAATCCAAACCTGCAAAATATTCCAATTCGTACAGATAGAGGCAAAGAAATTCGAAAAGCATTTATTCCTCGGAACGAAAATTTTGTTTTGCTAAGTGCGGATTATTCTCAAATTGAATTGCGAATTGTAGCATCTATTGCAAACGAAGAAAACATGATTGATGCCTTCAAACAAGCTTTGGATATTCACACTGCAACCGCATCAAAAGTTTACGGAAAAAATATTGAAGAAGTTACTTCGGCCGAAAGAAGAAATGCCAAAGCAGTAAATTTTGGAATTATTTATGGACAAAGTGCTTTTGGGCTGAGCCAAAGTTTAGGCATACCACGAAAAGAAGCAGGAGCTATAATTGACGAATATTGGAAGCAGTATCCACGGATAAAAGAATACATGAATACCACAATTAACTTTGCAAAAGAACACGGTTATGTGCAAACTTTAAAAGGTCGAAAAAGATATTTGCGTGACATTAATTCTGCCAATTTTACGATACGAGGATTTGCAGAGCGAAACGCTATCAATGCGCCTATACAAGGAAGTGCGGCCGATATGATAAAAATTGCGATGATAAATATTCATAAGCGAATCAAGAATCAAAAATCAGAAATCATTCATTCAAAAATGATTTTGCAGGTTCACGATGAATTGCTTTTTGATGCACACAAAGACGAAATAGAAATTCTGAAAAAAATAGTAATTGAAGAAATGGAAAATGCAATGCATTTGAATGTTCCAATAAAAGCAGATGTTGGGGTTGGAAAGAATTGGCTTGAGGCGCATTAAATTATTTTTTCATAGTTTAATTTTGTTTTTATTGATTTTAAAAACCACGTCTGCTGTTTTTTATTTCATAAATTCGCAACCCAAATGAATTTTACAAAAGACGATATTTTAAAAGCGCTTTCAACAGTACAAGAGCCCGACCTTCATAAAGATTTAGTCACTTTAAACATGATTCAGGATTTACAATTTGATGAAAAATTGATTTCATTCAAACTTGTTTTGACAACTCCTGCTTGTCCATTGAAAGAAAAAATGGAGAAGGATTGCATACAAGCAATTCATGAATTTATATCAAAAGATATTTCAGTGAAAATTGAAATGACAGCCAATGTTAGCAGCAATCGATCGGACAAATTAGTTCTTCCAAATGTTAAAAATATTATAGCTATTGCAAGTGGAAAAGGTGGTGTTGGAAAATCATCAGTTGCCAGCAATTTGGCTTTAGCTTTGGCCATGCAAGGCGCAAAAGTAGGATTGTTGGATGCAGATATTTATGGGCCCAGCATTCCGATGATGTTTGGCGAAATGAATGCGCAACCCGAAATGAAAAATGTTGATGGGAAATCTTTGATGCTACCCATTGAAAAGTATGGTGTGAAACTTTTGTCAATCGGTTTTTTAATAAAACCAGAACAAGCCGTAGTTTGGCGCGGACCAATGGTTTCATCCGCATTACGACAATTTATTAACGATTGCGATTGGGGCGAATTGGACTATTTAATTTTGGATTTGCCGCCCGGAACTGGCGATATACATTTAACCATGTTGCAGATTGTACCCTTAACTGGAGTTGTGATGGTTACCACACCGCAAGCCATAGCGTTGGCCGATGCATACAAAGCAGCAACTATGTTTAGCATGACTCCGATAAAAGTTCCTATCTTGGGTATCGTTGAAAACATGGCTTATTTTGTTGCTGATGAATTGCCAGGAAAAAAATATTTTATTTTTGGTGAAAATGGAGGGCAAAGAATGGCAGACGAATTGAAATTAAAATTGCTAGGACAAATTCCTATTTATATGAGTATTCGAGAAGGAGGAGATAATGGAACCCCAGCAGTATTTGAAAAAAATACGCCTGTACAAAAAGCTTTTTTTGAGCTGGCTGAAAATGTGGCTCAATCGGTTTCTATTTTAAACGCAATTCAGAAAAACTAAAACGAATCAAAGAAAATAGTAATTGCTTATTTTGTTTAATTTGCACTCGTAAATTGTATTAATCAATCAGATAAATTGGATCAAGACTTAAGAAATAAAATTGAAATTGCTCTGAACAGCATGCGCCCTTTTCTGCAAGCCGATGGCGGAGATGTAGAACTTGTAAATGTTACAGACGAAATGGAGGTTCAGCTTAGACTAACTGGCAATTGCAGTAGCTGCGAAATTAGTCATCTTACCATGAAAGCCGGAATTGAAAATGGTTTAAAAAATGCAATTCCCGAAATTACTAGCGTAGTCGCGGTTTCTTGATTCTTTAATTTTCAACACCTTAAATTTAAAAATTATCCATTCGAAGCTATTGTCTGCTTCCCAAATTCTATTATGTTTGCCTTCTTAAATTTTTTTTAAAGAAATCAAATAATATCAGGATGAATAAATACAATTTGTACAACAACATTATCGGATGGTTAACTTTCATTGTTTCAATAATTACGTATACACTTACCTTAGAGCCATCAGTTAGTTTTTGGGATTGTGGCGAATTTATTTCCGCATCGTATCGATTACAAATTTGCCATCCTCCAGGCGCGCCATTGTTTTTGATGATTGGACGAATTTTTTCAATGTTTGCCGGAAGCGACACAAGCCAAGTTGCTTTTTGGGTTAATATGGTTTCAGGAACAACATCTGCCTTGTGCGTTTTGTTTTTCTTTTGGACAATTACACATCTTGCCAAAAAGATAGTAGTAAAAAAAGGAGAAGAAGCAACTGCAACTCAGTGTTTTTCTATTTTTGCAGCAGGATTAGTTGGTGCACTTACATTAAATTTCTCGGACACTTTTTGGTTTTCGGCTGTCGAAGCTGAAGTATATGCATCGTCAAGTTTTTTTACTACGCTTACATTTTGGTGTATTTTAAAATGGGAAAACATTTCAAATGAAAAAGGTTCAGACAGATGGTTAATTCTAATAGCCTATTTAATCGGTTTAGCAATTGGAGTTCACTTACTTAATTTGTTGGTTATTCCTGCTATCGTTTACGTTTATTATTTCAAGAAATTCGATTACAGTCGTATGGGATTTTTAAAAGCAACAGGTGTTGCTGTTTTGGCCATCGGATCGGTACAGTTTGGTATAATTCCTGGATTGCCAACATTGGCTACCAAACTGGATTACATTGCAGTTAACATGTTAGGGTTAAGTTTTAATTTCGGATTTATCATTCTTGTTTTCTTGCTTATTACTTTAATTTCTGCGTTAATTCATTATACCCATTCGCTTTCAAAAACCAGTTTAGCAATTGCAGTAATTACCTATTTATTGATGGTAGTTAGTTCCTTGGTTATCAATTCAGGTTTGTCAAGCATTGTTGCTTGGTTAGTTGTAAGCGGAGTGTTGTATTATGTATTGTTTGTTTCATCGTTATCCAAATCAGTAATCAATACAATTATTCTTTCGTTTGCATTTATAGTTATTGGATATTCAAGTTATTCAATGGTTGTAATTCGATCAATGGCAAATCCGCCTTTGGACATGAACGATCCTGAACAACCATTTTCGTTGCTTTCGTATTTAAACAGAGAACAATATGGCGACAATCCATTGGTTTACGGGCAGTATTACTATTCTCGCCCAGTTGATTATGAAAAAACCGGTATGAATTACCGAAAACAAGGAAAAGAATATGTAGAAGCAGGAGATAAATTAAAAGCCATTTATCCAAGTAAAGACTGTGTAATTTTTCCTCGTATGTGGGCTGATAGAGCCGATTATGTTGAGTGGTATCAAAGATGGGAAAATATTCCAAAAGATGCCAAACGCATTTCATTTATGAAAAACGTTGACTTTTTTGCTTCGTACCAAATGCGCTTTATGTACATTAGATATTTTATGTGGAATTTTGTAGGAAGGCAAAACGACCAACAAGGTTACGGAGACGAAGTAAGTGGAAACTGGATTACAGGAATTTCGTTCATTGACAATTTACTTGTTGGACCACAGAAAAACATTCCAGATTCAATTAAAAATAACAAAGCACGCAATACTTATTTTGCCATTCCATTAATTTTGGGGTTGATAGGATTTTTCTATCATTTTAGAAAAGCAAAAGCAGATGCAATTGTTGTACTCACACTTTTCTTATTTACAGGTGCATTTATTATTCTTTATCTTAATTTTCCTGCACAGCAACCTCGCGAAAGAGATTATGCGTATGTCGGTTCTTACCAAACATTTATGATTTGGATTGGGCTTGGGGTTTTGGCAATTACTGATTTTATGGGCAAACGAATGAACCGAAAAACAGCCTCTGTTTTAGTCGGTGTTGCGTGTTTGGGTTCGCCTATTTTAATGGCCCAACAAAATTGGGATGATCACGATCGCTCAAATCGTAAAACTGCAGTGGATTTTGCTGAAGATTATTTGAACAGTTGCGCGCCTGACGCTATATTATTTACAAACGGTGACAACGATACGTATCCACTTTGGTATGCTCAAAATGTTGAAGACATTCGAAGCGATATTCGAGTAATCAATTTGAGTTTGCTCAATACCGATTGGTATGCTGATGGATTAAAAAGACCTTCATTTAGAAGCAAACCGATTCAGTTTTCAATGACATCAGACAAATATGTTCAAGGTTCACGCGATTATGTTGTGTATTATGATGGGCCTGAGATTTTAGATAAATTCGGAATCAATAAAACAGATTATTACGATATATCGAAGATTATCACATTTATGTGTGACGACAACGATCCTTATTCAAAAGTTACATTGCAAGGCGGACAAAAAGCTTCGTTCTTTCCAACCAAAAGATTTTGTATTCCTGTAGATAAAAAAGCATGTTTAAAAAACGGAGTTGTTAGACCAGAGGATGCTATTTATATGCAAGATTCAATAAAATGGGAAATTGAAGCGCGTATGTTACAAAAGGCAGATTTGGTGGTGTTGGATGTATTGGCTTCAAATATTAATACTCGACCAATTTATTGGGCTATTACTACAGGAACAGAGGCATACATTAATATGCAATCGTATTTTCAGTTGGAAGGATTAACCTATCGATTGCTTCCTATTTTAACACCAATTAATCCAAACAATCCTGTTTATGGAAGAGTAAACAGCACTATTTTGTATGAAAATTTAGTTAATAAATTCAAATGGGGAAATATTGAAAAACCAGGAGTTTATCTTGACGAAACAGTTTTGCGTCAAACTAAAAACATGCGCAATATATTTTTCAGATTGGCTGAAAAATTATCGCAAGAAGGCAAAACCGACAGCGCAATTAAAGCAATTGACCATTGTGTGAAAATGATGCCTGCCGAGTATGTTCAACACGATTTCTTTTCAGTGCGATTAGCCGAAGGATACTTTATGGCTGGAGCCAAAGAAAAAGGGTCAAATGTTTTAAGAGAAATTGTAAAACAATGCGAAGGAAAAGCAGCATATTACAGAACCTTTAAAGGCAAAAAACAAAAAGGTGTGCAACAAGAATTGGATGAAAACATTCAAATTATTCAATACTGTTTGTTTGTAGCCAATCAAAACAAAATGGAGGATTTGAAAAAAGAATTTGAGGCGGTTTATACCAAATTAAATCCTGGAACATAATCGATTTATAAAATAAAAAAATGCGGATTAAAAATTTAATCCGCATTTTTTTGTAATTTTTTTCGAATCTATTTCAACACTTCTCTTGATATTACAATGCGCTGAACCTCGCTTGTGCCTTCATATATTTGTGTAATTTTAGCATCGCGCATCAATCGTTCAACATGGTATTCTTTTACATATCCATATCCGCCATGAATTTGAACGGCTTCAACCGAAACCCACATTGCAGTTTCGGATGCAAACAATTTTGCCATGCTACTTGCCAATGCATAATCTTTGTGTTGGTCTTTTAAAAATGCAGCTTTCAAACAAAGCAATCGTGCGGCTTCAATTTGTGTTGCCATATCGGCTAATTTAAATTGTATAGCTTGGTGATGCATTATTTCTTTTCCAAAAGCTTTGCGTTGTTTTGAATATTTTAATGCCAACTCATAAGCGCCACTTGCAATTCCCAATGCTTGAGAAGCAATTCCTATTCTTCCTCCGGCCAATGTTTTCATTGCAAATTTAAACCCAAAACCCTCTTCGCCTATTCGGTTTGCTTTGGGTACTTTTACATCCTGAAACATAACAGAATGTGTATCGCTTCCTCTTATTCCAAGTTTATTTTCTTTATTTCCAATGGTTACGCCTTCCCAGTTTTTTTCAACTATTAAAGCGTTAATTCCTTTGTGACCTTTTGCTACATCGGTTTGTGCCATTACCAAATAATATTCAGCAGTGCTTCCGTTTGTAATCCAATTTTTTGTTCCATTCAACAAGTAATAATCTCCTTTGTCTTCGGCCAATGTTCTTTGTGAAGTAGCATCGCTTCCTGCTTCTGGCTCGGATAAAAGAAATGCTCCCCAACATTTTCCGCTAGCCATTGGCACTAAATATTTTTGCTTCTGTTCCTCGTTTGCAAAAGTTTCAAGTCCCCAACAAACCAATGAATTGTTTACTGAAACCACAACTGAAGTTGATGCATCTACTTTTGAAAGTTCTTCCATAGCCAATACATAGCTTATGGTATCCATTCCGCTTCCACCGTATTTTGGGTCAACCATCATTCCTAAAAATCCAAGTTCGCCAAGTTTTTTAACTTGTTCCATTGGAAATTTTTGGTGCTCATCGCGTTCAATAACGCCTGGCAATAATTCTGTTTGCGCAAAATCTCTAGCTGCTTGCTGAACATTTAAATGCTCTTCGCTTAGTTCAAAATTCATTTCTGAAAGTTTTTTTAATTTGAGAGTGCGAATATATCGCTAATCCTTAAGTAGGCAAATTGAAATACAAGGGCAAAAAGGAAGTATTGGAAGATTAACTTTTAAGATGCTATTGTTTTATTTTTTTTTCGATTGCACTTGTAGAAAATCCTGGGAGGTAATCAATGGTAATAACTTCACCATTTTTTGCTTTTACGATATCAAATCCAACAATTTCTTCGGGTTTGTAATCGCTGCCTTTTACTAGTATATCAGGTTGAACAGAGTTTATTAATGCATACGGAGTTTCTTCGTCAAATAAAATTACAGCATCTACAAATTGAAAAGCCGAGAGTATAATTTGTCTTGATTGTTCGTCTTGAATTGGTCTGGTATCTCCTTTTAATTTTCTAACTGATGCATCTGTATTTAGCCCAATTATTAATTTGGTTCCAAGTGCAGCAGATTTTGATAAATAATCAATGTGCCCGCGATGAATAATGTCAAAACAGCCATTTGTGAAAACAATTTTTTCGTTTGAAAGTCTCCACTTTTCAATTAGTTGTTGTAAATTATTTCGGTCAATTATTTTTGAATTAATTGATTGCATTTTTGTTTTTCGTTTTTAAAACTATATACGAACATATCGAACCAATAATTAAAAGCAAAATCATTTGTACACCATGCACCATAGTTGCATATGCTTTTCCGTCTTCTGCACCTACACCAAATAACAACAACGATTGAATGACAAAAAAATGATAGGCTCCCGCTCCTGCAGCTGGTGCGGGCAAAACCACTCCAATAGTTCCAATTGCAAAAACGGTAAGGCATTCAAATATTCCTAAATTGCTTGTTGACTGCATCGCAAAAAAACAAATATACATCATCAGCAAATAGCCAATCCAAATAGAAAATGAAAGCACAATAAAAAGGATTGGATTTTTTACTTGTTTAACGCTTAATAATCCAGTTGTAAAACCGGTTTTTAGTTTTTGATAAAATGCATGCTGCACTATTTTTTTTCTGAAAACAAAAAACAAAACAATGCTTATAATTATAAATAAAGTAAGCATTGATTTTATTAAAATGGAATTGGTTGTTGATTCGGTTTTTGAATCTAAACTATGGCTGATAAAATTAACTAACAAATCGAATTGTATAACAAACACAAATGCAATAATTAAAAGCAAAATTAGCATATCAACCAATCTTTCGGTCACCACTGTTCCCAGCGATTTTTCAATAGGCATGGAATCCGTTTTATTTAAACTTACACATCTATAAACTTCGCCTGCACGAGGAATTATATAACTCATCATGTATCCAATTAAAACGGCATAGAAACTATTTTTGGTTGAAATGGAATATCCCATTGCATCGTACATCATCACTCCTCTGAAGGCTCGAAGCCAATGACTAAAAATTCCGACTAACATGGCCAAGCTAAGCCAATAAAAATTGGCATTACTAATTTTGGCAAACATCTCTTGCCAATTAGTTCCCTTAAAAACGAAATAAATAAAAAAACCACCTATCGCAGCAATTAATAGGTATTGCAGTATTTTATTTGATTTGTTATTCAATTAACTAATCTTATTGTTTATATCAGGATAAACAGCAACGGGTTTGTATTTTTTGGCTTCTTCAAAATCCATACTTGCATAGGACAAAACGATAACATAATCGCCAACAGCGGCTTTTCGTGCAGCAGGACCATTTAAACAAATTATTCCAGTTCCGGGTTCGCCAGTAATTACATAGGTTTCCAATCGCTCGCCATTGTTGATGTTTACAACCTGAACTTTTTCATTTTCAATAATGTTTGATGCGGTCATCAAATCCTGATCAATGGTAATACTACCCACATAGTGAAGTTCTGTTTGGGTTACTTTTACTCGGTGTATTTTTGATTTTAAAACTTGTATATGCATATCTGTGTATTTGCTCGGCAAAACTAAATCAAATTGACTTAACTGCCAAAATCGTAATAACTATCTTGTTTTTAAATTCAAGCACGATAAATTTTGAATTGTAAAAATTCAGTCATAAAAAAAATACGTGAGTTACATCATAGCACTTTGAGCTAGGTAGTGCGAGTTTTGCGCCCCAATTAAAAAACCAAATAATAAATTAATGAAGAAACTATTTTTTTTAACCGTATGTACTATTGCTAGTACTTTAGTGTCAGCACAACCTATAACCGTTCAGGACTCCTTAAGCATGAAGCCAGGAAACGTTCAGGATGTTTATTACAATTTGAAATCAGGAAATAAAGATACTGTTATCGGAAACAATTGGCACATTGCATTTTCCGTTCGACCATCTATTCCGCCAAGCAATACCATGCAAGGAGCTACTGTAAAAATTAATGATGGTAGAGGTACAAGTCTTTACAAATCAAATTTTACATCGTCTAATTGGGAACAATTTGATACCGCTGGATGGAAAACTTGGAAGCAAACATATAATGGCGATACAAGTTGGGATATTGGTGCTTTTAACGATGGATACAATTTTGCATCTATGTCAGTTGCAGATTATGGTTGGGGAACTTATACTTATGTAGATCCAAGTCATAATGTAATAGGAACAAAAGTTTTTCTAGCCGTTATTGGAACATCAAATTTCAAGAAAATTTGTATTCAACGCAACGAAGCCGATACACAATGGGTATTTTCTTTTTCAAACATTGACGGAAGCGATAGCAACAGCGTAACGATTAAGAAAAAAGAGTATGCAGGAAAACTATTTGCGTATTATAATTTAATAACAAAAACTGCAATTGACCGCGAACCTTCGGCTAACAGTTGGGATTTGCTTTTCACCAAATACAAAGCACCAGTTAGTTTAGGTGGACCTCCAGTGATGTATCCAGTAGTTGGCGTTTTGCAAAATCCAAAGGTGCAAGCTGCTAAATATTTTGGTGGAGATATTGATTCGGTAGGACCAAAACCAATGCCGCCTTATTCAAAAAATTGTAATATTTTAGATTGGACTTGGAAAGAAATTGCAATGGCTCCAGGAAATGTTCCTATTGTTGATTCGCTTGCTTTTTTTGTTAAATCTCCATTAGATACATTAGCAGATTACAAAATAATTTTTACTAATTATTTTGCTAATTCAACACGTCAGAATATTGCATTCAAAAAAACAATTTTCATGAGACCTCTATTGGGATTAAATGAAACCATCGAGAAAAGCAATCAGTTTTTAGTTTATCCAAATCCTGCAAACGAAGTAATAAATATATCTATAAGTAATTTTGAAAACAAGGTTTCTGGAAATGCGATAGTATCAGATATTACCGGCAAAGAGCTTGCAAAAAAAGAAATCAATAACGCTACCAATTTTGATTTGTCGGGTTTTGGTTCTGGCATTTATTTCATCAAAATTGAATGGAATGGAAAAACCGAATTTCATAAATTTATTAAACAGTAAATTTTATAAACAGTAGTTTACAAATCATAAGATTTGACAATTCTGAAAAAATATAATTTCAAATTCACAATCACTTCTTTCTTCAAAGGAGTGATTGTTTTTTTTGTGCTGATGTGCGGATTCGCAAAATCCATATCCTCACAAAATATTTCGGATAGTTTAGTTGCAAATCGCTTGAATGAAGTTGTAATTACTACCGGACAAATCAATGAAAACTCTTTATCGAATTCTGTTTTAAAAGTTAAAGTTATTGATAACAAACGGATAGAATCACAAGGTGCTTTCAATCTGCAAACTTTGTTGTGCAACGAATTAAATGTTCGAATCAATCAAGATCCTTTATTAGGAAGTAGCCTTATTTTACAAGGAGTTTCAGGACAAAATATTAAAATATTGCTTGATGGAGTGCCTGTTATTGGACGAGAGAATGGCAATATTGATCTAACACAAATAAATTTAAATAATGTAGATCGAATTGAAATGATTGAGGGGCCAATGAGTGTAAATTTTGGTTCGGATGCTTTGGGCGGAGTGATTAATATTATTAGTAAAAAGCCAACTAAAAACAATTCAAAAGTATCGGCAAGTTTATATGCCGAAACGATTGGGCAATACAATTCAAACTTTGAATATTCAACGGCTGGAAAACGAATCGCTTTTCAAATTTTAGGTGGAAGAAATATTTTTTTTGGCTATCCACAAACTGAAGAATCAAGAGTAAAAATATGGAAGCCAAGACTTCAATATTTTTCGAACATTAATTTTGGATTGAACATAAAAAATGGCAGTCTAAAATTGAACACACTTTTTTTTGATGAAAAAATAAGCAACAAAGGCGAAGCAATTGTAAACTCTTATGAGGCCTATGCAAAAGACGAATATTATTTTACTCGCAGAATTAACTCAACTGTTTTTTTTGAAAAAAAATACAACTCGTTTTACAGCGTTCATGCAATTGTTTCGTATCAAAATTATAGAAGAATTAGAAATTCTTTTCAAAAAGATTTGCTGACACTAAAAGAAGAATTAATTCAAGATGCGCAACTTCAAGACAGCAATTATTTTTCGCTTTGGATGAGTAGAGGAACTGTTTCGAAAAAAAATAAAAATGACAAATTCAATTATCAATTGGGATATGAATTTAATAACGAAACAGCAATAGGAAATCGACTTGCATTGCAATCAGTACAAATTACAGATTACAATTTATTTGCAAGCACAGAGTGGAAGCCAGTTGAAAAGATTTTGATCAGACCGGCTATGCGTTTTATTTACAACACACAATTTGCAGTACCGTTAATTCCTTCAATCCATTTCAAGTATGATTTACAAAATAACATTGCGGTGAGATTTTCGTATGCTCGCGGTTTTCGCGCGCCAAGTTTAAAAGAATTGCATTTGCAATTTGTTGATCCAAACCACAATCTTTTAGGCAATCCAAAACTGCAAGCAGAAACTTCTGACAACATACAATTTGCTTTAAATTACGAAAACAAATCCAATAAAAGTACACTTGTTATTGAACCATCTCTATTTTTAAATCACATTAAAAACAGGATTGATTTTGCCCGATTGCAAAGCAGTATTTTCGTTGCGCAATATATAAATATAGGCGAGTTCAAGAGTGTTGGTTTCAACTTAGATGTTGAATATCGAAGAGAAAAATTTAGTACAAGTTTTGGCTACGCATATACTTCAATTAGCAATTCGGTTTTGAATAAAAATACAAACGAACGCTATTTTGACAATTCGCAATTTAGAGCAAATGCAATGTATAATTTTAGTAAATTGGACGCTAACATAAATTTGTTTTTTAAAGTAAACGGCAAGTTAAATACCTATCAATACGATATTGTTAACGACAACTATTTTTCAAGTTATATAAACACATTTGCATTGTTTGATTTTACGCTCACTAAAAACATGTTGAATAAAAAAATGAGCTTGACTTTTGGTTGCAAAAATATTTTTGATGTACAGAATGTGCAGGCAAGTTTTATTTCTGGACCTCATTCAAATCAAAACAATTCAGCACTTATAGCTTTGGGAAGAAGTCTTTTTGTTTCGTATAAAATAAATTTAGATTGGAATAAAAAATAGCATGATTAAAAAAAACAGGAACATATTTTTTGTGCTTTTGCTATTGGTTTTTTTGTCCTGCGAAAAAGCAGAAAAACCATATACACTTTCACCCAAAGGAGCTTGTAGAATGCTTAGGGTTGATCTTGGAAGCGATTATAAAAAAATGGCATTTGTAAACATAGAAGACAGCAGTATTTATTTGGCTGACAACAAATGTTGGGAGTTAGCATTTGATGCATCTATTGTAGGAAATTTAATTTATGTAAACGGAGGGAAATATGCATTCATTGCTAATACCGGAAAGACAACTTTTATTCCTTCGCTTGATTATTCTTCCTTAATTTATTCATGCGATCCATCAAACGGAAATGTTGATTCTTTAGCAATGAAAAACTGGTGCAATGCAAACAATAGTAGCAAACAAAATGTTTATGCAATTGATCGTGGAGTTGATATTGCTTTAGTCGAAAACAGATTCAAACAATTTATAATTCGTTCGGTTTCTGATTCGGGATATTGGCTTACATTTTCCAATTATTCAGGCACAGATACCACAACGATTTTTATTGAAAAAGACCATTCGAAAAATTTGGTATATTTTAATTTTGAAAACAAAGGAATCGTATTAAATTTTGAACCAGAAAAAACCCAATGGCATTTTTGTTTCAATCAATATGCCGAAATATTTGACATAGCCGGAAAGCCCACACCTTATGCGTTAACAGGTGTTTTTATAAATCCATCAAAAATAATTGTTGCTGTAGATAGCATCAACGAATTTGAAAAAATAACTCCCGAATTAGCCAAAACATTTCAATATAAAAACACTCGAAATACAATTGGATACGATTGGAAAATTTACGATCAAATTGCTGCAAATTATACCATTCGAAAACACGTAAATTATATTTTGCAAACAATAGATTCCAATCGCAAACAAATTTGGAAACTTCGTTTCATCGATTTTTATAACAACGGAATTAAAGGATCTCCAAAATTTGAATACCTACGAATAGAATAATTTTTTTTAATGATGAATTCTTCTCAAATCGCTTTATTTTTGACGCTTGTTTTTACATCGTGTGATTACAATAACACTCCTCATTCCGAACCATCAACTTCAAACGAAACAAGCATGAATAAAACTACTTTTCCAATTAATAAAACGGATGAAGAATGGAAAAAGCAACTCAGTGCAGAGCAATTTCAAGTGTTGAGAAACAAGGGAACTGAAAGGCCTTTTACAAGCCAATGGAATGCAAATTGGGATGGAGGAATTTATGTTTGTGTGGGATGCGGAAACGAGTTGTTTTCAAGTGAAAATAAATTTGATGCTGGATGTGGTTGGCCTAGTTTTTTTGATGCGTTGGACAGTACAAAAATAAAAACCGAAACGGATTCAACTCATGGAATGAAAAGAACCGAAATAATGTGTGCCAATTGTGGCGGACATATTGGTCATGTGTTTGACGATGGACCAAAACCAACTGGTTTGAGATTTTGTGTAAACGGAGTTTCAATTGATTTTAAAAACAAAGAAAAATAGCACACTCATTTCATTTTTTCTTCGCTTGGTTTTTCAATTTCAACCATCGAATGTACACGGTATTTTTTCCCATTTAGAGTTTCGCACAACACATACGTTCTTAGTTTTTCAATTCTGCGCATGGCAATTTCGTTTCCTTTTATTTTAAAAAATGCGCCATCAGGTAATTGCGATAAAGTAGGTTGATTTGCTTTTCTTGAATCGTATTTTCGTAAAACCTCCAACAGTTTTACATCGGCCGATTGCGAATATTTTGGGTTTTTCATGTGCTTGGCAAGCGTCAATTTTAAATCGAATGGAAAAATTTCCATATCAAAAAACGGACGCATGCATTGTTGAAATTCTTTTTTCCATTCTTCGCCATGTGCATCGTGCGATGGACCGTATTTTTTATGCGCTGTATGGTGCGCAAGCTCATGAACAAAGGTTATTAAAAATTCAAACCGGCTTAAATTATGATTGATGCTGATGCGATTTCCTTTGCCTTCGTGTGCCGAGTAATCGCCATATTTTGATTTCCGTTCCACTTCAATATGCAAATGCAATTTGTGATACATTATTAGTTCAGTACAATATTCCAATGCATTTTGGGGCAAGTATTTTTGCAATGCTTGCATCAATTTTGTTTTGTGTTGTATTTGCGTTTGACTCAGTGTTTCATAAATTTTCATTCGTGCACAAAATAATGTGTTTTTATTTCAAGCAATTTTAAAAATATTGCACATTCAAAAAACAAATCAATTATTAAATTCTGAATGAGTTCACATCATGTAGTTACCGACAAGCAAGAACCTGCATTAATTATTGCAAATGGTGAAGTCTGTTCAACAGAATTGTTGGGGCAATTGCTCGAATGGAATCCATTGGTAATGGTGTTGGATGGCGCAATGGACAGAGCTTTGGACTTGGGAATTAAGATTGATGTTTTGCTTGGAGATTTTGATCGCAACAGAAATCCAGAAGAAATTTTACAATATCAGCAACCTATTGAAATTGTAAAAATAGTAGATCAAAACAAAACCGATTTAGAAAAAGGAATCGAATATTTAATTGAAAAAGGTTTTGCTGCAGTTAATATTATTTGGGCAACTGGAAAACGTGCCGACCACACCATTGCAAATATTACCAATATTGTTCGTTATAAAAATAAAATCAATATTGTTATAATAGACGATTATTCAAAAATATTTTTACTGCCAAAAAACTTCGAGAAAAGATATGTCAAAGGATTTGCAATTTCATTAATTCCGGTTGGCGAAGTAAATGGAATTATTACTTCAGGGTTAAAATATAATTTGAACAATGAAAAACTAAAACTTGGTTATCGAATAGGAAATAGCAACGAAGCATTATCTGATGAAAATGTTAAAATAAGTTATGAAGAAGGCGATTTATTGATGATGGAATGCCATGATTAATTTGAAAGAATGGGTATAAGTAATATCAAATCTTAAGTCTTACAAGGTAATAACCATCCATTGGGAGCAGAACAAGAGTACTAAAATCTTCAAACTGAGGGTCTGACCTTAATACATTGTCTGATGAAAAAGTCATCAAAGTTTTCTCGCCAACTGTTGTTTTATTTGTTAAATCTATTTCTTGAACAACTAATGTTTTATTCCGATAGAAAAGTAGCTTAATTCGGTTATTGCTTATGCAAAAATCGACAACTTTATAATTAATTTTGGTTGGGGAGGTTATAGTTGGTAGGCTCTCATATAGATAATCTAATTTCCCTGTATTAACAGGCAAGTATATTGAAGTAAACGTTTCTAAGTTCTCTAATTGTGCTGAAAAACAAGAAAACAAATACGGATAATCTAAGGTATATTCGCTTAGATAACCTATTTTAAATTTATAAGTCAGTTCAGGCAAATCAATTGGAAAAGGTTTATTATAAGATATTGAGCCATTATTTGACACCCATTCTCCTATAAAATAGTTGTTTCTTTTCTCAAGTTTTTTCTTGCCCATATTAAATAGAAATTTATTATTACAAAAGTGGAAATATGTTCCCAAAAAACCAATTCCTTCATAAGTGTATACCAGACTATCTTCTTTGTAAGTTCGTTCAATATCAGTTATTTTTAAAACACTATTATTAAAAACGGTAAATAAACTAAAGAACACATAAAAGCACGTATCGGCTTTGCCTTTATAGTTACATAATTTAGGATAAAGATGTTTTGAAACAAAATAAAGAGTATCGCTTTTTACATCAAATGACCATATTTGGTTCAAAGCAATAAACCTTGGCACATTCATTTTTTCTCTTAACTCATTACATTTGTAATAGCTTGATGTATCGCGGAAATGCTTATTATATGCTATCTTAATCATTTTGTCTGTTAATTTGATTTTTGTAGCATTTGCATACCATTTATTCATATTATAAATAGCAATTTCGCTCAACGGATAATTATAAGTATAAAGAAGCTCGTTCTCAATCTTAAATTTACAAGAAACTGGTAATTTGTCTCTAAAATAAAGTGTGTCCGGGTAATTAATCAAATGGAAATTTTTGTCAATTGCTCTAAATGGAAATTGTGCAGATAACCCTTGTGGTGTGAAAACATGAATTGAGCTTGCCGAAAAAGTATCTAAACTATGATACAATGAATCCGAAAATAGTATTTCTGCTTTTTGGTTAGTGTCATTAAAAAACGTCTGTTGAATATATTCTCTGTCTTGTTCATAACTACCTCTAAAAATAAATATTTTTTTTACGTTAGCATTTATTTTATCAAAATAGCTGATAGCAGCAAAACAGTTCTTACAGTCGCTCATGTTTATTTTAATATAACATTTGATTTGAGAATATCCCAATAAATAAATCAGACTTATAAGTATTGTTAAAATAAATTTTTTCATTCATAGTTTTGATTATAAAAACAAGGTGTACTAAGCACACCCTGTTTTAAATTGCTTAACTTATTCCTGTACTACATCGTCAATGTAATAGCTTATTTCTCCCTCTTCTACTGGTTGGTATCCATGCCAATTGCCACTAAGACCATCACCAAAATAAATAGTGCTACCTATTACTTCGGCACACGTACCATCTCCGCTACACCATAATCATCCGGAAGTAGGTGTATCCCAAATAAATGTTAGATACAGCTGTGGTAATGGCCACGCCTTTGCTTTAGTATTGAAGAATATTGTTGCAACGATAATCATCACCGATACAAGCAAAATTTGCTTTAAGTTTTTCATTTTAAATATTTTTAAATTAAATTAGTACGATGATTTATGGCTCAACGCTAAAAGCCTATAAAAATAAATACTTATTGATGTTTTAACATTCAGGTGTATGTGGAACTACCTCGAAAGAAATAATGTAAAATGATTTTAACAAAATGAAACTGCTTTATAAGCCAGTTCATAATTGGTTGGCTTGAGGGAATTTTAAAAATTACAGTTTTCTTTATAGAATTTGCTGGGGAGGTATAAATAATTAACATCAATAATGAATGCAGAGTAAGAAAACGTAAATAATCAATTAAAATCATTTGAGTTAATTAAGAATCAAGCAAAGATTATAACAAAAAAATGGTAATCCTAATTATATTGTGTCATATTATTTTTAACAGCATTAAATTTACTATAGGTTTGAAGAATTAAAATGAAAATATACGAAGCCGAAATAACCGATGCTGAGATTTTAGCGCAAATTGGCACAAAAACTTTTTACGACACCTTTGCTCGATTTCATGACGAGGAAGATATTCAGGCATATTTAAAAAAAGCGTACAACAAAGAACAGATTGAACAAAACCTCGGCAATCTCGAAATTCAGTATCATTTGGCATGTGATGAAAACTACGATGTGATTGGATACACAAAATTATTGCATACGGTTTTGCTCGAGAAATTTCCAAATAAACGCGTAATTGAACTTGAAAAAATCTATGTTTTAAAAAGTGTTTTAGGAAAAAAAGTAGGAGCCGCATTGATGCAAAATTGTATTGAATATGCAAAGCAAAAAAACTACGATGCTATTTTTTTGGGTGTGTGGCAAGAAAACAAAAAGGCAATTGATTTTTACAAACAATTTAATTTTAAAATCTTTGATACCAGAAGTTTTCAACTCGGAAAAACCATCTGCGATGATTATTTGATGCTACTTGAAATTTGAACACATTTTTAAAATAGTATATTTGTCAAAAAAGCATTACGCATCTTGTTTCGCAAAATTTTTATAGCCATTCTTTTAAATTTTTTACTGCTTGATTTTTCAATTGCACAGCATTTTGAAATTCACGAGGGAGATACTATTAATGTGGTTTCGCCCAATGGGAAAAAAAATGGATTTTGGCGATATTACTGGATCAATGGCGATTTAAAATACGAAGTGTATTTTGAAAATGGCGAAAAAGAAGGATTGGAAATTAGTTATTTCGATCAACAAGATTGTATTGAATACAGCAATAATTATAAAAATGGAGTGTTGGACGGACCAAGCGTTACATTTTTTCCGAATTGCAGTACGAAATGCGAAGAGACTTATAAAGAAGGAGTAAAACAAGGCTACGAACGCTGCTACGATCAAAACGGATATTTGCAAACCGAAGCCAATTTTAGCAAAGGTGAAATGCTGGGTTCGTTTTCGCATTTTGATAAAAAAGGATTTGTAACCTATGAATCGCCAACCAAAGAAACCACACTTAAATTTGATAAATTTATAACGGGCGAATACAAAATAAAAGACTCTACTATTTTTAAAGTTTTCAGACGAAATACCCAATGGAAAAATGTATTGCTTGTGGTGGATATGACCGGAAGTATGTTTCCGTATATTGGACAATTGTTGGTTTGGTACAAACGAAGTTACGAAAACGAAAAAATAAAATATTATGTGTTGTTCAACGATGGCGATAAACTAACAGACGATAAAAAAATAGTAGGCAGCACTGGCGGAATTCACATTTACGAAGCCAAAGATTTTAAAAAATTTAGAAAAGATGTGGACGAAACTCGCAAAGCCGGTGAAGGTGGCGATGAGCCCGAGAATGATTTGGAAGCAGTGTTAAAAGCAATTGGCACTTTGCGCAATTATGGCGACATTGTGTTGCTTGCCGATGACAGCGATGTTCGCGATATGGCTTTGTTAAAAAGAATTAGAAAACCGGTGCATGTAATATTGTGCGGAACTTCAAAAGGTGTGAACGATCAGTATTTGCAAATTGCGTACAAAACCAAAGGAAGTATTCATACTGCCAACGATGATTTGAACATGAAAAACCTGAAGGATAATCAAGAATTTTATTTAGACAAGGATGTTTTTATTTTTGAAAATGGCAAGTTTGTATTTGAGTACGAAAAAAAATAAAATTCAGTTTTGTTGCACAATGTAATGTTGAATCCTACATTAAAAATATTGATAATAGATGAAGTTGAATCCTTATTAATTTCGGGATTAATTTCTGCCAACTTCGAAGTGGATTATTTGCCGCAATTATCAAAAGAAGAAATTTACAAATGCATTTCTGATTACGAAGGATTGATAGTAAGAAGTAAAATCTTACTTACGAAAGAATTATTACTTGAAGCGAAAAAATTAAAATTTATTGCTCGTGCCGGAAGCGGAATGGACAATATTGACCTTGAGTTTGCAACAGCCAGAAAAATTAATTGCATTCATGCAGGCGAAGCAAATGCAGATGCCGTGGGCGAACACACCATTGGAATGTTGTTGATGTTGTTAAACAATTTGGCGATTGCCGATAAGGAAGTTAGAAATAAAATTTGGAATCGCGAAGCCAATCGCGGAACAGAATTAAGCGGAAAAACAATTGGAATTATTGGATATGGAAACACCGGAAAATCATTGGCCAAAAAGTTAAATGGATTTGATGTAAAAGTGTTGGCTTACGATAAATATTTGCAAAATTATAGCGACTCAAATGCAACTGAAGCAAGCATGAATGAGATATACGAAAACGCAGAAATTATTAGTTTTCATATCCCACTTACAAACGAAACTCGGATGATGGTTGATGAAAAATTTTTGAAAAATTTTTCGAAAAAAATTTGTTTGTTGAATTTGTGTCGCGGAAAAATTTTGAAACTTTCCGCTTTGATTGAAGGAATAAAAGCTGGAAAAATTATTGGCGCAGCATTGGATGTGCTCGAAAACGAAAAATTATCAACTTTGAATGAGCAGCAACAAACGGATTTTGATTTTTTGATTGACAGCAAAAAGGTAGTGTTTTCGCCACATATTGCAGGTTGGACATTTGAAAGTTATCGCAAAATATCGGAACTGCTTCTTGAAAAAATAACTAACTTAGAATTAAGCAAATAAACACAGGATTGCGCACAAAAAATTTGGCAGTTGATTTATTAAACAAAAGACCTTTAATTTACGGCTTTAAAAAATTAAACGATTTTCAATTTATAAAACAAAGTTATACATGAAAAAGTTATGTCTGATTGTAGTAGCCATCCTTGGCTTTTTTAGTTCATCCATTGCTCAGTCTGGTTTTGGATCTATTGCCGGAAAAATTATTGATGATGGAAATAAAAAACCTATTGCCTACGCAAAAGTGATTGCTACGCTCAACGGCATTCAAAAAGGAACTGCTTTGTCAGATGATGAAGGCGATTTTGAATTAAAAGGATTAGCTGCAGGAACCTACGATATAAAAATTATTTACTCGGGCTACCCCGAAACTACTTTTGAAGACATTCAAGTTTTGGGCGACAAAATAAAAAATGTAACCGTTGCAATAAAAAAATCGACCGAGAAAATTTTAGGACCGATAAAAGTTAGAGCTCAAAAATCTTTGATTGATGCGGACGACCCAACACAAAACAACATTGGCGGATTAAATAAAAAACCAACAACAAACGTAAATACCATTGCCGGTGTTTTTAGAGGTGTAGAAACCAGAGGTGGTGGAACTCCAAACATTCGCGGAGCGCGTCCTGAAGGAACTGCATATTACATTGATGGAGTTCGTGTTCAGGCAAACGCAATCAATCTTCCGGCTAATGCAATTGAAAACATTGAAGTTATTTCAGGCGGAACACCAGCATCGTACGGAGATTTTATTGGAGGTGCAATTAGCGCAACTACCAAATCGCCAACTCGATTCAGCATAAAACAAATTGAACTTCGTACCGCATCGCCATTTTTTGGATACTTGGACAATTCGCATGTCAATCAGCTTGAAGGAGTATTTACAGGTCCTTTGATGTTTAAAGATAAAAATCGTGGAAATAAAGAACGCGTAGTTTTAGGATATTTAACCTCAATCCGATTTGGATACAACTTAGACGGACGATTGCCAGCAGTAGATTTATACAAAGTAAAAGATAGTAAGTTAGCTGAGTTGGAAGAGCGTCCATTGCGTGCAGTTTCAAATGGAACTTTGGTTCCGGCTGCTGAGTTTTTAACAAAAAACGATTTAGAAAAAGTTGGGTATCGTCAGAATGTTGAAGGATACAGTGCAACACTTCAAGGAACATTTAATTACCAACCTACTCAAAATATAAACATCAAACTTGGGTATCAGGCATTGTATTCTACCGGAAGAAACGGAAATACTTTCAACTCGCTGATGAATTACAAAAACAACGGTTTGTCAGAAGGATACGGAATATTAACTTATTTGCAATTCACTCAGTTCTTCAAAAAAAGCAATACATCTGATGACGAGAGTGGTAAAAAAGAAGAAGCAGAAAAACCTAAAATTATTAATGATGCGCTTTATACAATTCGCATTAGTTACGAAAGAAATTTTTCTGAAACAATGGATGCAAACCACAAAAGAGAATTATTTAATTATGGCTACATAGGAAATTATAAAACATATAAAGCGCCTAGTTATGAAGTGGTAAGAAAATCATTTGGCGCTGCTCCAGATTCGTTTCTTTTAGACAATGGAAATCATATTTACCTAACAACGTACTACAAACAAAATGGCTATCGCGATACTGCTTTAAGATTTGAACAATCGCCAACTTTAAATCGCATACGCGGAAACTATACTCGTCAAATTATAGATTATTTTGGTGAAAAAAGCATCAACAGTCTTGGAACACTTAGAGGTTTAGGCGGATTGGCAAATGGCGATGAACCAAATTCGCAAATCAGCATTTACTCTCAAATGTGGGGAAATGTTGGAAATTTGCAAGCCGGCTATAGCAAATCTTTGTCTGAAACTTTCATCATGTTTGCTCAAACGGAGGCCAGTCTTGCCCCAAAAAGAAATCCAAAAGCAAAACACAATATGCAGTTTGGACTAACCTACGAACAAAGATTTCAAAGAGGATATAGTTTGTCAAGCGATGCGCTGTGGATTTTGATGAGACAATTGGCAAATAGCCAAATGCCAGGAAACGGAAACTCAATGGACAGTTCAAAATACATATTGAAATTTGATGCCAATGGAGTATTTCAAGACACTGTAAATTATCAGCGTTTGGTAAAACTTTCAGAGCAGTCAAATTTTGATAAAAGATTAAGAGAAAAATTAATTGCTAGCAACGCAACCGATGTAAACGGAAATCCAATAACAGAAAATAGTTTTATTGATGTTAACTCATTTGGTCCTGGAACGTATTCGTTGAATATGTTTACAGCAGACGAATTGTTAAACAACGGAAATTCGTATGTTTCTTACTTTGGTTACGACCATTTGGGGAATCTTGTAAGTTCAGATCCGGGCGTAAATGGTATCAACCAGTTTTTCAAAAACCGAGTTATTCCAGCATATCAACCTGTATATTTTGCAGCATGGCTGCAAGATAAATTTGTATTCAAAGATTTGATTGTAAGACTTGGAGTTCGTATGGAAAGATTTGATGCGAATCAAGCCGTTTTGAAAGATCCCTATTCAATGGTTCCTATTTATACCGTTGGCGAAGTGCGCAAGTCAAATCTTAAAGGATTGGGCGATGCAATACCAACAAATGTTGGCAATGATTACAAAGTGTATGTTAACCAAATGCCCGATCAACAAGCAGGCAATACATTAAAAATTGTAGGATATCGCAATGGCAACTTTTGGTTTGATAAAGACGGAAATCCTTTAGATCGTCCAGATGCTATTTATAGATCAACAACAAACACAAGCAGAAATACTCCTTTTTTAGTAGATCCAAAAAGTCCAAATACACCAACACGCGAATCATTTGAGGATTACGAACCAGATGTTAAATTATTGCCTCGTATTTGGTTTTCATTTCCAATATCAACTACAGCACAGTTTTTTGGAACCTATGATATTTTGACACAAAGACCTGGAACCAATGTGGCCCAAATTGACGATTATTATTATTTAGGAAACAGACTTACAGGAGCAATTGCAAACCCAAATTTGAAAATGACTCAAGTAACAGATTACGAAATTGGATTCCGTCAGCAGGTAGCAAAAGACGCAGCTTTGGGAATTATTGCTTCGTATCGCGAATACAGAAACTTAGTTCAATTGTTCAGATACAATCAAGCATGGCCTTATGATTATACAACAGTTGGAAACCTCGATTTCTCTACAGTAAAATCAATTGGATTGGAATACAAATTGAGAGAGTTGGGCAATGTAGAATTAGAAGCAAATTATCAATTGCAATTTGCAGATGGTACAGGATCGAATGCTACAACAAGCTCAGCTTTGATTAATACTGGATTGTCAACTTTGCGTACAGTTTTTCCACTTGATTTTGATACACGCCACACATTCAAAGCAATTTTTGATTTTCATTACAAAGACGATAAAAAATACAACGGACCAGTTGTAAACGGGAAAAAAATATTGGAAAACTCTGGATTCAATTTTATTTTTACATCTTACTCTGGTCGCCCATACACTCAAACTACAAACGCTACATCTGATGGTGTGCAAAGTGGAGGTGTTGTTAGAACTCAAGTTAAAGGATCGCCAAACGGAGCTAATTTACCTCCTCAGTTTAACTTAGATTTTACTGCAGATAAAAACATAACCTTCAAACGCAAATTGATGAATGACAATACCAAAGAATACAGATTGCGCATATTTGTAACCATTACTAATCTTTTTAATGTTGCAAACGTTGCTTCGGTATTTCGTTTTACAGGAAGTGCTTACGATGATGGATACCTAAGTTCTCCTGCGGCACAAGATTTTATTAACTCTGCTACCAACAGGCAATCATTTATTGACTTGTACAATACGAGAATGGTAAATCCTGACAGGTTTTTATTGCCTCGTTTAACAAGACTTGGTCTTCAATTATCATTCTAAATTTACAGTAAAAAAGAGAATTAAAATGAACAAAATAAATTTAAAAATTAGTAGTGCAAAGGTTTTAACAATACTTGCATTTCTTAGTATTTCAATAACTGCATTAGCCAAAGAAAATACAGGCAAAGCGCCAATCGGAGGAAAGACAACTTCAGAATATCCGACTGCTTCGCAAAAGGGATTGATGAAAATGGGATCAGGTTGTTTGCCTGCATCTGCTCAGGTAGATTTGGATGTAAACTCTGTTCGTACAACCATTTTGAATGGAGGCGATATGTGGTGGAATTTGAGCAATGCAAAATATGAAATTCCAAAAGTGCCAACTGGACAAGTTGCAAAACATTCTTTATTTGCAGGTGCTTTGTGGATAGGAGGAATAACCCAAGGAAATCTTCGTTTGGCAGCACAAACCTATCGTCAATCTGGTAACGATTTCTTTCCTGGACCATTGCAAACTGATGGATCGGCAAGTATTGCAGCACAACGTTGCAAGGATTTTGATAAAATTTGGAAAATAACATTCAAGGAAATTGATGATTTCAGACACGATACCGCTGGTTGGGTAAACTCAACTGGTGTGATTGCCGAATGGCCCGGAAACGGTGGTCCTGGCGAAGCAAAAAATTTAGCGCCTTTTGTTGATATTGACAACGATGGAACCTACGATCCATTTGTTGGAGATTATCCTTCATTTGACCAAAATAATCCAGACAATATTCCGGATATGATGTTGTATATTCTTTACAACGACAAAGGAAATATTCATAGCGAAACCCAAGGTTTTGCCATCGGTTTAGAATTGCATACGCAAGCATTTGGATATGTAACCAACGATCAGGTAAACTACATGACTTTTTACCGAACTACCATTATTAACAGAAGCAACGAATCAATTGATAGCTGTATTTTTGGTCAATGGGCTGATCCAGATTTAGGAAATTACAGCGATGATTATGTAGAGTGTGACGTTGCCAGAAATTTGGGAATTTGTTACAATGGCGATGACAACGATGAGGGGATTTTAGGATATGGACTTAATCCACCAAGTATAGGAATTAATTTTTTTGAAGGGCCTCGCAGAGCTGATGGAAGTGAAATTGGATTAACAAAATTTGTTTATTACAACAACGACTTTTCTACTTATGGCAATCCAAGCAAGCCAGAACATTTCTGGTATTATTTGAATGGAAAATGGAAAGATCGATCTTCAATTGATTACGGTGGAAATGGACACGATGGTGGAGATACTGCAAGCTATATGTTTCCGGGAAGTACTGATCCAGCGGGCAGAGCAGAATGGACTGAAAGAACTGCAGGAAACACACCAGCCGACAGAAGATTTTTGCAAACTGCAGGATCGTTTACCTTGTTGCCAGGTGCTGTAAACCGAGTAACTATTGGTGTGGTTTGGGCAAAAGCAACCAGTGGAGGCGCAACGGGTTCTTTTAATTTATTAAAACAAGCCAGCGACAAAGCATACAAATTATATAAAAACAATTTTCAATTGGTGGATGGACCAGCTGTTCCGCTTTTGCAAATTACTGAATTAAACAAAGAGTTGATATTGTCAATACTTGGAACAAAAACTACTGAGAGCTATGTAGGTTTTGCCAACGGAAAATGTGCAACTAAAACAATGTATAAATTTCAAGGATATCAGATATATCAAATGAAAGATGCTATTTCTTCAAATTTAGATAACAAAGAGGAAGCACGATTGGTAGCACAATGCGATTTGAAAGACGGAAAAACAATTATTGTAAATCAGATTTTTGATCCTGAATTGAACGAGGATGTAAAGAAAATAATGGTGAATGGATCTGATACTGGAGTTGCACATTCTTTCAGAGTTACAAAAGATCTTTTCTCGAAAGAATCAGATCAAACATTAGTAAACTTTAAAACATATTATTTCAAAGTTGTTGCCTATGCAACTGCAGATTGTATTGGCGATTTAAATCAATACATTGCAGGAAGAAAGCAAATAGATGGAAAAGAGATAAAGATAACAACAGGAATTCCGCATAACCCAATTCCACATGGACAAGGAACTTTTGTAAATGCAGGATATAACGATGGTCCCGAAATTCAAAGAATAGAGGGTGTTGGAAATGGCGGAAATTCTTTAAAACTATCCCAAAAATCTATTGATGAAGCATTGGAACCACCTTATTATGCTAAGTTCCCAACTTATCAAAAAGGCGCGGGACCTTTAAAAATTAAAGTAATAGATCCATTAAAAGTACCATTATCTGAGTTTGAAGTTAGATTGAGAGATACTTCTGCAAATAACAGAATGGGTGATTCTTTAAGTGCTGTTAATTCGTATTGGATATTAAAAAATCTAACGAAGAACGATTCTGATTTTTCTGAAACCAGTTTAAAAAATCCTAACGAACAGATATTTACAAAATACGGAATGTCTTTTACAATTAATCAACCAATAGCTGGTGGTTATCCTGACGACATGGACGATGGAACCAATGGATTTATTGAAAGCAATATAACTTTTTCTGACCCTTCGTTGGAATGGTTGAGTGGCGTACGAGATGAGTTGGTTACTATTCTAGGTTTAACCATTCAGCCATTTAATTGGATACGATCGGGTGTAACCGGAAAAAGCTCAAGCCCACCTTACAACCATCCTGAATTAAATGATGATTATGCAACACCAGCAGGAAGAGCTGTTGATCCAAGAAGAAATTACGCAAAAATTATTGACGGCACTTGGTCACCTTATTCATTGGTATCAAAAGCGGTTGGAACCTATGGACCTGGATTTCCATTACAAGGTATAAATGGATATAGCAACGACAATCCATTAACAGATATGGCAAGTGTTGATGTTGTTTTTACTTCAGACAAAACCAAATGGACAAGATGCATAGTGATAGAGCTTGGTGAAAATCCGGAATTGAATATTGGTAGAACTCCAAAAGGAAATATTCGCTGGCAAACATCGATAGATAAAGACGGAAATCCTGAGCCATCGGCAGGAAAAGGAATGAGTTGGTTTCCTGGTTATGCAATAAATGTTGAGACTGGCGAAAGGTTAAATATTATGTTTGGTGAGGATTCTTCACTTCCATTAGAAAACGGAACTGATATGGTTTGGAATCCTACAAAATCATATTTTGATCAAAACGCAATAGGATATGTACCTTCTTTTGGAGGTAAACATCACATATATGTAATGGGCGCAAAAAATTTCAGAGCCACTGCAAGTGGACCAATACTTTATCCAGGACCAAATTACGATGAATGTGCTAGTTATAAACAGCTAATTCAAGTATCTGACTCATCGCAGCTGCCTCCAATTTTGAGCAGACGTTATGTGTTTTCACAAATGATGTGGGTTTCAATTCCACTTTTATCGCCAAAAGGATTTCTTAACTCGATGAAAGACGGATTAATTCCGTCTGAAGCAACAATAAAGCTTAGAGTAAAAAAACCATATGCAGCTTATTTGGATAAGAGCGCAACAGATACCTTGAATAAAACTATGCCATTATACAGATTCTCGACTGAGTCAATTGCACCACAATCAAACAACAAAGAAGCAGGAAACAAAGCATTGGATATGGTTAATGTGGTTCCAAATCCTTACATGGCTTATTCAGCTTATGAAGATCCTGGAAACCAACTTGACAACAAGATAAAAATTGTTAATGTTCCAAAAGAATGCGTGGTTTCTATTTATACTCAGAACGGATTTTTAGTTCGTAGAATTCGCAAGAATGATGATTCGAGAACGTACATTGATTGGGATTTAAAGAATGATGCAAACGTTCCAATATCAAGCGGATTTTATATAATTCATATCGAAGCAAAAGATTTGGGCGAGAGAATTATCAAATGGTTTGGAATAATGCGTCCATCCGATTTCGATTCGTTTTAAAAAGTTTTTTATTCATAAATCAAAAGCAGTTTTGGTTATTATTTAAATTAATTAAGTTAATGAAAATGAAAAAACATTTAGTACAAATTTTGGCAGCCACACTTTTGGTTTCATCGGCAAGTTATGCCGGAAATCCTGATCGTGCAGGAGGCGCAGGCGCAACACAATTGTTGTTAAATCCTTATGGAAGATCGGCAGGATTATCTAATTCCAACACGGCTTCCGTTCGTGGTATTGAATCTTTTTACCTCAATATTGCTGGATTGGCTTATAGCAAAAAAACAGAAATTCAATTTTCTCAAATGCTGTATCTTGTTGGAACAGATATGAAAATTAATAATTTAGGATTCTCACAATCACTTGGCGAAAATGGAACAGGCGGAACTATTGGACTTGGAATTACATTTTGGGATATGGGAAATATTACAAACAGCACCATTGAACAACCAGATGGAACATTAGGAACCTACTCTCCTCAAATTATGAATTTTGGAATGGCGTATTCTAAAAAATTCTCAAATAGCATTTCTGGTGGATTGCTTTTACGTTTTGTTTCAGAAGGAATTGCAAGTGTAAAAGCACAAGGAATTACACTTGATGCAGGAGTGCAATATCAAACCACTTTGGATCCACGTAAGAAAATCAAAAAAGAAGATTTTCGTTTTGGAATATCAATTCGCAATCTTGGTCCCGATATGGCTTATGAAGGCGATGGACTTGCACTGCGTGTAATCATAACGCAAACTGGTGCCGATAGAAAACTAAAAGTAGGATCACAGGTTTTTAATACTCCAGCCTTAGCAAATATTGGTGTTTCGTACGACATGAGATTAGACAAAGGCGAAGAAACCTATGATCATAAACTTACTGTATCTGGAAATTTCAATTACAATGCATTTGCTTCTGATATTATTGCACTTGGTGCTGAGTATTCATTGAAAGAAACATTTATGCTTAGAGCGGGTTATGGACACCAAAGTGGTAATTTTAACAGCACTGATTATAAAAGTCCACAATATGGTGTAAACGTTGGTTTAGGATTTCAAATGCCAATAAGCAATTCGGGCACATCTTTTTCATTGGATTATTCGTATGCGCCCACAGTTATTTTCAGCGGAATTCATACTTTGGGGCTAAAACTTTCATTAGGAAACTAAAATAAAAAAAGTACTTTTGTTTAGTAAAAAGGAAACGTTTGGGACAAACCAGACGTTTCTTTTTGTTTTAATATATTTGATAAACATATAAATTTTATGTCAACAATTAATTATGTTTCGAAAGAAGGATTTGAAAAACTTCAAAAAGATTTGCATGATTTAAAGTATGTGCAACGACCATTTATCTCAAAGCAAATTGCAGATGCTAGAGATAAGGGTGATTTGAGTGAGAATGCTGAATACCATGCAGCCAAAGAAGATCAAGGATTGCTTGAAGCGAAAATTGCTCAAATTGAAACACTAGTTACAATTACTCGCATAATTGATCACAGCAAACTCGACAACAGTAAAGTGATGATGATGAGCAAAGTGAAAGTTAAAAATCACAACATACAAAAGGAGTTTACCTATATGATTGTGTCTGATACCGAAGCTGACTTAAAAGCAGGAAAAATATCAAATAGATCGCCTATAGGTGCTGGATTAATGGGAAAAAAAGTGGGTGAAATTGCAGAAATAACTGCTCCTGCTGGAATTATAAAATTGGAAGTTTTATTCATTTCAATTTGATAAATATAAAATGCCAAGCATTTTTACTAAAATTATTCAAAATGAAATTCCTGCATTTAAAGTTGCAGAAACAAGCGAATTTTTAGCATTTTTAGATATCAGACCTTTAACAAAAGGACATACACTTTGCATTCCAAAAACAGAAATTGATAACATCTTTGATCTTGACGATGAAACTTTTGCGGGATTGCATTTGTTTTCGAAAATTGTAGCGAATGCAATTAAAAAAACAATTTCGTGCAATCGTGTTGGAGTTTGTGTTATGGGACTTGAAGTGCCTCATGCGCACATTCATTTAATTCCTTTCAATGATTTAAACGAAATGAATTTTAGTAACGATAAATTGCAATTGTCAGACGAAGAAATGAAACTGATTGCTACAGAAATTGCTGCAAATTTATAAGTAGTTTACAAATTGTTTTAATACAAAAAACAAATTTTTACATTACCATACCACCACAAACATTTATAGTTTGACCAGTAATATATGAACTGTTGTCGCTTGCCAAAAACACAACACAGTTTGCAACCTCAGCTAAAGTTCCAACTCTTTTTAATGGAATAGTTTCAGCCCATTTAGCTCTAACTTCAGCACTTAAGGCATCTGTCATGGCAGTTTCAATATATCCTGGTGCTATAGCATTACAACGTATCGATCGTGATCCGAATTCTTTTGCTACCGATTTGGTCAATCCAATCATTCCGGCTTTTGATGAAGCATAATTTGCTTGTCCTGCATTTCCTGTAATTCCAACCACTGAGGTAATATTGATAATTGAACCACTGCGAGCTTTCAGCATATATTTTGAAGTTGCTTTAATCATATTAAATGCAGATTTCAAATTGGTATTTAATACTTCATCCCAATGCGCTTCGCTCATTCGCATAATCAGATTGTCGCGAGTAATTCCAGCATTGTTTACCAAAATATCAATGTTGCCAAAATCTTTCGTTACATCCTCAACTAATTTTTCGGCTGCTGCAAAATCAGCTGCATTGCTTTGATATCCTTTTGCTTTAATTCCCAATGAATTTAGCTCGGCTTCAAACTCCACAGCTTTTTCAATAGAACTTGCAAAGCTAAATGCAATATTAGCTCCAGCTTCGGCCAATCCCAACGCTATTCCTTTTCCAATTCCACGGCTTGCACCAGTTACCAATGCTGTTTTTCCTTGAAGTGATTTCATAAAATGAACGATTGAAAATTGTTATAAATATTAATTTAATTTTTTAGTTAGTTATCTTAATCTACAACTAAGAATTTTAATTAAGCAACCCAATTAAAAATATAAATCAACTGTTTGTCGAATGAATTATAAATTTAAAACTATAATTTTTTTACAAATTAAAGTTCGTCTTCGTTATAAAAGTAGTCTTCGCTAGTTGGATAATCAGACCAAATTTCTTCAATTCCTTCAAATGGGTCTCCATCATCCTCAATTTCTTGCAGGTTTTCAATCACCTCAAGAGGCGCACCACTTCTAATTCCATAATCAATCAACTCATCTTTTGTTGCAGGCCAAGGCGCATCATCAAGATAAGATGCAAGTTCAAGTGTCCAATACATAAATTTATTCCTTTCTTAAATTTCCCGCGAATATAAAATTTGATTACACTATTAAAAGGTCTTTTTTCAATTATTGCATTTTGATGAAAATTATTTTACCTTGCCAATTAAACCTTTTAAATAAATTTAATTCAGAACACCACTAACCAAAATAAAAATAAATAACATGAAACGCGTATTAATGTTTGTAATTATTGGGTCTGTATCAATGGGATTGATATTTACCTCATGTAAAAAAAGCGAAAAAGAAGAACTGGAGTACGACACTACTAGCACTGAAGATGCTGGAAATTCCGAAAGTAATTTCGATCAGGTTTTTCAACAAGTAGACAATGCTGCAGTATCCAAATCACTTGGCAAAGCAGGTCCAATTGTAACAATAGATTCTTCTACTTCGCCAATTAAAATGACCTTGGATTATGGTGTAGCAACTATTTGTGATGACGCTAAAATCCGTTCAGGAAAAATATTTGTAACATGGACTGGTCGCTACCGCGAGCCACAATCTGTTATCAATATAACTTTCGAAAATTTCAAACAGGAAAATCCAATATTGGCAAAATCATTTACAATTGATAATATTTCAAGTAAAACAATAACCAACAATGGTCGCAATGCAAGCGGACAGCTTAATTGGACAATAAGCGTAAATGCTAAAATTACAATTCAAACAGGACAAAATATTACTTGGATTTCAAATCGTTCACGCACATGGCTTGCTGGTGAAGGCACTCCTGGTTGGAACGATGACAAATACGAAGTAAAAGGAACTACAAGCGGAACAAATCGCAACGGAAAAAGTTATGTTTGCAATATTCGCGAAGGAAATCCTTTGTTGGTTGATTTAAATTGCAACCTAAGAAGAATTACCAAAGGAATAATTGACTTAACTCCAGAAGGCAAACCAACTAGAACAATTGATTTTGGTGATGGAACTTGCGATGCAGATGTTACAGTTACAGTTAACGGAAGAATATTTAAAATAGGAAAATACTAAAGCAATTTGCTTGATAATAGTAAAAAGCCAACTTCAATTGAAGTTGGCTTTTTATTTTATTAAATGTTTGCTGATTTGTATTATTGAAACAAAATAATTCAAAAGAGTATAATTGTAAAAATTCTTTAATGTTCGACAGAGAAAGACCCAGTTTTGAAGAAAGCAACAACGTAACTGTACAACGTTGTTTTTTTGCTTATGAATTTGCACGCGATTTTATTCAAGATAAAAAAACAGCCGATATTGGTTGTGCAGATGGATATGGAACGCAATACCTAGCTGATTATACAAACGAAACAATTGGTATAGATTATAGCGAATCGACCATAGAAATAGCGCGTAAAAAACATTTCAATAAAAAGAATTTAACGTTTAAATCAGGCATTGTTCCGCCAATACCCTTGGAAAACGAAAGTGTAGATGTACTAACTGCTTTTCAATTTATTGAGCATATACATCAAAGGGCAGAATTTATGAAAGATGTAATGAGAGTTTTGAAACCAGGAGGTGTTTTTATTTGCACCACCCCAAATATCAAAATGAGCATTGCGCGAAACCCATTTCATGTACACGAATATACGTTTGAGGAAATGAAAAATGAAGCAGCAAAAATATTTGGAAGTTTAGAGTTAATGGGATTGCAAGGAAACCAAAAGGCGAACAAGTATTACGAAGAAAACTCAAAGTGGGCGAAAAAAATTCTTCGACTTGACCCACTTGGAATTCACAAATTATTGCCAGCCACATGGCTTGAAATACCGTACAATTTTTTGACAAGTTTGATGCGTAAAAACTTAAAAGACAAAAATAACGACACACTTCAAATTACAACTAAGGATTTCTTTTTAACCCATGATGAGTTGGACAAAACCTGGGATATTTATTTAGTTGCCAAAAAGCAGATTTGAAAATCGCTTAGTTTTGAAATTCGTTATTCTAAAATCCCAACCTGTTCAAATTTATCAAAAACAGTGTCTGAATGTGGAGCATCTGGCAATTCGTGCGTTAAATCTTGGCCAGCCCAATGTTCGTAATGCATTCCTTTTCGCCAAAGACGACTTTTGCTTACATCGTAGATTTTGCCTTTGTAAGCTACCCAAATTTCATCTCGGTCTTGACCGTTTCGTAAAGCAAGTTGTTGTTTTGTATAAATTGGAATTTCGTACATTAAATTAATATAAATAAATTGCGCAATTAACTTTAATAATTTTATAAAAAAATATTTTTTGTAGCCTATTTGAACATGGAAGAAGAATTGAACGATGCCAGTAAGGCAAAATGGTATACAATAGTTTTTGATTTAAAAAAACAATTTGGTAAAAAACCAGACATGAATGGCATTCTGTATATAATTGGAATGCGTGAATTGGGGCAGAATAGAGTTTTTGAAAAGGAAGAGAAAATGGATTTGTTTCACATTGCTACCTGCAAACTATTGAGCTACGAAGGATATTATGAATTAGAGAAAACAGATGCAGAAGGCTGGCCTCATTACAAATTAATAAAGGAATTAGGAAATAAAAATTTATTGGAACAAGAAATTTACTTAAAAAAATTAGTTATAAAATATTTTGAAGAATCGGGTTTGATTTCTTAATTATGCAACTATGATAAAACACACACTATTAATTTTAAGCCTGCTTACTTTTTCATTAGTAGGAACTGCACAAAAGGGAACCAATTCATCACTAGGAACAATACAAAAGGCAACGAAAAAAACGAGTAAAGCGAAAGCCAAGCCCACTCATATTACAACAAGATCAGAAGAACTGGTTGAGATTTCGACTGATTCAGGAAATATGTATTTTCGACTTTACAATCAAACGCCACTTCATCGCGATAATTTCAAGAAACTAATTAAAGAAAAGTTTTTTGACAGTTTACTTTTTCATCGAATCATTAAAGGATTTATGGTTCAGACTGGAGATCCAGATTCGAAAAATGCCGACTCGAGCAAACAACTTGGCAATGGTGGTCCTGGCTACACAATTCCTGCAGAATTTGTGCCTTATCTTTTTCATAAAAAAGGAGTTTTAGCCGCAGCAAGAACTTCTGATCAAATCAATCCAAATAAAGAATCATCGGGAAGTCAATTTTATATTGTTCAAGGAAAAACATATGGAATTAAAGAACTTGAAAATATAATGAACAGCAAAAATATTGCTGCAAAACAACAGCTGCTGTATAAAATAGTTTCGGTTGATTCAATTCAAAAAATACTGACAGGTTTTCAAGAACGTGGAGACAGCAAAGGATTGCGTGAGTATATTGGAACTTTGCAACCATTAGTGGATGCCGAGTACAATAAAAAAGGCATTTTTACATACAGCCAAAATCATATTGATACGTATGAAAAAGAAGGCGGAACTCCTTTTTTAGATATGGATTACACCGTGTTTGCCGAAATGGTTTCGGGATTTGATGTGCTGGATAAAATTGCAGCCGTAGAAACAAAACCTGGAGACAGACCAGTTAAAGATTTGATGATGAAAATTCGATTGGTTATAAAATAAGGTTTAATTAAACGTCACTTGCGAAAACTATTTCTATTATTTTTATTGCTACCACTATTTTTAGTGGCACAAAATGAAAATAATATTTTTATAGTTTCCGGAAAAGTTCTTGATGCTAACAACAAAGAAGTACTGCCTTTTGTTACGGTTATTTTTAAAGGAACCAACATTGGAACTACTACAGACTTTGAAGGAAATTTTAAATTAAAAACAAATTATAAAATTGATTCACTTGTTTTTTCGTATGTTGGTTACAAACGAATAAGTGTCAAAATTAATTACGCAAATTCTCAAAATAATATTTATGAAATGAGTTCGGCAATTGCCGAATTGAAAGCCGTAAAAATAAAACCCAGATTAAATCCTGCATTGCGAATTATAAATAATGCAAAAAAATATCGCGATGTGAACGATGAAAACAACCTAAGTTCTTATCAATACAATTGCTACAACAAAGCAGACATTTCATTGAATAATATTAGCGATGAAATGAAAAACAGAAAAGTTTTTAAATCCATAAAAAGTTTGTTTGATACTGCCAGCCAAATGAAAAACGAAGAGGGGAAATATATTCTCCCGATTTTTATCAGCGAAACGTATAGTCAATATTTTTATAACAAAGAACCGTCTAAAAGCAAAGAAATAATTCAAGCTTCGTCAAGCAGTGGAGTTGGGATTGGCGATAAAGATTTTATAAGCGATTTGATGGGAAGCAGTTTGCAAAAAAATAATTTCAATCAAAATTATGTACGAATTTTACGCAAAGATTTTATTTCGCCTTTGGCAAACAACTCGCATACATTTTATGTTTATACCTTGCTTGATTCGGTACTAATTGATAACAAAAAATGTTACAAACTTCAGCTTAATTTAAAACGAGAACAGGATTTAGGGTTCATCGGACATTTATGGATTCAAGATTCTACTTGGGCATTAAAACGGATTGATGTTGAGATTTCAAAATCGGCAAATTTGAATTTTATTGATCGATTAAAAATTCAACAAGAGTTAATTCAAACTAATGCAGGACCTTACATTGTATACAAAAACAGATTGGTTTTTGATATTGCGGAATTGACAAAAAAATCAACAGGAATGATTGCAAAATTTTACAACTCGTTTTCGGATATTGTTGTGAACGAACCAAAAAACCCAGATTTTTTTGATAAAACAATTGTACACGAAAACGAAAATACTTTAGAGCGCGATAGCGCCTATTGGAAATTAAAAAGGCCAGAACAATTTACAAGTGTTGAAAAGCAAATGTATCAGGTTGTTGATTCCATTAAAAATTTACCGGTAATTCATACCTATATTGATATTATTCGATTTGTTGTTGAAGGGTATAAACGCTTTGATGGTGTTGATGTTGGTCCTTATGTTTTTCTGTATGCGTACAACAATGTTGAAGGAAATAGAATTCGACTGGGCTTTAAAACCAATCATTTGTTTAACAGAAAATGGATTTTAAAATCATACTTGGCTTATGGATTTAAAGACGAAAGGTTGAAATACAATATCGGAATTGATAGAATTGTTAGTCGAAAAAATTGGAGCGTTATTGGCGCTCAATTTCGTGACGATTATGATTTGTTAGGCATTACAACCGATTTAGGTTCATTGGCCAACAACTCGTCCAGTTTTTTTCAGGCAATCAGTATTTTTGGTCACAAGATAAGGTTAAATCATACACAGGAAATAAAACTAAATTTTTTGTCGCAACCTAAAAGAGATTGGACTTATAGAATAAATTTACAACGCAATACTTTTTCGCCACTTGGTAATTTTGTTTTTGCGTATAAAACAAATTATTCCGATACGAATTCAACAGCAACAATTCGCGAATCTTTTACGAATACGCAAGCGAGTATAGAATTGCGATGGGCTTATAAAGAAACGATGATTGTAAGAGGCAATGACCGCTTGCGTTTTCAACGCTCAAAATTTCCTATATTAACGTTTACTTATATACGTGGTTTTAAAAACATTTTTGATGGAAATTTTGATTACGATAAATTTCAAATCAATGCTACACATCATCTAAACACAGGAACTTTTGGTACGGCTGATTATTGGTTATCAATTGGAAAAATTTGGGGAAGATTGCCTTATCCATTGTTAGATGTAGCACGCGGAAATCAAACATTTTTATACTCTGATTTTAATTATTCATTGATGAATTTTTATGAATTTATTAGCGATGAGTACATTCATTTTACATACGTTCAACATGTTGAAGGGTTGTTTTTTAATCGCATTCCACTTATTCGAAAATGGAAGTGGCGCAATTTTGCATTTGTAAAAGCCGCTTACGGAAATTTGGATAAAAAAAATTTAGAGATTTTGCCAATAAACGATAGAAACAAAAGGCCATTGACAAAAACACATTCATTTGAAGATCAGCCATACATTGAAATTGGATATGGAATTGAAAATATTTTTCGTATTTTCTCAATAAATATGGTTCATCGATTAACCCATTTAGATGTTCCTCAAGCAAGAAGTTGGGGTGTAAATGCCGGAATTAGATTTCAATTTTAAAGCCATTGAACAACCATGCTTTTGTCATATCAAAACTGTGCAGCGAATTCGGAATTCGACATGCGGTAATTTGCCCAGGATCGCGTTCTGCGCCATTGGTTTTTGCATTTAGTCGCAACAAAAAAATTAAAACATGTGTAATTGTAGATGAACGCAGTGCGGCTTATTTGGCATTGGGCATGGCGCAACAATTGCAGAAACCTGTAGTGCTAATTTGCACAAGTGGAACTGCAGCTTTGAATTTTTATCCTGCAATTGCCGAAGCCTATTATCAAAAAATTCCTTTAGTTGTTTTAACCGCTGATCGTCCCGAGGAATATTTAAACCAACAAGATGGACAAATGATCAATCAGGCAAATGTGTATGACAAGCATGTTAGAGCAAATATAAATTGTACCGAATCTACGCATCAAAATAAAATTCAGGATGTTTTAAGTAAAAGTATGTTTCCGGTTTTCGGTCCTGTTCACATCAATGTTCCATTGAAAGAACCGCTTTACATTTTGCCGGAATCAAAAATAAAAATTCAGAAAATAAAGTGGAATGAATCAAAAACGAAATCCACTAATTCATACGATAAAATAATTGAACCGACTAAATTTTATAACAAAAAAATTGTTGTTGTTGGCCAACTTTTACCAAACAAAAAACTTACACAACAAATAAAAAATTTGCAAAAACAAGGCTTTGTAATTTTTGCCGATGTTGTTTCGAATCAACAAGAGTCATCATTTATCAAACATTTTGATTTTATAATTTCAAATGCCAATTCAAGTGTTTTGAAACAGCTTGAACCCGAATTCATAATTAGTTTTGGCGGACCATTGGTTTCAAAATCTTTGAAAACTTGGTTGAAAAATTGCAGTCCAAAAACACATATTCGAATTCAGGAAGATAAAAATTGCAAAGTAAATACATACGGAAATGTTACAGATTTTATTTTGGGCAATCCAACAAATGTTTTGTTTGAAATAGCAAAACAAAAACAAAGTAATAAACAGAATTCGAATTTATATTTAACAAGTTGGCAACTGCTTGAGAAAAAAGCGATAAATACTTTGGAACATTTCATGAATTCGAAAAATGAAAGCGAGTTGAAATCTGTTAATTTAATTCTGAAAACATTGCCACAAAACAGTCAACTTCAAATTTCAAATAGTTCGTCCATCAGGTATGTAAGTTATGCTGGTTTGTCGCAAAATAAAATTTCTGTTTTCGCAAATCGTGGAGTAAGTGGAATTGATGGGTGTTCATCAACTGCCCTTGGTTCAGCTATGATAACTGATCAAATAGTTACATTAATTACAGGCGATCTTGCTTTTTTTTACGATAGAAATGCATTTTGGAATGAACACAACAAATCGAACTTACGCGTAATTATAGTAAACAATAATGGCGGAGGAATTTTTAATTTGATTGATGGACCACAATCTCAACCAGAGCTGGAGGAATTTTTTTTAACAAAACATAAATTAACTGCTAAGAATCTTTGCAAAGAGTTTGGGTTGGAATATTATTTTTGCCGTTCAAATAATCAATTGAAGAAAACTTTGCATTCGTTTTTCAACAAATCTAAGACAGCTAAAATCTTAGAATTAAAATTTGATATGGATGAAAATGCAAAAGAATTTCTAAAGTTTAAAAACATAAAAATTCAATAAAAATAAAATGTACAATGAGTAAAATAAATTGGATAAATCTGAAAGAATACAAAGAAATTTTATTTCAATACTTCGATGGAATTGCAAAAATAAGCATCAATCGTCCTGAGGTTCACAATGCTTTTACGCCTCTTACAGTAAAGGAAATGAGTGAAGCAATGGAATTGGCAAGACAGAATGAAGATGTGCTTGTTGTAATTTTAACAGGCGAAGGCGGAAAAGCTTTTTGCAGCGGTGGCGATCAAAGCGTACGAGGCCATGGAGGTTATGTTGGTGAGGATGGAATTCCGCGATTAAATGTGTTGGATTTGCAAATGCAAATTCGCAGAATTCCAAAACCGGTAATTGCAATGGTTGCGGGTTTTGCAATTGGTGGTGGCCACGTTTTGCATGTAATTTGCGATTTGACAATTGCTGCCGAAAATGCAATATTTGGTCAAACTGGACCTAAAGTTGGAAGTTTTGATGGCGGTTTTGGTGCTAGTTATTTGGCTAGATTAGTAGGACAAAAAAAAGCACGCGAGATTTGGTTTTTGTGCGATCAATACAATGCACAAGAGGCCTTGCAAATGGGATTGGTAAATAAAGTTGTTCCGCTTGAAATATTGGAAGAAACCACCCTTGATTGGTGCAAAAAAATTATGGAAAAAAGTCCTGTTGCATTGCGGATGATAAAATCTTCGTTCAATGCAGAACTTGATGGACAGGCCGGAATACAAGAGTTGGCAGGCAATGCAACGCTTTTATATTATATGACTGATGAGGCCAAAGAAGGAAAAAATTCTTTTTTAGAAAAACGCAAACCTGATTTTAAAAAATTTCCGAAATTCCCGTAAAGTATTTCTTGTAATTAGACGTGAGAAAACCTTTGTTGAATCATTTTTTCCAACTCGCCCACTAAATTATTATTTGTGTCCCAGTTGTGAAGCAATTTTAAATCACCCCAAAAAACCAATGCCTCGTTCAAGTTGTTTGAGCTATTTAATTTGTCAATTGCTTTTGCATACTCAACTACATTTTCTCTAAATAATTCGTTAACAAAAGCAATTTTTTTATTCAAGGAAATGGCAGTTTTCAAACTATCTATTTTAGGTTCAGGAATTTTATTGCTTATTTCAAATCCATTTCCATTTAGTCGTTCGTTTAAGCTTGTTTCCACTACTGGAACTTCGGTTTTGGCAATGCTTAAAAATGGTGCTGGTTTTTCTTCTTTTTTAAAATTTAACTGATAGTTTTCGGATTTGCTATGCAAGGTTTCTTTTATTAGCTCATCTATTTTTTCGTCCGAAAATTCTGTTTGTTCAATTGCAGTTTCATTAATTTCCATTGCTACAACTTCGATTTTTTCTTCTGCTATTTCTTCTATTATTTCAATCGCTTCTGATTCTATTTGTGGAACTTCAGCAATAAACTCATCAACTATTTCAGGCAAAGGTTCAACTTGATTTTCAATAAATGATTCAGCAATACTATTCAATGAAATCTCTTCGTTTTCAGTTTGCGAAATGATTTCCCTAATCGAAATTTCTTTTTGATCCATTTCAATATTCTCTAAAACTTCCATGTCTTCAGCAGAAATATCGGCTTTGGTTTTTAACTTAATTAGAAGCTCGTACAATTCTACGCATCTCTGTTTTAATAAATCTTTGTCAAGCGCGCTTAAGTCGTTGTTGTTGCTTAGCACCTGCTCGGCAGCATGATTCAAGTCTTCTAATCGACTTTTAATTTTGGTTAATAATTGTAATGAATTCATCTATTTAGTTTATTGTTTTTAGTTTTAATTTTATAAAAAGCGCAACGCTTATTTCGGTTAACAAAAATTTAATATTAAAGCGGTTTCATCAAGCATTAGAAATAAACATTTATGTTAAAGTGTAAAGTATTTGCGACTTGCTGATTATATTCGCAGCATGTTTCAGGAGCCAAGAGCACATTTTGATAAACGAAAAGGTTGGATAGAAGTTGTATGTGGAAGTATGTTTTCAGGCAAAACCGAAGAGCTTATTCGCAGATTGACTAGGGCTAAAATTGCCAATCAAAATGTTGAGATTTTTAAACCTACACTTGATAATCGATACAACGAAACCGAAGTTGTATCACATAATTCAAACAGCATTCAGTCAACACCAGTAATGGCCTCAGTAAATATTTTACTAATGTCAGGCGAAGCAAATGTGATAGGTATTGATGAGGCACAATTTTTTGACGATGAACTTGTAAATGTTTGCCAAAATTTGGCCGAACAAGGCAAAAGAATAATTGTTGCCGGTCTTGATATGGATTATCTTGGAAAACCTTTTGGTCCAGTTCCAGAATTAATGGCTGTAGCCGATTATGTAACAAAATTACATGCTATTTGTATGTCATGCGGTGATGTTGCTACACATTCTTTTAGAAAAGTAAATGTAGACAATTTGGTAATGCTTGGCGAAAGCGATACCTATGAAGCTCGTTGCAGAACCTGTTTCAATGAGGGTATGAAAAACAGTTTATCGCAAGAAAAAAATACGGCACATTCTGTTTGATTTTCATTGAATTATCGTACAACTCTGATTTACACAACTATTCACTGATTTATGAAGTTCGATAGTTCCGTTTTTTTCAATCACTTATTTTTTTATTTTTGCGCCTTGTTTTTTATAATAAATGAATAAATCCTTTTCAAAAGAAATATATATTAAATGGTTTGAACAAATGTTGCTTATGCGCAGATTTGAAGAAAAAGCTGCTCAATTGTATGGTCAACAAAAAATTAAGGGCTTTTGTCATTTATATATTGGGCAAGAAGCAATAGTAGCCGGAACAATGACTGCATTGCAAAATGAAGATCGAATCATAACTGCCTACCGAGATCATGCACATGCATTAGGTTGTGGCATTTCGGCCAATGAAGTAATGGCTGAACTATTTGGAAAAACGACTGGGTGTTCAAAAGGAAAAGGTGGTAGCATGCACATGTTTAGTAAAAAGCATAATTTTTTTGGCGGACATGGTATAGTTGGCGGTCAAATTCCGCTTGGTGCCGGCATTGCTTTGGCTGATAAATACCGTGATGGAAACCAAGTAACCGTTTGTTTTATGGGCGATGGAGCTGTTAGACAAGGAGCATTGCACGAAACATTTAATATGGCAATGCTTTGGAAACTGCCAATTATATTTGTTTGCGAAAACAATGGCTATGCAATGGGCACATCGGTAGAAAGGACAACAAACAATACAGATATTTATAAACTAGGATTGGCTTACGATATGCCTTGTTATGCTGTAGACGGAATGCAACCCGAAACAGTGCACGAAGCAATATCAAAAGCTGCTACTGACGCACGTGAATCAAAGGGCCCAACATTTTTAGAAATAAGAACGTATCGATACCGCGGACATAGCATGAGCGATCCAGCAAAATACCGTACAAAAGAAGAAGTTGAAGAATATAAAATGCGTGATCCATTAGAGAAAACGCGTAAAAAGATTTTAGATAACAATTGGGCAAATGAAATTGAGTTGGAGCAATTGGAAGCAAAAGTTATTGAAGTAGTTCAATCATCTGTAGAGTTTAGCGAAAGCTCAGCTTTACCTTTGCATTCGGCTTTATTTGAAGACGTATATTCTGAACCTAATTATCCATTTATAA